>MGZO01000090.1:2046-25874 GCA_001802655.1 Hydrogenophilales bacterium RIFOXYD1_FULL_62_11
GTGGCAACGGGGCGGGCTGGATCGGTGATCCACTCGCTCCAAGAGCCGGGGTAAAGCCGTGAACCGGGAAGGCCAGCGATTTCCATCGCCAGAATGTTGTGGCAGGCGGTCACGCCGGAGCCGCACATGTGCAGCACCTGCCAGGCCGGGCGGCCCTTGAGCAGCGCCTGGTAGTTTTCGCGCAACGCTTCCGGTGGCATGAAGGTACCGTCCACGTCGAGATTTTCATCAAAGGGATAATTGATGGCGCCGGGCACGTGACCCGCCACCGGGTCGAGCGGCTCAAACTCGCCAGAGAAACGGCGATCCGGGCGCGCATCGATGATGAGTTGTTCGCCTGAGCGCGACGCATGCAGGATTTCGTCCGCCGTCACGATCTGGGTGGGTTCCGGCAGGCAGGCGCAGCTTGCCTTGTGCGGCGTCGGCTGTTCGGCGTTGACCGGGCGCTTCTCGCGCAGCCATTTCGGATAGCCTCCGTCCAGCAGCGCCACTCCGGGGTGGCCGAGCCAGCGCATCATCCACCACAGACGGACGGCCATGGCGCCATAGCTATCGTCATACACCACCACCTGCTTGTTGACCCCAACCCCCCATTGGCACAGTTTTTCAGCCAGCACGTGCGGGTCAGGCAGGGGGTGGCGTCCCGTGGTTTCGCCGATGGGGGCGGAAAGGTCATCGTCAAGGTGCACGTAATGCGCGCCCGGGATGTGGCCCGTCTCGTAGGCTTGGCGGCCTGCCTCGGGGTCAGTGAGGGTGAAGCGGCAATCCAGGACGACCCAGTTCGGATCGTCCAAATGGGCGGCCAGATCTTCAGTGTTTACGAGGGTGTTGCTGAACATGGGTGGAGCCTTGAAAGTCAGGAGTGGAGAGCCGTGCGCACCAACGCCCGGCTCTCGGTTCCGGGCTCTGGTATCAGTAGCCGCCCTTGCCGAAGGGCTTGGGCAGGCCGGCGACGCGGCAGCCCTGGCGAGCAGGCATGTTGGGGAATAGTTCGTACAGCTTTTTCTTCCAGTCCACGCCTGCGTGCAGCTCATCCAGCTCGGCGACCATATTGCGGAAGTTCGGGGTTTGGCCGTCTTCCTTGTATTTGTCACGCAAATAGGCGACAACCTGCAAATGCTCGTCAGTCAGTTTGATGCCTTCAGCTGCGGCGATGACGGGGACAATTTCATCGCTGAAATTGGCTTCCAGCAGGAAGTTTTCTTCGCCCGTTTCGAGCTCTTCGCCGTTCAACATGTAACCCATGATTACTTCTCCTTTTCGGTTGGTTGCAAAAAATGATTCTAAATATTGGCCTGAACAACCGGCGCAATGGATTTGTGCGGAATAAAAATTCCGCAGCCTAACAAACGGTTGCGTCCCATGCCCTCATCCTGCAATTGCAGGGACTTGTGTGGGGGAACATCGTGCAGCATCAGGCTGTAGCCAAATAATGGCCCGGACGCGCTTTTCAAGGTTTGTCGCTTGCCGCAAATAAACCCGCAGCGGATCTGGAAATGACCATCCAGCTCGCGCATGACATCCTGCACGAATTGTTCTTCACTGGCGCTGCCTGTGTCAACGAAATGGGCGTAGATGTTGGCAAACGGGCTAAAAGCACGCGTTTTGAAGTTGCCAATCTGCAATGCATGGCCAGCCAAATCGAGTTTTTGTCCGACCAGGTGCTGCAGATCATCCACACGTGTTTTGGGCGCACGAATTGCAAGCTTGGTCCGACGATTCATATTGAGCGTGATATCGCCAATATTGGATTCAGCTCCCCTGATCTGCTGGATGCCGATACGAGGGTCTTCGCCCAGCCAGGGCAATAGTTCGACCAATGAAGTACAGAGCAGCAGCGCGTTGTCGGCCGGTATGGTTGTGCCCACCAGATCGAACTGAAGGTCGATCATCTCGGGAACGTATACCTCAGGCTTGTCTTCGGGCCAGCTTGTCCAGTTCACGGTACATCACCGGCGTGTTCCGTAGCCCATGCATGCATGATGTCAGCCCACTTCTGCGCGCTTCCGGGATCAACTTCGAAAATAGTAAAGCGTTTGTTTTCACGAATTCGGATACGCAGAAAAGGAACGCCACCAGATTCGTTAACAAAATTTTGAAACTCGATTTCCTGCCCCCCGAACGGGAGGCGAAATTTGTCAATTGAAGTGGTCTCTGGCATGGATGGCAATATCGAACAATGATTGAGTCTCTTCGTTTACAACGAATAAACAAGTGGGAATGGAAATAGGGTTGTTTACAGGCATTTCAACCCTGTTTGCAGCAAGGGCTTGCGTCTTCAACAATATTTTAATACTCTTATGGATTCTTGTGGCGGCCGATCTATTG
Source organism: Hydrogenophilales bacterium RIFOXYD1_FULL_62_11 (assembly GCA_001802655.1). Lineage (GTDB taxonomy): Bacteria > Pseudomonadota > Gammaproteobacteria > Burkholderiales > Thiobacillaceae > Thiobacillus. The sequence goes on from MGZO01000090.1 coordinate 4,375, forward strand.
GCGACCCTGGTGTCCCATGTAGCACGTCAACAGAGCATTACCAGGATGGGCGAGTAAAGATACTTCATTTGGGTTGATGTCAACCTACCCGTATGGAGTAGTTCGTTTACCCAAGAGAATGATGGTAGTGAGGCTGCCAAGCCAATACGATGCGGGAATACCGTTGGGCAGTTGCCTGAGCGGGCATTTCGAAATTTTCTTAGGAGAGAAGACCATGGCAAAGCAAATGATTGATACGCCCAATCTGGACCAACTCGAGAGCGGCCCGTGGCCCAGTTTCGTGACTGGCCTGAAGCGTTTGGCAAAAGACAATGACATGATGGTTGACCTGATGGGTCAGTTGGAGACGTCATACCAGACCAAATTCGGTTACTGGAAAGGCGGTACGGTTGGTGTGTTTGGCTACGGTGGTGGCGTGATCCCCCGCTTCACTGAGCTGAAAGATGCAGACCACAAGCCGTTGTTCCCCGAAGCTGCCGAATTCCATACCCTGCGCGTTCAACCGCCTGCGGGCATGCATTACAGTTCCGACCTGTTGCGCAAGATGTGTGACGTCTGGTCGGCGACGGGTGGTTCCGGTCTGATTGCGTTCCATGGCCAGTCCGGCGACATCATGTTCCAGGGTATCAAGACGGCTGATGTGCAGGGCGCGTTCGATGCTTTCAACGAAATGGGTTTCGACCTGGGTGGTGCGGGTCCCGCGCTGCGTACGTCGATGTCCTGTGTGGGTGCTTCGCGTTGCGAAATGTCCTGCTACGACGAAGCCAAAGCATTGCGCACTGTCATTAATAACAACCTGGATGACATGCATCGTCCTTCGCTGCCCTATAAGTTCAAATTCAAATTCTCCGGTTGCCCGAATGACTGCATGAACGCCATTCAGCGTTCCGACATGGCGACCATCGGCACTTGGCGCGACAATATTCGCGTGAACGAGGCGCAGGTTCAGGATTATTACAAAGCGCACGGCATGACCGATCTGGTCAACGACGTGGTCAGCAAGTGCCCGACCAAGGCAATTACCCTGGTTAAGGCAAGCGATGTCAAGGCGGCTGCAAGCGTGTCGGTTGCCAATCTGGGCGACGGCAATGCAATGTGCATCGACAATAAAAACTGCGTGCGCTGCATGCATTGCCTGAACGTCATCCCTGGCGGTCTGTTGCCTGGTGTGGACAAGGGCGTGTCGATTCTGGTTGGTGGCAAGGGCGTGCTGAAGATCGGCGCGTCCATGGGTACCGTGGTGATTCCGTTCATGAAGTTGGAGTCGGATGAGGACTTCGAGAAGCTGAATGAGCTGGCGCGCAATATTCTCGACTTCTTTGCGGAAAACGCGCTGGAGCATGAGCGCACCGGTGAAATGATTGAGCGGATTGGTCTGACCAACTTCCTTGAAGGTCTGGATATTCCGGTTGATCCCAACATGATCAGCTCGCCGCGTTCCAATCCTTACTTCCGTTCCGATGATTGGGATGAGCAGGTCGAGAAGTGGAACGAATACAAGCAGTCCGCTGCTTAAGGTTTTACTTGTCGCGGGCCCGGCGCGAGCCGGTCCCGTGGATTGAATCAGCTTTATGCGTTAATTAAGGCGGAGAAATAAAATGGCAGAACTGCGTCCGCCTATCGAATCCGGTGCTCCGGATCCGATGCCCTACATGCACCCCGTAATGGTGAAAAACTATGGCAAGTGGGCTTTCCACAGCCATCCGAAGCCGGGTGTTCTTTATCATCGCGCCGAGTCCGGCGACGAAGTCTGGACAGTTAAGGCTGGTACAGCGCGTCAGATGGACCACTACACCATCCGTGAGCTGGCTGACATTGCAGACCAGTATGGTGACGGTTTCGTGCGATTCACTGCACGCTCCAACATCGAGTACATGGTTGCTGACGGCGCCAAGGTCGAGCCGCTGATCAAGGCGTTGAACGACAAGGGTTACCCCATTGGCGGTACCGCCAACTCGGTGTCCATGATTGCACACACCCAGGGTTGGTTGCACTGTGACATCCCCGGCACCGACGCTTCCGGCGTTGTCAAGGCGCTGATGGATGAGTTGTATGACGACTTCGTCAAGTGCGAGATGCCCAACCGCGTCAAGCTCTCTACCTCCTGCTGCGAAATTAACTGCGGCGGACAGGCTGACATCGCCATTATTGTTCAGCACACCAAGCCGCCGAAGATCAACCATGACTTGGTTGCCAACGTGTGTGAGCGTCCGTCTGTCGTGGCGCGTTGCCCGGTGGCCGCGATCCGTCCCGCGCTTGTGAACGGCAAGCCTTCGCTGGAAGTCGACGAGAAAAAGTGCATTTGCTGTGGCGCTTGTTTCCCTCCGTGCCCGCCAATGCAGATCAACGATCCCGAGCACTCAAAGATTGCGATCTGGGTCGGTGGCAAGAACTCCAACGCTCGTTCCAAGCCGACTTTCCACAAACTGGTTGCATCGGGCCTGCCGAACAATGCACCGCGCTGGCCGGAGGTTTCTGAAGTCGTCAAAAAGATCCTTGCAACCTACAAGGAAGACGGCAAGCCGTGGGAGCGCATGATTGACTGGATCGACCGCATTGGTTGGCCTGCGTTCTTTGAGAAGACCGGTCTGCCCTTCACCAAATATCACATTGATAACTGGCGTGGTGGTCGTGCCAACCTGAACGCTTCTGCGCATATCCGCTTCTAATTAAAGTGGCCTCCTCCCCGCGATTTTTTGCGGGGGAGGTTGATATAGCATTATCTTTTGGAGTGGTTACATGCAATTCGGTATTCTTGTAAACGAAGGGCCTTACAGTCATCAAGCAAGTGACTCTGCCTATCTTTTTGCGCGCACTGCGCTTGAAAAGGGCTATAAAGTTCCCCGTATTTTTTTCTATCACGATGGCGTGTATAACGCATCGCGTCTGGCCACACCGCCCCAGGATGATCGTAACGTAGGCGCACGCTGGTCCAAGTTAGCGGCCGATTATGGTGTCGACCTGGTTGTGTGTGTTGCTGCCGCGCAGCGCCGTGGTATCACCGATGGCGTTCTTGGCGACAATTTTCGCATCTCTGGTTTGGGGCAGTTGGTGGAAATGGGCATTCAGTACGACCGTCTCGTGACGTTCGGTGATTAAGGAAATACGGGATGAGTGATATGGATGAGATGGAAGACGGTTCTGGGATCGTCAAGAAATTTATGTTCCTGAACCGGAAAGCCCCGCACGGTACCGTGTATGCGCTGGAAGGTCTGGAGGTTGTGCTGATTACGGCGGCATTTGATCAGGACGTTAGCATGGTGTTTACCGACGACGGTGTATATCAATTGTTGAAGGGTATCGACACCAAGGGCATTGAAGTTAAGGATTTTTCCAAGACTTATCGCGCTCTTGATGGCTATGACATTGAAAAACTCTACGTTGATCAAGCGTCGATGGATGCACGCGGCTTGGTCGAGGATGACCTGATTGTTGATGTGACGGTGCTCTCCGTCGATGAGATGGCTAATCTCATGGCTGAGCAAGACGTTGTAATCAGCTTTTAAAGGGATTGAACATGCTGCATATTGTGAATAAATCGGCCACAGATCGCGGATCGCTTGAAAGCTGTCTCGCTATGGCCACCAAAGGTTCTGCTGTTTTGCTGATTGAAGACGCGGTCTACGCGGCAACGACTGGCGGCACGGCAGCAGCGAAAATCCAGGCAGCAGCGGCTGACCTCAAGATTTACGCACTCGGTCCTGATCTGGCGGCGCGCGGCATGGCTGCGCGTGTGCTGGACGGAGTCAATGTCGTGGATTACGCTGGTTTTGTGGATCTGGTCGCAGAACACAAAAGCTGCCAGTCTTGGCTGTAATTTAATTTAAAGGAGTAATGCTATGCCCATGGTGAACATCGCCGGTAAGGACTACGAAGTTGACGAAGAAGGCTATCTGATCGACTTGTCGCAATGGAACGAAGATATTGCCAAGTATATGGCTGTCGAAGAAAAAGTTGAACTGACGGAAGGTCACTGGGAAGTGGTGAACTTCCTGCGTGAATATTACGCTGAGTATCAGATTGCGCCTGCAGTGCGTGTTCTGACCAAGGCAATCGGCAAAAAGCTCGGACCCGATAAAGGCAACAACAAGTACTTGTATGAGTTGTTTCCCTACGGTCCGGCAAAACAGGCTTGTAAGATTGCTGGCCTGCCGAAGCCTACTGGCTGTATCTAAGGTCTAAAGCATTCGGGTCGCCCCGAAGTTATTCGGGGCGACTTTGATTCTGGATGTGTGTTTCCAAATTGAATGTAAAAGCGTTTGATTCGTAAACAGATATGTGGTTAGGGGAGTGGGTTTGTCTACTGTAACGATTATTTATGCTGGTTTGTTCTACATCGCAACTTTGTTGCTCGTGGCAGGCTTGGCGTACAAAATATTTGACTACAGCCGCACGCCTGCGCCGCTGAAAATCCCGACCACCCCGGCGCCCACGACGCAAACGGGAGTGGTGTATCGCATGGCAAAGGAAGTGGTTCTGTTTGAATCGCTGTTCAAATCCAACAAGTGGATTTGGGTATTCGGCTGGCTGTTCCACTTCGGTCTTTTACTGGTGTTGCTAAGGCATCTCCGTTATTTCACCGAACCCGTGTGGTTCTGGGTCAATATCGTTCAGCCATTTGGGAAATATGCCAGCATCATGATGGTAGTTGGCTTAATTGGTTTGCTGGCGCGTCGCTTTCTGGTTGACCGGGTGCGCTACATTTCAACTCCGTCAGATTACTTGATGCTGGTGCTGATCATCGTGATTGGCGCATCGGGCATGTTGATGACCTTTGTTGCGCATACTGACATTGTGGCGCTCAAGACGTTTTTTATGGGGTTGATGTACTTTGATGTGCAACCAGTTCCGCAGGATCCCATTTTGTTGGTGCATCTTGCATTGGTGGCACTGCTGATGCTCATTTTTCCGATCAGCAAGCTGTTGCATGCTCCGGGAGTATTTTTCAGTCCCACCCGCAATCAGGCTGACAACCCACGTGAAAACCGCCACGTGGCAGCATGGGCGGCTCGACTTGATCAGAAAAACTGATTCGTTGAATCCGATTTACGAAAATACAAGTACGGATAAAGGACTCGCTAGTGGCTGCTGCTGAATTTGATATTCCAGAAATCAAGGATTACATCGAGGTACCTAAGCTTCGGGAAGGCGTCATGGCGCATGCCAAAACCTTTCTGGCGCCTAAACCTGTCCAGGACTTCATGGGTTATCCGCACGAGTTGGCCGATAACTGGAAAGAAAGCGCGCTCGAAAAAATGGGCGACTTGCTGGGTAAGTATCGCTCACTGAAAGTTTTCCTCGACGCCTGTGTGCACTGCGGTGCCTGCACCGATAAATGTCATTATTACTTGGGAACTTCAGATCCCAAAAACATGCCTGTTGCGCGCCAGGATTTAATGCGCCAAGTTTATCGCCGCTATTTCACAACCGCTGGAAAGTTATTTCCCAAGCTGGTAGGCGCAAAGGATTTGACCAAAGAGGTGCTGGACGATTGGTATAACTATTACCATCAGTGTTCAGAATGCCGGCGCTGCTCTGTATTTTGTCCATACGGAATTGATACTGCTGAAATCACCATGGCCGGACGCGAGATTCTTAATCACGTCGGTATGGGGCAGAAGTATTCAAATGAAATTCTGGGTAAAGTGCAGAAAATTGGCAATAACCTCGGACTCCCCGGCCCAGCTTTGCTGGATACCCTTGAGGGCTTGGAGGAGGATATCGAAGCAGATACCGGTGTAGCTGTTAAATTACCTATCGATGTAAAAGGCGCAGAAGTCTTGTTGGTTACGCCTTCAGCCGACTTTTTCTCTGAGCCTCATGTTGAATCACTCATTGGCTACGCCAAAGTTTTTCATGCTGCGGGTATAAGCTGGACGCTTTCTACGCATGCCTCAGAGGCTGGCAACTTCGGCCTTTTCAATGGCAACTACGAAACTATGCGCAAGGTGGCGATGCGGATTCGTGATGCTGCGCTCGAACTTGGGGTCAAACGCATTGTTGTAGGTGAATGTGGGCATGCATGGCGAGTTGCCTATAGTTTCTGGAATACCCTGACAGGTATTGGTTATGGAGCAGACGATCCATTTTCGATCGAATTGCAGAAGCAATTAGATCCGAACTATCCACAGCCACAGCACATTTGCGAATTGACCAATGATTTGATCCAGTCCGGTAGGATCAAGGTAGATCCTTCGCTCAACGATGACCTGATCGTTACCTATCACGATTCCTGTAATGTGGCTCGTGCATCGCGCATGGGAACCGAACCCGGAGGCCAATTCACCATTCCGCGTGAGTTGATTAAATCCGTGGTTAATAATTTCCATAATATGGCGGACGACACCATTTATGAGTCTACTTTCTGTTGTGGCGGCGGCGGCGGGCTGCTAACAGATGATTTGATGGAAGTCAGGGTCAAAGGCGCGTTGCCACGCGTTACGGCTCTGAACAATGTCGTCAAAGAGCACAAGGTCAACTTTATGGCCACGATCTGCGCCATCTGCAAGGCGCAGTTCACCAAGGTATTGCCCAAATATGGCTTCGACATGAGCATGGTGGGCGGGGTGCATCAATTGGTCAGCAAGGCAATTAAGCTGGACTGATTTCAGCAGCAGGCTGATTGCGATTTTTTATCTTTAGTTACGTACGCGTTAGGAGAACCAGCATGGCTGTCACGACGAATAAAGCAAAAACCGAAGGCGTTTCATGGCGTCGTTATAAGGATGGCGAGACCGAGGCGAACATTCGCTCGGCTCAGGACATGATTTTCCAGGCCAGCTGGACGCACAAGTGCCCGGAATACATGCTGTCCACTCCGCCGTGCCAAGGCTCCTGCCCGGCCGGTGAAGACATTCGCGGCTATCTGAACATCGCGCGTGGAATCGAGAAGCCGCCTGCAGGTGTGACTTGGCAGCAGTATGCTTTCGAGCGTATTACATCGGCCAACCCGTTTCCCGCCGTAATGGGTCGCGTGTGCCCGGCGCCGTGCGAATCGGGCTGTAACCGCAACATGGTCGAAGACCATGTGGGTATTAACTCGGTCGAGCACTTCGTTGGCGACTGGGGTATCGAGAACAACATGAAATTCACGCCGGCTGCAGCCTCAACCGGTAAGAAAGTTGCCATTATCGGTGCTGGCCCGGCCGGCCTAGCAGCAGCTTACCAGCTGCGCCTGAAAGGCCACGGCGTGACCATATTCGATGAGCACGAAGAACTGGGCGGCATGATGCGTTACGGCATTCCTGGCTTCCGTACGCCGCGCGAAATGCTTGACTCTGAAATCGGTCGCATCATTGAAATGGGCGTCGAAACGCGTCTCAAGACCCGCGTTGGAACTGACGTCAGCTATGACGCCATCGACAAGGAATTTGATGCCATCTTCATGGCTATGGGCGCACAGGCTGGCCGTCCGTTGCCGGTTCCCGGCGCTGAAGCGCCAAACTGCGTGACCGCAGTGGCATTTCTGCGTGCATTTAACGAAGGTCGCCTGCAACACGTGGGCAACCGCGTCGTTGTGATCGGCGGCGGTGACACCTCGATTGACGTTGTGACAGTCGCTCGCCGTTTGGGTAATGTGACCAAAATGGGTACAACTGACGAGCGTCCGAGTGCTGAAAACGTGATTTCAGGCCACATGGCTCACGATGTGGCATCGATATCCGCACGTGACGGCGCTGAAGTCGTACTCGTTTCGCGTGCCACCATCGATAAGATGAACGCCAGCAAGCACGAAATCGAACACGCCCTGCAGGAAGGAATCGAGATCTTGGGTGGCGTAACCCCGATTGCGGTTGTACTTGATGAAAAGGGCCGTGCAACTGCGCTGCGTGTTTCCGACTTCGTGATGGAAGGCAAGGAAACCAAGCTGGTTGAAGGCACCGAGCGTGATCTGCCTGCTGACCTGATCGTGTCCGCGATCGGTCAAGGTGTTGATTTCACCGGCATCGAGCAGTTCAATAACAACAATGGTCTTATCAAGGCAGACAAGAATTATCGCTTCCCCGGCAGCGAGAAAGTCTTTGTCGGCGGCGACGTGATTCGTCCGCACTTGCTGACCACTGCTATTGGTCACGCTTCGATTGCCGTTGACGGGATTGACGCATTCCTCTCCGGCAAAAAAGAGCTCGACAAGCGCCCGAAAGTGGATGTCCATCACTTTGACCAAATCCGCAAATGGTTGGAAACCGGTCACGAATACAGCGAAATTCACACTCAGGAATGGGGTACCTCCGAGCGCAAGGATTTGCTGCATAACTTTGAAGATCGTTCGGCTCGCCACATCATTCCGCATAACGAACTGTTCCTGGGCCATTTCCCTGCTGTGGAACGTCATATTCGCGATGTCACCGTCCTGGATAAGGAAGGCGCGCTGGGTAACTTTGAAGAGCGTCTGCATGCGTTGTCGGATAAAGAAACTATTGACGAAGCCAAGCGCTGCATGTCTTGCGGTCAGTGTTTTGAATGCGATAACTGTATTGTCTATTGTCCGCAGACCGCTGTTTTCAAAGTGAAGAAAAAGGACAATCCCACCGTCGGTCGTTACGTTGATACCGATTATGGCAAGTGCATCGGCTGTCACATTTGCGCTGATGTGTGCCCGACGGGCTATATCGTAATGGGTATGGGTGACTGAGCGTGGCAGGCAAGATGAAACGTTTGCTGGCCGTCGGTGTGGTCGTTCTGGCTACAGCCGCACTGGCGTGGGCGGGAGTTGAATCAACATCCGCCCCCAAGGTCGGAGTTGCATCCAAACCTGTTATCACCAAAGCATTAAAAGGTGAGCAGTGTGTGGAGGATACTGACTATATGCGGCGTAATCACATGGAATTACTGGACCATCACCGTGACGAAACGGTTATCCAGGGGGTTCGAAGCAAAAAATACAGCCTCAAGGAATGTATCAACTGCCATGCAAGTGAAAAGTCCGGTAGTGTAGCCAAAGATAAGGATGACTTTTGTGTGAGTTGTCATAGCTATGCTGCAGTCAAGATTGACTGTTTTGAATGCCATTCAACGAAGCCGCAAGGGTCTATGGCGATGCATCCGTTAAATGCTGAGACAGCACATTACGCGCACAAGTTGGCCGCCCATTCAAAAGATAAAATAAGTGCAGAAGCTATGGCTGGGATATCGCAATGAATGAAAATAAACCCATCGTAGATAATCCAGTCTCGCCAGACCGTCGACGTTTTGTCGGTGTGGCAGCTGCTGCTGCAGGGGTCAGTCTGGCTCCTGGAGTCATGTTGATGGAAGTAGCGCACGGCCGTCCGGAAAGTCAGGCGGCTAGTAGTGCCGTACGCTGGGGCATGCTTGTTGATGCGACTAAATGTGAGTCCGGATGTGATGACTGTGTCACAGCCTGTAGTACTGAAAATGGCTGGACCCCGGTAGATCAAAGCGTGCATAAAAAGCAGGCACCTCAATGGATTCGCAAGCTGGAACTGCAGAATCCCCTGACGCAGATGGAAACCAATCTGCCGATGATGTGCCAGCATTGTGCAGATGCGCCGTGCGTCGATGTATGTCCCACCGGGGCTTCATTCAAACGCGCCGATGGGATTGTTTTGGTAAATCGCCATACTTGTATCGGCTGCCGTTACTGCATGATGGCGTGCCCGTACAAAGCCCGTTCACTGGTGCATGAGTCTTTGAACGATACGCAAAAGCCAGACGTTCCTCGCGGCATAGGTTGCGTTGAATCGTGCACTCTTTGCGTTCAAAAAATTGACCGAGGTGACGGCACAACCGCTTGCGTTGAAGCTTGCACAGCTTCAGGGCATAACGCCCTGTTGTTCGGCGACATGAACGATCCCGAAAGCGAGATCTCCAAGCGTCTACGTGAACTGCCAACCAAGCAGGTACGAGCAGACCTTAATCTCAATCTCGGCGTTCGCTATCACGGAATCTAATTCAACATGGCAAGCATCACTTTCCGCGAAGTAGAGGGCAGCAGCCTAAAGTATTGGCTGCTTTTTGGAGGCCTGGGCCTTTTTGTACTGTTCGGTGCACTGGCTTGGAATTACATGCATCATCATGGCCATGTTGTTACGGGCATGGATAACCAGATCGTTTGGGGATTACCGCATGTATTTGCCGTGTTCTTGATCGTTGCTGCGTCGGGTGCACTTAACGTAGCATCGATCGCCTCGGTTTTTAATCAAAAAATGTATAAGCCCCTAGCTCCGCTTTCTGCGGTTCTAGCACTGGCTCTGATGTTGGGGGGATTGCTTGTCCTCGTGCTTGATTTGGGCCGATCTGACCGCTTGATCGTTGCAATGACCCATTTCAACTTCAAGTCCATGTTTACCTGGAACGTTTTTCTCTATTCCGGTTTCTTCGGGTTGGTTGGTATTTACCTATGGACAATGCTCGATCGATCGGTTGCTGGATACGCTAAAACAGCAGGCACAGCTGCCTTCATCTGGCGGCTGATCCTGACTACCGGTACAGGTTCCTTGTTCGGATTCCTAATTGCTCGTGAACTGTATGGAAGTTCTATGCTTGCGCCGATGTTCATCATCATGTCGTTTGCTTATGGTTTGGCTGTTTACTTGATGGTTCTTGCCGCGGCATATGCATGGACAGGGCGGCCTTTAGGTGATGCAGTGATGTTACGGCTCAAGAATCTACTGGCAGTATTTGTGGCAGCGGTTCTCTACTTCACAGTGGTGTTTCACTTGACCAACCTTTATTTTGCCAAGATGGAGGGGGTTGAAGCTTTTGTCCTGCGTGATGGCGGCATCATTACCACGTTGTTCTGGGTGGGGCAGATCGTAATTGGTTGCATCCTTCCCTTGTTTATTCTTTTGACGAATCTTGGCAAGACGCGCGTCTGGATCATGATTGCCAGCGGACTCATTATCCTTGGCGGTATGGCTCAAATGTACGTAACCATTATTGGCGCACAGGCTTACCCGCTGGACATGTTCCCAGGGCTACTCGAAAGTAGCAGCTTTGCTGATGGTCAGTTTCATACCTACTCGCCCAGTGTTCCTGAGTTTTTCCTCGGGTTCGGTGGTGTGGCAATTGCCTTGCTGGCCACTCTGTTCGGCATCAAGGTTTTACGCCTTCTTCCAGCAAGTCTGGATGATGCGACTGTCGCCAGACTGGAACACTGAAAGATAGCCGATCGACCATGGGTTCGATCGGCGAATGGTCAGCATTAACCATCTCATGATCAATAATGAAGCAAATCTACGCGGGGCTAATATGCCCCGCGTCTTTATTTCCGCTGCTCACAAATCCTCTGGCAAGACGACTCTTACGCTCGGCCTGTGTGCCGCCCTCACACAAAGGGGCCACACTGTTCAACCGTTTAAAAAGGGGCCGGATTACATTGATCCGTTATGGCTGGGAATGGCGGCTGGGCGTCCCTGCTATAACCTTGATTTTCACATGATGACCCGTGTGGAAATTGAGCAACAGTTCGACCATGCATCCCGCAACAGCCATATTAGTTTGATCGAGGGTAATAAAGGCCTGTATGACGGGCTTGATCTTGACGGTAGCAACAGTAATGCAGCGTTGGCCAAATTGTTGGGTGCGCCTGTCATTCTGGTAATTGATGCACGTGGCATGACGCGCGGAGTGGCACCCCTGATTCTGGGATATCAGGCGTTCGACCCGGAGATTAATATTGCCGGCGTGATACTCAATAATTTAGGCGGAACCCGGCATGAATCCAAGCTGCGCGCAGTCATTGAGCATTACACGGATGTCGAGGTAATTGGCGCGGTGCAGTTTGACGCAAGCATGCAAATAGCGGAGCGTCATCTCGGCTTGGTGCCGGCTAATGAGCAGGATGCCGCACGTAAACAAATACGGCATGTGGGTGACCGCGTGGCAGAACAAGTTGACCTGGAGCGATTTGTGGCTGTGGGCGATAGCGCTAAACCATACCAATGCCAACCCGCACGAATTGTCCGCACAGCGGGACAGCCTATACGCATTGGCATCGCGCACGATCAGGCTTTCGGCTTCTATTACAGTGAAGACTTGGAGACTTTGCGTGCTTCAAATGTCGAGTTGATTCAGATAGATACGATTAGAGACCCAGATTTACCCGCGCTTGACGGATTGGTCGTCGGAGGCGGTTTTCCTGAGGTCTTCATGGCTGAGTTGGAGGCCAATATTTCGTTACGCAGCCAGATCAGGCTCGCCGTTGCTAATGGACTGCCGACTTACGCAGAATGTGGCGGACTGATGTATTTGTCGCAAAGCCTGAGTTGGCAAGGGCAAACCCGGCAGATGGTTGGGCTGGTTCCGGGAAACACGGTTATGCATGAACGGCCGGTGGGCCGAGGCTATGCGGTGCTGCAGCCAACGGGTAACGACCACTGGCAGGAGCCTGACAACATACCTGCTCATGAGTTTCACTATTCAAGCTTGGAAAACCTGCCACCCGACTCCATATACGCTTACAACGTCAAACGTGGGCATGGGATAGATGGGCGGCGTGATGGTTACCAATTGCATAACTTGCTGGCTGGTTATGTCCATCGCCGCGGCTCGGGTACCCGCGGCTGGATTGCCCCATTTTTACAACAGGTTCGCGCGCACAAGGCGCTTGCGGCCACTTGATTTCGAGGTATTTCCATGATCAAAATAACTGACAGTGCTGCTGCACAGATCCGTGTTGCCAACAATAACCCAGACGTGTTTGATTTGATCCTGCGCGTTGCCGCTTACCAGGAAGATGATGGAGCCGTGAATTACGGCATGGGTTTCGATACCGAGCGCGAGGCAGACGAACATATCGTGGTTAACGGAATCGAGTTATTGATCGCTGCGTCCAGCACGCCTTATCTGCAAGGGGTCACGCTGGACTTCGTTGAAATGAATCCAGGTGACTTGCGCTTTATCTTTATCCCGCCCTATTCAGCAGAAGATGCTCCTGACTCCTCGACCGCCGAATAAGCCATGAACTATTTGCCCATTTTCCTCGATCTGCGCGATCGCCATTGTCTGGTGGTGGGAGGGTCTGAGACTGCCGCGCGCAAGGCAGAATTATTCTTGCGCGCCGGTGCGCGCGTGGATGCGGCTGCATCAGAACTGCACGAGGCATGGGCACGTTTGCCACACGCAGAAAAGGTCAACCGGGTGGCTGACAGTTTCGAGGCCGCGTTGCTCGACGGCAAGGATGCCGTCATCGTGGTGGAAAATGATGTGGCGATTGCCAAGGCCATTTCCGATGCTGCTCGCGCGCGCAATATTCCTGTAAACGTTGCTGATAAGCCGGAACTCTGCAGTTTCATCCTGCCGTCGATTATCGATCGATCACCCATCATTGTTGCCGTGTCGAGTGGCGGTGAGTCTCCCGTACTGGCTCGCATGCTGCGTGCGCGTCTTGAAACGCTGATCCCTGCGGCCTATGGTCGGCTCGGTGCACTGGCTTCCAAATGGAAAGACCGTGTTCGCGAAGTCATCAAACCCGATCAGCGCCGTGCCTTTTGGGAAAAGGTTTTCCTCTCCCCTGTGGCGGAGATGGTGTTTTCCGGGCGCGATGTAGAGGCAGAGAAGCAGCTTGAGGCATTGATGGCGGATGCGGCAACGCATGACATCAGCCGCGGCGAGGTTTATCTGGTCGGAGCGGGGCCAGGCAATCCAGATCTCCTGACTTTCCGTGCGCTTCGACTGATGCAGCAGGCAGATGTCATTGTTCATGACCGCCTGGTTTCCCAGCCCATCCTGGACATGTGCCGACGCGATGCCGAGCGGATATACGTGGGCAAGGAGCGCGACGATCATGCTGTGCCACAGGAAGAAATCAATCTGCTGCTGGTTCGCCTGGCAAAAGAAGGAAAGCGTACCCTGCGGCTCAAGGGCGGTGATCCATTCATCTTTGGTCGCGGCGGAGAGGAAATCGAAACACTGGTCGAACATGGCGTGCCGTTCCAGGTGGTGCCAGGCATCACTGCTGCTGCCGGTGTGGCGTCTTATGCCGGGATCCCACTGACCCATCGGGACTATGCACAGTCAGTTGCTTTCGTCACGGGGCATCTGAAGGACAACACCTTCAACATGAATTGGGATGGTATTGCCCGTCATGATCAGACTATCGTCATCTACATGGGCTTGAAAGGACTGCCGTTGTTGTGCGAAGCATTGGTGAAGCATGGCCTCGACCAGACCACGCCAGCAGCGATCATTCAACAGGGCACGCTCCCTACGCAACGAGTCGTGACCGGCACTCTGGCCACTTTGCCGGGGCTTGCCGCCGCCGCGGGCTTGAAGGCACCCACTTTGATCATCGTCGGCAATGTCGTCAAATTGCGTGAAAAGCTGGGCTGGTATCAGCCCGAACTCCAAGCTGAACAGGTACACCGCTCGCCGCTTGAAACGCCTGACCAGTTGCGTTGATAAAGTACAACCGCATGGGTGCCAGGGCCGTTCATTTCTGTCAGAAATCAAATGGCCTGCAGTGGTCTGCATGAAGAACCAAATAGATGGATGCAGTTCAAGTGTGGTATTAAAGTAACAAACCGGATTAAATGTGGCTATCAGGTAAACTGCGCAGCTAAATCCGCTTGTCCTTGCGTGGTTTACAGGCAAGACGTTATGGTCTAGAAACGAGTATATGTTGTTGTGTGTTTTTGATATGGCAACATGCAACGGGTTTTAAATTTTTATATCAATCACAGGAGTCTATTTATATGCGTACCCCTCTCATTCTCAGCTTGCTCAGCACAGCCCTGATTTCCGTTGGCGCAGTTAATGCCAACGCAGCTGACGGTTATTACTATGACCCATCCAATGTGGGTGCCGGCGTATATAAACCTGAAGTCAAACATTCCCCGGATGCGATCCAGGTGCCGTCCACCACCGGAAAAGACATTAACCGCACAATCGGTTGCCCTGGCAAACAAATTCTGGACAAGGGTTGTGCCATCGAAGATGCGGACAAGGACACGGTTGAAGACTGGACCGATAAGTGCCCCAACACACCGGCTGGCGCAAAAGTGAACGCACTCGGTTGCGAACCTGAAGTTGCTGCAGTACAAGAAGCAGCTCCTGTCGTTGCACCAGAGCCTGTTGTTGCTCCGGCTCCAGCTCCAGCTCCGGCTGCAGACCAGCCCATCATGTCCTTTGAAGATGTCAACTTTGACTTCGACAAAGCCACGCTGCGCCCGACTGCCGATGCAAAAATCGACCAAGCTGTTGCCTATGTCCTGGAGCGCAATGTCGAGAAATTCGAACTGCGCGGCTATGCTGACAGCATTGGCTCAGAAGCTTACAACCTGAAACTGTCGCAGCGCCGTGCTGATGCAGTGCGTAACGCGATGATCAAGAAAGGTGCGCCTGCTGACCGTATCGTTGCCAAGGGTTACGGCGAATCCGATCCGATTGCCAGCAACGCTACTAAAGAAGGCCGTGCGCAGAACCGCCGCGTCGAGATGCATAACGGCAAGTAATCGTACGCAAGCTGTTAAAAACGGGAGCTTCGGCTCCCGTTTTTTTTTGCCTCTCGATTGGGCCAAAGTGAGTCAAATATCTTGATGCCGCTAATTGAAGCAGTCTAGTTGTTGGCTTCCGCCTGGCTCCTGATAAGTGTTGTGCGTCATGTCAAGGGGGTGTGCAGGCAACGTCTGTGAACGGTAATCCACTGACTATTGAATGCATCGTAATTGGCTTCGAACAGCGCAGCAGTCAAAACACCAGTGGATCAATATCCAGCGACCAGCGCGCGACACGTGGCTTGACCGTGTTGAGCTGGGATTGCCATTCCCTTACGAATGCCTGCAATGCCAGTCGGGAACTGGATTGAATCAGCAGTTGCGCGCGTTCCAGATTGGCAACACGCGCCATGGGTGCCGGTACGGCGGTAAATACACTGATTTGTGGATGTTCGGGGGCAATTTTCGCCGCTTGCTGCAGGAATGCGAGCGCCGCTGACATCGACGGTGCTTCGGCGCGCAACAGTACTTGGCGCGTTAGGGGGGGCAGGTCGAGTTGCTTGCGCTCAGCCAGCAACAGGCGGGCGTAGCCGGGGTAATCGTGACGTTGCAAATACCGGAACAAGGGATGATCGGGAAACGCTGTCTGAATCAGCACGCGTCCGGGTTTGTCAGCGCGTCCGGCGCGCCCGGCTACTTGCATCAGCTGGGCGAACAAGCGTTCGGTGGCGCGAAAGTCGGGGCTGTAAAGCGCACCGTCGGTATCGAGAATCAGGGCCAGGGTCATGTTGGGGAAGTCGTGGCCTTTGGCCAGCATTTGCGTGCCAACCAGAATGTCGAGCGCGCCGCCGTGAACGGCTTCTCCCAGCTCGCTCCAGGCGCGGGGACGCATGCTGTCACGGTCTATGCGGCGGATACGCGCAGTGGGAAGCAGCGCCGTCAGTGTTTCTTCCAGCCGCTGGGTTCCCTGGCCGAGCGCTTTGAGGTCGGGACTGCCGCAGCCTGGGCATTCGGTCGGGATGCGCGACTCGAACCCGCAGTGGTGGCATTTCAGGCGGCGGGCGGATTGGTGCAGCACCAAGCGAGCCGAGCAACTGGGGCAGGGCGATACCCAGGCGCAGCTCGGACAATACAGTGCGGGGGCGTAACCGCGTCGGTTGAGGAACACCAGACTTTGTTCGCCGCGTGCCAGGGTTTCGCTGAGTGCTTGCAGCGCGGGACGCGTGAGACCGTTGTCGAGCGGAATATGTTTGAGGTCAACCAGTTCGATGCTGGGAAGTTGCGCCTGGCTGATTGCGCGCTGCTTCAGCTCGATCAGCTGGTAGCGGCCGCTTAACGCGTTCGCATAGCTTTCCAGCGAGGGCGTGGCCGAGCCTAGCAGCACCGGAATGTTGCACTGTTGCGCGCGTGCAATCGCTACGTCGCGCGCGGAATAACGCAGGCCATCCTGCTGCTTGAATGACAGGTCGTGTTCCTCGTCAACCACGATCAAGCCCACACGGGGCAGCGGGGTAAAAACCGACAGCCGGGTGCCGAGCAGCAAATCGGCATCTGGTGCAGCGAGCCAGTTCTCGGTGCGCGATCCTTCGCTTAAACCGCTGTGCAGCGTGGCCATGCGCCGACCAGGAAAGCGGCGGCGAAAATGCTGTTCCAGTTGCGGGGTAAGCGAAATTTCAGGGATCAGCACCAGCGCTTGCTGGCCCTGTTCCAGCACTGCGTCGATCAGCCGCAGGTACAACTCGGTTTTACCGCTGCCGGTGACGCCATGGATCAAATGAACGCCGAATTGCCCGAGTTTCGGGAGCAGGCGGTCAAGTGCGGCTTGTTGCTCGGTGGTTGCTTGTGGGGCCGCGGCGGTAGGTTGTGCGCTGCCAGCAGGCGGCTGCCGTGACCACTCGGCCCAGCCCGCCGTTACCAGTGCCGTTGCGTGCCGGCTCTGCTTATTCGTGCGCACGGCTTCGCGGGTTTGCGGCGCCACCCGCAAGGTATCGAGCAGTGCCAGTTGGGCTTTGGCGCGCGCGGCTGGCGTGGCTGCCTGCCCGGCCTTGGTCAGTACCAGCCAGGGCATGGCCGCGACAAATGGCACAGCGTTGCGCAGTCGCGGCGGCAAGGTTGCCAGCAGAATTGCGCCCAGCGGATAGTGGTAGTAGTCGGCGCAAAACTGTGCCAGACGGAGGATGTCGGGAGACAGCGCGGGGCGATCGTCAAATACGCGGATCACTTCGCGTAGTTTGTCGGCCGGGATATCGCTGTGAGTTGGCTGGCTCAGTGCAACGCCGATTTGCCGGGTGCGGCCAAACGGAACCTCGACGAGGCTGCCCGGCGGCACACTGCTCAGATTATCCGGCAGGCGATAGTCGAACAGCCGGTGCAGTGGCGTATCGAGCGCGACCTGGAGGATGGACGACATAACTTAACGGCGATTCTTGGTTGAAAATCAGGGAAATCTTGCTAAGTTGTTGTTTGGAAAGCTTTATTCTATTTTGTCCACCAAGTCTGTGGATAATTATGTGAGTGCTTTGGTTTGAAGCCTCCCAAACGCCCGTATTCAGGCGGATGCGGGCAATCGGCTAAAAAGCAGGCAAACGAATAAATGCTTTTTTATCATAAGCTTATAAACATGCGTTGGCTGTCAAGGATTTGATGTAAAAAAAGCTGCCTTGCACCAACGCTGTGCATAAGTGAGCTGTCACTTCGCCAGCCTGCACCAAGCGGTTAGCACCTTCATGGTGCGTAACCCACTGTTTAAAATGCTTATTGTTGCTGGATTCCGGTGATCACCCAACCGCCTTGACCGTTTATGGGCTTGCTCAGGTACCACACTTCATCAAGCGCGACAGGCGCGGCGCCGGCTTCTTCCCGCACCTGGCCGGTGAAACGCACACTGACGACGTGGCGATTGTCTTCGTCGACTGCTTCCAGCACCTCGGCGTTGAGCATCAACACGTCGGTCGTCTGGGGAGCATCGCCACGTTCAGCCAGTTGCATGCTGATTGCAGCGAACACCTCTGGCGCAGTAAAGGCGCGCACATCGTCCAGATTGCGGGCATCAAACGCAGCCTGCAGGCGGATGAAGTTGAGCTTGGCTTCGCGTGCGAACGCATCGGCATCGAAACCGGGCGGGAAGGTGCCGGTGCTGGCTGCGTAGCTGCCACCGAAGGCGGCAGGGGTCTGGTCAAATGCGACCGGTGAATTTTGCGGCATCCCGGCGTACTGCATGGCAGGCGTAGCCGGTGCATTGCGGCGCATGAACCAGCGAAACAGCATGAATGCGGCCAATGCCAGCAATGCCATCATCATGAAATTGGCCATGCCTTCGCCCATTCCCAGATGCGAAAACAGTGCGGCCAAGCCCAGGCCGGCGGCCAGACCGGCAATCGGACCCATCCAGGAGTTTTTCTTCGGCGCAGCCGTGGGTGCCGCACCTTGCTGCTGCGGGGTGGGCGCGGCGGTTTGCTTGGTGGGTGCACTACGTTGCATGCCGAACGACTTGCCACCACCAAAGCGCTTGGCTTCAGCGTGGTCGATCGCGAAGCCGAAGCTGATGAAAAGAGCAAACAGGCTGATAAAAATACGTTTCATGGCGAATCCTTGGAAATTGAATGAGTTAGTACGGTGTGGGGGGAAAAGGTTCGGGCTCAGGCGCGAATCGCGCGGCTCTGGCTGTGGACTGCATCCACCAGGACGCTCACTTTGTCGGGGTCGGTGAACTGCGAAATGCCGTGGCCGAGGTTGAACACATGGCCGGGATGGTTGCCATAGGCATTCAGGATATGCCCGACTTCACTGCGGATGATGTCCGGGGTGCCGTGCAGAACGTTGGGGTCGAGGTTGCCCTGCAGCGCGACCTGGCCGCCGACGCGGCGGCGGGCTTCGCCGATGTCGGTGCTCCAGTCCAGTCCCACAGCGTCGGCGCCAATTGCCGCGATGGCTTCCAGCCAGTTGCCGCCGCCTTTGGTGAAGATGATGCTCGGTACGTGGCGGCCGTCGCGCTCCTTGATCAGCCCGGCGACGATGCGTTCCATGTAATCGAGCGAGAACTCGCGGTAGGCATGCGGGGAAAGACTGCCGCCCCACGAGTCGAAAATCATCACCGCCTGTGCGCCCGCTTCAATTTGCGCATTGAGATAGTCGATCACCGCGCGGGTGTTGATTTCCAGAATGCGGTGCAGCAAATCGGGGCGGCTGTACAGCATGGTCTTGATATGGCGGTAGTCGTCCGAACTGCCGCCTTCGACCATGTAACACGCCAGCGTGTAAGGGCTGCCGGAAAAGCCGATCAGCGGCACCGAACCATCCAGCGCGCGGCGGATGCTTTTGACCGCATCCATCACATAGCCGAGCTTGTCGGTCGGGTCGGGCGCGGTGAGGTCGCGAATTTCCCATTCGTCGCGCAGCGGGCGCTCGAAGCGCGGGCCTTCGCCCTGGGCGAAATACAGGCCCAGACCCATCGCGTCGGGCACGGTGAGGATGTCGGAAAACAGAATGGCGGCGTCGAGCGGATAGCGTGCCAGCGGTTGCAACGTCACTTCGGTCGCCAGGTCGGGCGACTTGCACAGGGTCAGGAAGTCACCGGCGCGGGCGCGGGTGGCGTTGTATTCAGGCAGATAGCGACCGGCCTGACGCATCAGCCAGAGCGGGGTGTAATCGGTGGGCTGGCGCATCAGCGCGCGCAGAAAGGTATCGTTCTTGAGGGCGGTCATGAAAAGAGCCGGTTCAACAAAGGCCGCATTCTAACAGGCCATGCGCGCACCTTAAGCCGACCCTAAGCGCGTGTCTCGTCGAATCGCAGTGAAACCCCCAAGCCATGTCCTCCATCCGCGCGCGGTAGCCCGTCGCCCAGATCGAGTTGCGCATTCGACAAGGCGGCAATGCGGGCAACGATGGACAGCCCGAGACCGCAGCCTTCCGCCTCGACCTCGCCGCGCACGAAGCGCGCGCTCAACTGCGCGCGCAGCGCTGCCGCCACCCCGGGACCGTCGTCCGCAACCGTGAGGATGCAGGCCGATCCGCTGCGCGCAAGGCGCACCTCGATGCGTGCGCCCTCACCGGCATAGCGCAGGGCGTTGTCGATCAGGTTGCGCAGCGCGATGCGCAGCCACGCCTCGGTCACCGCAACCCGGCAGCCCGGCGCCGCCTCGACCACCAGCGATTGCAACTGACGTTGCGCCTGCGGCAGCAGCTCGGCGCACACTGCGGCGAGGGTACTGGCTGGATCGAGTGGCGCGGGTGCACTGCCCTGACTGGCCGGGTCGACGCGCGCCAGCGTCAGCAATTGCTCGACCAGATGGGTCATCCGGTCGACACCCGCGATGACCTGGGTCAGCGCATGCTGCTGGCTGTCGGCCGTTTGGGCGCGCATCGCCACCTGTGCCTGCACCTTCAATGCGGCAAGCGGGGTACGCAATTCGTGCGCAGCATCAGCGGTGAAGCGGCGTTCGTTTTCGAAGGCTTCGGCAACCCGCCGGATGAGCGCGTTGAGTGCACCACGCAGCGGGGCGATTTCGCTCGGCAGGGGGATCGAGCCGTCGAGCGGAGCCAGCGCCTGCGCGTCGAGTGCGCTGACCTGCCGCGCAACGGCATCAACCGGCCGCAGCGAGCGGCCGACCACCCACCATACAGCCAGGGCCATCAGCGGCAATGCGAGCGCAGCCGGAATCAGCAGCGACAGGCCAATTTCACGCGCCAGCTGCACGCGTGCGGCATGTGCCTGCGCGACCACGACGCGGTATTCGGCATCGTCGTCCTGCAGCGCATAAAAGCGCCAGCGCGCATCCTGATAGGAGCGCTCGCTGAAACCGTCGGGCAGGCTGGCCTCGAATGCGTTGTGGCCGGGCGAGGTCACCAGGCGCCGCATCGTGCCGTGGTCGGTGTGCCAGATCTCGAACACGATCGGTACCGGGTTACGCCCTGCGTGTTCGTGCAGTTCCTTGACGAAATGCTCCACCTCGCCGCCTGCCACAATCGCCAGCAGCGTCTCGGCCACTTGCGTCAGCTGACTGTCGAGCAGTGCGTCGGCTGCGTGGTGCGCGCGCTGGTAGACCACCCATGCCGACATCAGCCAGATGGCCGCCACCGCAGCGGTCAGCAGCCACACCAGCCGGC
>MGZO01000090.1:25916-30710 GCA_001802655.1 Hydrogenophilales bacterium RIFOXYD1_FULL_62_11
CCGAGGCCATGTAGCCGACGCCGCGCACGGTGCGGATCAGCTCGTTGCCGAGCTTCTTCCGCAGATGGTGGATATGGACTTCGAGCGCGTTGCTGTCGACCGCATCGTTCCAGGTGTAGAGCTGTTCTTCCAGCGCGCGCCGGGTCAGCACCCGGCCGCTGTTTTCCAGCAACAGCTGCAGCAGGTCGAATTCGCGCGGGGTCAGTTCAACGGCCACGCCGGCTGACGTCACACTGCGTGCCGCCGGGTCGAGTTCGACCTCGCCCAGACTGAGCACCGGCTCCGGGCGGCCATGCGCACGCCGCACCAGCGCGCGCAGTCGGGCGGCGATTTCGTCGAGATCAAACGGTTTCAATACGTAGTCGTCGGCACCGAGGTCGAGCCCGCGCACCTTGTCTTCCAGCTGGTCGCGCGCGGTGAGGATCAGCACCGGCGTCGCGTCATGGCGACCGCGCAGCCATTGCAGCACCGACAGGCCGTCGCGCTTCGGCAGCCCCAGGTCGAGCACCACCGCCGCAAAGCTTTCAGTCGACAGCGCCGCCACCGCCGCTTCGCCATCGCGCAGCCAGTCCACGGCGTAGCCGGCTTGCGTCAATCCGGCCTGCAGGCCGTCGCCCAGCATCCGGTCATCTTCTACCAACAGTATGCGCATCGAGCTATGTTATCCCCGCACGTTCATTTCGGAATCCTGACGTCATGCTCATTGAACAGGCCCTGTTCGGCCTGCCGGTGGCAGGCCGCGCAGTTGGCGGCGGAGCCCACTGCCTTGCGCGACCATGCCGCGCGCGGCACCTCGTCGTGCTTGTTCACGAACCAGCGGGTTTCGGTGATGCGCAGCGGCGCCTCGTTTGCGCCAGCCTTGTCTACACCCTGGCGCCGCATCACCTTGCTGCCGATCGCACTGTTGCCGCTGTCGGCGGCGTGGGTTTCGAGAAACCGCAGAATATCAGCCTGCGTCACCGGATCAAGGCTGGCGTTCTCGCCGAAGTGCTGGTCAAGCCCGCCCATCACGCGCCGCCAGGATGCTTTCGGCAGCAATGCCGGGGAATACGCCAGGTGGCAGCTGGCGCATTCCTGTTGCCAGTTCTTGTGGGTGAGTTGCGGCAGGGCATCGTCGCCGCCATCGCCGTGCGCCTCGCCTGATGGCAATGAAAACGCCAGCAGGCTGATTGTGCCGACTGTCGCCAAGACACCGATTCCACGCATCAAATAATTCATGACCTGCTCCCTATTATTTAAGTTGACTGAGCCAGGCGATGAAATCGCCCTTTTCCTGCGCGCTGCATTCTCGTTGCAGCACGTCCATGCAGTTGCGGCGGAACCATTTCTCGACCTTGGCGGCATCGGTGAAGCGTTGCGGATTCGCCAGCGGCGCCAGCGGTTCGATGCGCTTGCCGACGCGGGTGCGGCCGGCCTGTTGCGGGCTGGCGGTATGGCAGCTGGCGCAACTCACCGGCTGGCCGTCACGCCCGGCATGTTCGGTGCGGTACAAGGCCGCGCCACGCTGGGCGGATAGCGCCGAAACCGGCACGCCCGCCTTCTGCGCATACTGCGTCATCAAACTGGCCGGGGTCTCGGCGGCCAGCGCCAGCGTTGAGACCATGCCCAGCATGGCCAGGCTGCTAGGGAACATGTGCTTAATCATGCTGCACCCCGCTTTCTGCATCGAGATATTGCTTGCCGGTGACCATGCTCTGCGCCACCCGTTCGCCACGCAGCTGGTGAAACACCAGCGCTGCCATGTGCAGGCCGATAAAGCCGAGCATCAAGGCGAAACCGACTTCGTGCGGCTCGCCCAGCACGTCTTCCAGCCACGGCATGTTGCCCAACCAGCCGGCGAGCGGGCCTGTCTGGAATTCGGTGGCGGAGAGCCCCAGCCCGGTGACGACCATCAGTGCCATCACGCCGTAGGCAAACAGATAGGCCAGGCTGGCGATCGGATCGTGTCCCACGCGATGGGCGCTCGGCAGGCGCAGATTTCTGAGGCTGTCTTTCCACACCGCGGGATGCCACAGGTCGCGCCAGCGTGCGCTGAGCGGCCCCACCACGCCCCACAGCAGGCGCGTCAGCAAGCCCGCCGCCAGAACATAGCCGCTAAGAATATGCAGATTCCACAGGGTGTCTTCGTAGGGGCCATGTTCAAACCAGTCGGCCAGCTGGCTGGTGGCGATAAGCGCCACAATCGCCAAGGCAATGACCCAGTGCAGCAGTCGCAGCAAGGGATCGAACACGCGCTGCGGATGGGCGGTGGAAAGAGGTGCGGAGGGATGTGACATGACAGTCTCCTGAGGGGGAATGCAGCAGACTGTAGGCGCGCAAGCTTAGGCGAACCTTAAGAAGGCGGTTTATTTGCCATGGGGCAGCAGGGAGGGTTGCGCGCAGCCTGAACGATGCCAAACACGCCAGGTTCGGCTCGCCAGCTGCCGGCGCAATCGCAGCACGCACGCTGGCCGCCCGCCAGCGGCCATGGCATGATGAAACGCATGCTCCCGGAACCTGCAAGCTCCGCTGTTTTCGTCGCCCGCGGTCTCACCAAGGTCTATCGCATGGGTGAGGTCGAGGTGCAGGCCCTGCGCGGCATCGACCTCACCCTCAATCGCGGCGAACTGGTGGTGCTGCTCGGCCCCTCGGGCAGCGGCAAGTCGACCTTGCTCAACATTCTCGGCGGACTCGACGCCCCCAGCGGCGGCGAGGTGTACTACCTCGACCACAAGCTTACCGGCGCGTCCGAAACTGAACTCACCCGCTTTCGCCGCGAGCATGTCGGCTTCGTGTTCCAGTTCTACAACCTGATTCCCAGCCTCACCGCGCGCGAGAACGTCGCCGCGGTGACCGAGATTTCGACCGCGCCGATGCGTCCGGAAGACGCGCTGGGCCTGGTGGGGCTGGGCAACCGCCTCGACCACTTCCCCGCCCAGCTCTCCGGCGGCGAACAGCAGCGCGTGGCGATCGCCCGCGCCGTGGCGAAAAATCCGGCAGTGCTGCTGTGCGACGAACCGACCGGCGCGCTCGATTCCGCCACCGGCGTGGTGGTGCTCGAAGTGCTGGAAAAGGTCAACCGCGAACTCGGCACGCTGACCGTGCTGATCACCCACAACGCCGGCATCGCCGACATGGCCGACCGCGTGATCCGGCTGTCGGACGGCCGCATCGCCGAGATCCACACCAATGCCGCGAAGAAGGCAGCACGCGAGCTGTCCTGGTAAAGACCATGCGCGCGCTTGACCGCAAGCTGTTCCGTGACTTGTGGCACCTGCGCGGTCAGGTGCTGGCGATCGCCGCGGTGATCATGGGGGGTGTCGCCACCATGGTGATGTCGCTTTCCACCTACGATTCGCTGGTGACCACGCGCGACCGCTTTTACGCCGAATACCGCTTCGCCGAGGTGTTCGAGAGCCTCAAGCGCGCGCCCGAACCGGTGGCCGGGCGGCTCGCTGCCTTGCCCGGGGTGGAACGCCTGGAGACCCGGGTGCGGGCCGGGGTGAAGCTGGAGGTAGCGGGTTTTTCCGACCCCATCACCGGCCAGCTGCTGTCGCTGCCGGACGTCGGCGAGGCGCAGCTCAACCGGCTGCATTTCAAGCGTGGGCGCACGGTGCAGCCGTGGAGCACAGACGAGGTGGTGCTGTCCGACACCTTTGCCGATGCCCATGGTTTTCAGCCGGGCGACCGGCTCGCCGCCATCATCAACGGCAAGCGCAAACAACTCACGGTGGTCGGCGTCGCAGTGTCGCCGGAATACGTCTACCAGATTGCGCCTGGCTCGATGTTCCCGGATTTCAAGCGTTACGGCGTGCTGTGGATGGGCCGCAGCGCGCTCGCGGCGGCCTATGACATGGAAGGCGCCTTCAACCAGGTGAGCCTGACGCTGGCGCGCGACGCCAACGAGCAGGACGTGATCGACCGCGTCGACGCAGTGCTGGCGATCTACGGCGGCACCGGCGCCTACGGCCGCGAGGACCAGTTCTCCAACCGCTTCCTGCGCGAGGAATTGAAACAGCTGCAGACCATGGCCACGGTATTTCCGGCCATCTTCCTCGGCGTCGCCGCCTTCCTGCTGAATATCGTGCTGAGCCGGCTGATTGCACTGCAGCGCGACCAGATCGCCATTCTCAAGGCCTTCGGCTACAGCTATCGGGCGATCGGCGCACACTACGTCAAGCTGGTGTTGCTGATGGCGGCACTCGGCGTGGCCGCCGGGCTGGCACTGGGTGCATGGTTCGGACAGGGGCTGTCGCACGTCTACACCGAGACCACCTTCCGCTTTCCCTATCTCGACTTCCAGCTGCGTCCCGGGATCGTGCTGGTCGCGTTCGGAGTGGGGGCGGTCGCGGCAGTCAGCGGCACCCTGCTGTCGGTGGTGCGGGCGGTACGGCTGCCGCCGGCCGAGGGCATGCGCCCGGACATGCCGGTGATTTACCGCACCAGCCTGATCGAGCGACTCGGCCTGCAGCGCTGGTTTTCTGCGCCGACGCGCATGGTGTTGCGCCACATTGGGCGGCACCCGCTCAAATCGCTGTTGACCGTGTTCGGCATCGCTTGCGCCGGCGGATTGATGATGGTCGGCAATTACCAGAAAGGCGCGATCGACTTCATGGTCGACGTGCAGTTTCGCCAGGCATCGCGCGAAGACCTGGGCCTCACCTTCATCGAGCCCACGTCCGGCCGTGCGCTGCACGAACTCGCTGCGCTGCCGGGCGTCGATTTCGTCGAAGGCTTTCGCGACGTGCCGGCGATCCTGCGCTTCGGGCAGTACCGCCACCGCGGCGCGATCTTTGGCATCCAGCCCGCGGGGCA
>MGZO01000090.1:30719-31815 GCA_001802655.1 Hydrogenophilales bacterium RIFOXYD1_FULL_62_11
GCACCGCTCGCTCGACAGCCGCCTGCAGCCGGTGGCGGTGCCGCCGGGCGGTGTGGTGCTCACCGACCATCTGGCGAACGAGATCCTGCACGTGAAGCCGGGCGACCTGCTGACGGTGGAGGTGCTGGAAGGCAGCCGCCCGGTGCGGCAAGTGCCGGTGCTCGGCATCACCAAACAGTATCTCGGTGTGTCGGCCTACATGCAGCAGGATTCGCTGAACGCCCTGATGCGCGAAGGCAGTACGCTATCAGGTGCCTACCTTGCGGTGCAACCCGGCGCGGAGGAGGAACTCTATGCCCGTCTGCACGATCGCCCGCGCGTGCTCGGCATGGTCGCGAACAAGGCGGCGATCCAGAGCTTCTACGCCACCATCGGCGAGTTCATCCTGTTCTATAACCTGGTGGCTACCGTGCTTGCCGGCGCAATCGGCTTCGGCGTGGTCTACAACAGCGCGCGCATCAGCCTGTCCGAGCGTGGCCGCGAGCTTGCCAGCCTGCGCGTGCTGGGCTTCACCCGCGGCGAGATCGCCTATATCCTTTTGGGAGAACTGGCACTGCTGACGCTGGCGGCGATTCCGGTCGGCTTTGTGGTCGGCATCGGTCTGGTCGGCATCCTGGTGGTGGCGTTCCAGAGCGAGCTGTACCGGCTGCCACTGATCCTGACGCCGGAAAACTACGCCATGGGCGCTTCCGTCATCATCGTCTCCGCGGTTCTGTCCGGTCTGCTGCTGTGGCATCGCCTCGGCCGGCTGGATCTGGTGGCGGTGCTGAAAACTCGCGAATAGGACAACGAAAAAACATGCGACTGCGCGCAAAAATCGGAATGCTGGCGATCGGGGTGGGGGTGGCGGCTGGGCTGGCCTATGGCTTCATGCCACGTGCCGTGCCGGTCGATCTGGCCGAAGTGAAGCGCGGGCTGCTCACGGTGACGGTGGAAGAGGAAGGCAAGACCCGCGTCACCGAACGTTACCAGGTGACGGCCCCGGTGGCCGGCTACGTGCGCCGCATTGACCTCAAGGCGGGCGACACCGTTGCGGCCGGGCAGGTGCTCGCGCTGATCGAGCCCGCGCGTTCGGTGGCACTCGACCCGCGTACCC
>MGZO01000090.1:31854-33970 GCA_001802655.1 Hydrogenophilales bacterium RIFOXYD1_FULL_62_11
GTGGCCCAGGAAAACGCCCGCGCCGCCAGCGCCGCCGCGCAGCTGGCGCAGCAGGAACGCGTCCGCGCCGAAACCCTGCGCCAGTCCAATTTTCTTTCCGCCCAGGCGCTCGATGCGAGCCGCACGGCGGAAACCCGCGCGCGTGCCGCGCAGCAGGCTTCAGCGCACGCAGTCAGGGTGGCGCAGTTTGAACTGGAGATGGCGCGTGCCGCCGTCGTTAACACTGCCCGCCTGCAGACCGGTGGGGCGGACGAGCAGATGCAGGTGCGCGCACCCGTGGCCGCACGCGTGCTGAGGCTGCTGCACGAAAGCGAGGGCGCGGTGGCGAGCGGCCAGCCGCTGCTCGAAATCGGCAATCCCGATACCCTGGAAGTCGAAGTGGAGGTGCTGTCCACTCACGCGGTGAAGATCGCGCCCGGTTCCAGAGTCATTCTCGACCGCTGGGGCGGCGAGCAGGCCGTGGAGGGCAGGGTGCGCGTGGTGGAACCGAGCGGCTTCACCAAGATTTCCGCGCTCGGTGTCGAGGAACAGCGGGTGCGCGTCATCGTCAACTTCACCTCGCCGCGCGAGGCCTGGCAGCGCCTCGGCGACGGCTACCGGGTGGAGGCGCGTTTCGTGTTGTGGGAAGGCAAGGACGTACTGCAACTGCCGACCAGCGCGCTGTTCCGTCACGGCGAAGGCTGGGCGGTGTTCGCGCTGGACGGCAAGCGCGCGCGCCTGACGCCGGTCGAGACCGGTCAGCGCGCGGGGCTGGCGACGCAGGTGCTGTCCGGACTCGCTGCCGGCGCCCAGGTGATCAGCCATCCGGACGACGCGCTGAGCGATGGCGCGCGGGTGAAGTCGCGCTGAAGTTCAAGTCTGTCTGAGGGTGACCTCGGTTTCCGCGTCGTTTTTATGGCTGTTCATTCGGGGCTCCGGGGAAATGATTCGGTTTCGCAGCCCCAATTCTCCGGGTAGGCCCCGAGTGAACAACCTATTGAGAGATCACATCTAGAGGGCAAATTCTTCGTCGTAAGGCTGATCGCCCTGCACCACCGGCAATGTGAACGCACGATCCCTGATGCCCCAGCCGCCGTTGAGGACGCGAACGTCCTTGTAGCCCAAGCCGGTGTGACTCCTTGCACTGGCTGATGGCAGATAGAGATCTATACTTTTGTTTTGGGGCTTAATGGGGGAGTGTCATGAGTAATACACAGCTCGATGTGTCCGGCAGCGCTGTCTTTGATCGCGACGGTTTTTGGATCGACCCGGCCACGTGGAGCGAAAGTCTGGCCGACCGCGTTGCTCAGGATGACGGCCTTGGCCAGCTTAACGAATTGCAACTAAGCCTGTTGCAAGCCCTGCGGAACGAGTTTTTCAAGCATGGCACCGTTCCCGCGCTCCAGCATGTCTGCCATCTCATCGGGCAGGACCCCGACTGTATGCAGTACCTGTTCCCCAGTCCGCGCGAAGCCTGGCGACTGGCGGGGTTGCCCAATCCCGGCGAGGAAGCAAAAAGCTATCTGTAAAGCCGGGCCTCGTCGCGGTGCAGGATCAAACCGTGGAGGGCAAGACGGTGCGCTTCAATCAAGGTGCTCATGTCGGGTGGACAGCTGAAAACCTGTGCATCAGCGGGTTGCCTTCAGATAATCCAGCAGGGCTTGCATGTCGGCCTCCTCAAGGGTGAAACGATGGGAACGGATGTCTCCCGAGCGCAGCAGGGCCGGCACCTTGTCGAGCGGCGTGTTCAAGCTGGCCGGACTGGCACCGTGGCAACGGACGCAGCTGTTGTCGTACACCGCCGCGCCGCGTTTTACCGAAGACGTGCCGGACTCGGCCGCCGCGAGAGGCTTCGCCTCAATCGGGCGGTAGAAGCTGCTGTGGTCCCAAAAGCCGGGCTCGCTGCACCCCAGGCAGGGATGGCCGGACTCGACGGGATTGCTCACCCCGTTCCAGCGCACGGTGGAACAGGCGTTGTGGGTCTGTGGCCCCTTGCAGCCCAGTTCCAGCAGGCACCAACCGGCCCGCGCGCCCGCGTCGTCGAAGGTCTTGGCGAAACGGCCGGCTTCGTAATGGCCGCGGCGGGAACAGCGGTCGTGCACCGTCTCGCCGTAGAAGGCCAGAGGCCGCTTCTGGT
>MGZO01000090.1:34001-63151 GCA_001802655.1 Hydrogenophilales bacterium RIFOXYD1_FULL_62_11
CTCGCCGATGCCCATGGCCCCGGTGGGATTCGGTGCGGCGGCGGGCAGCCCGCCGAAACCGGCGCAAGTCCCCACCGCCAGCACCGCCTCAGCCGCTTCCAGGCAATGCCTGAGCAGACTCAGATTATCCACGCCGGCGATGGTGGAGCAGGCGCCGTTCAGGGCCGTGGGAACGGATCCGTCCACCACCAGCAGCACACGGCCGGCGTAGGTCTTGAGCGTCGTCTCCCGCGCCTGTTCCGCTGCTTCGCCCGAGGCCGCCTGCAGGGTGTGGTGGTAATCCAAGGAAATCAGTTCGAACAACAAGCGCTCGATGGATGGCGCCGAGGAACGGGTCAGGGACTCGGTGCAGCCCGTGCATTCCTGGAACGACAGCCACACCACCGGCAACCGCGTGCTCTTGTCCAGCCCTGCAGCCAGCAGCCTCGCCGCGCCGGGCGGCAGCGCCAGCAGCGAGGCCGTCAGGGTGCAGAATTTGAGAAAGGCGCGGCGGCTGATGCCACGTTCCGTTGTCAACCGGGATGTCGGTTCCATGGTGTTTCCTCGCTCAGGCCGTCGTTATGATCTCCGGCCCGCGACTCAGGCGTGCGCCCCCGATCGAGGTCTGCTGCTGACCGTGCCAATAGCCGAGGTCAGCATGCGCTTTTCGCATAGTCAAGCCAAGGTGGTTTCTTGCAAAGTCCTGGGTCGGGGTCCGGCGTGATGCCCGCCTGCTGTGCGCGTCGATGCGTGCGGTTTCCACGAGGGAGGTCATTTTGGGTGTGCTCAATTGAACAGCGCCTGCCACCAGCGGCGGCGCGAACCGGGCAAGGGGGCGTCGTCCTCGATACGCTCGGGCTTCATGCGCGACAACACCCAGCGCGGCGGGATTTTGTGGCCGCAGCTTCCGCAGGAGTTACCCAGATTATTGGGATCATAGATTTTCACCAGGGTGGGCTGGGTCGCGTCGTCGGCATACACAATGCCGCAGTAGTCGAATTCGTGTTCTCTCCGCAGCAGTGTGTCCACCTCGGTGATCAGGCGCGCAAGCGCATCGGCGGCAAGCGGTGCCTCGGGCGGTGCTTCGCCGACCAGGCTGGCGTACCAACCCGTTGGCTCGACTTTTAGCCGTCCCCACAGCTCGTCCAGTTGCGACCACTGCAAAATGCCCCAGAACTGGCCATTCATGCGCTCGGCAAAGGGTGTGCTCATCTTGTCCTTTCGTACGGGTTGTCGGTCCTGCTGATAGGGCGTGGGTGCCGCCTGCCATCAGGCGCACGATGCTTGAAGTGCGGGCGTCGGAATACCGGTCAGCCGCAATTGCCGCCGCTGCAGCAGTTGCTGCCGGAAGCTGGTGCAGCAGCCGTCCCGGCCAGCCAGCCGGCGATCTTCTCGCGGCTGGGCACCCCACCGGCGTGCACCACCTTGCCGTCGATCACCACCCCCGGGGTGGACATGACGCCGTAGCCCATGATGGCCTGGATGTCCTCGACCTTTTCGAGTTGCACGCTCACGCCCTTTTCGGCGGCGACGTCCTCGATCAGCTTGAGGGTGGTTTTGCAGTTGGCACAGCCGGTGCCGAGTACCTTGATGTGCGACATGGTCTACTCCTTGTGAAAAATGAGATCAACAGCAGGACTGGCCGGATGCGGTCGGCGTGCAGCACGCCTCGCCTTCGGCCACAGGGGATGCGGTGCCGGACATCGCCTGATCGAAACTGAAATCAAGTGTCTCGCCGGCCTCGTCGCGGATATGTCGCGCGATTTCGATCACGGCGTCGATGTGTTCCTGCGACACGCCGTATCCCTTGAGCCGGTCGACCTGGCACAGGCCCTGTTTCGGGTGGTTGGAGGCGATGTTCGCGGCCAGCGAAACCAGCGCGACGATGGAAGGATGCAGGGCGGGTGCGTTCATGGTTGACCTCGTTGTATCAAAGCACGGCGTTGAATATATAGCCCACCAGCAGGATGCCGGAGGCCACGACGCCGACGAAGGTGGCGATCAGCCGGGGCTTGAGCACCTTGCGCAGGATGATGATTTCCGGGGCGGACAGCGCGATCACGGCCATCATGAACGCCAGCACCGTTCCGAGCGCCGCGCCTTTTCCCATCAGCGCCTCGACGATGGGGATGATGCCCGCCGCGTTGGTGTACATCGGCACGCCGATCAGCACCGCAGCGGGCACCGACCACCAGGGCGCATCCTTGCCCATGATGGAAGCCATGAAATCCTCCGGCACATAGCCGTGGATGCCCGCGCCCAGTGCGATGCCGGCGAGGATGTAGGGCCAGACCTTGCCGACGATTTCGCCGACGTGATGGAAGCCATTGTCGATGCGCTCGCCCCAGGACATTACAGTGTGGGTTGCCTCGGCCGGCGTCTGGGTGTTCTGCATGGCACGCACCCAGTCTTCCAGATGACATTCCATTTTCAGCTTGCCGATGACGATGCCGGCGAAGATCGCTACCGTCAGCCCCAGTACCAGATACAGCGCGGCGACCTTCCAGCCGAACATGCCGAACAGCAGCGCCAGCGCCACTTCGTTGATCATGGGCGCGGCAATCAGGAAGGAAAACGTCACCCCCAGCGGCACGCCGGCCTGCAAAAAACCGATGAAAAGCGGCACCGCCGAGCACGAACAGAACGGCGTGACGATGCCCAGGCTGGCGGCCATGGCATTGCCCGCGCCGAGCCGGCGTCCCGACAGCAGCGCGCGGGTGCGCTCGGGCGAGACGAAGGTATGCACGATGCCCATGACGAAGACGATGCCGGTGAGCAGCAGCAGCACCTTGGGCGTGTCGTAGAAGAAGAATTGCAGCGCGCCGCCCAGATGGCTTGCGCGATCCACGGGCAAGGCCGCGACCAGCGCCTCGGAGAACGGCATCAAGGTCTGATACAGCGCGAACCAGACTGCAACGGCCAGCGGCAGGAACAGCCAGGGCTGCGCGGCGGGCCAGCGTTTGAGTTGTGCGACGAAGGGGGACATGGGCTTATTCCTTAATTATCCGGGCAGGCTTTGACACTGTTGTACAAGAAGACGCGCCAACCCCGAAAAAGATGCAGTCGAACGAAAGAATCAGCATCCGCTCCCGCCTGGAACAAAGCAGCAGACCTTGCCCGCCTCGTCGATACGTACCCCGCAGGCGCTCATGAGTTCGTCGCGCAGGCGTTTGCGGGCGCGTTGCACGCGTGATTTCGCCCCCGGCAGACTCAGGTTCTTGAGGCGCGCGTAGTCCTGCTGGCTCATCCCCTCCAGATCGCAACGGGTAATGGCCTCGCGGTCTGCCTCGGGCAGTTTCGCCAGGACGCGCGGCAGGCAGGCAGCCAGCGTCTCGACGGCGGCAGGTTCGTCGTGCTCCGCTGCCAGGTCTTCCGGCAACTCGATCTGCTCCCGCTTCATCCGCAGCCGGTCGGCCAATGCGTTGCGCGCGACTTCGAACAGCCAGGCGCGGGCGTTGCTGATCTCGCAGAATTTCTTGTCTTGCCGCAAGGCCTTAATGAACAGGTCCTGCAGCAGATCCTCGGCGTCGTGCGGATTGTTCAGCCTGCGCCGCAGCCAGGCACGCAGTTCAGCTTCGTGGCTGTCCCAGGCGCGCATCAGGCAGTTCATTCTTGCGCTCCCGCCTTTGTTTCCGGCAGCGCGTGCAGGAGCGCGACAATCTCCTCGGTGCGCGGCAGGCCGATGACGATGCACCGGCCCTGCGCCAGCACCGCGGGGGTCTGCTCGTAGCGCAGGCCGACCGCCCCGGGATCTTTCTCGATGTCGAGCTGCAGTGTCACACCCAGCTCGGTTGCGGCGCATCCCAGGCGTTTCTGCAGGCGCAGCAACGGTTCGCCGGTGCCGATAAGCGTGAGTTTCATGGTTTTGTCGTTCATCTTTTCAGCATACATCACTGCACGGATGCCTCCTGGATAACGGGCGTCGACCTGGTTTCGGATTTTTGAGTGGCTGTTTTAGAGCGTTGCGGACGGCTGAAATGGCCGAGCAACGGAAGCTCGCGGCGCTTACACTGGGTGTCTGCCAAGAGACGATCCCCCAACTTAAGGCAGTCTTAAGAATGGGCCGTCAGCATGTGGTCTGCTTGCAGGTTTGCCCGTTATGGCTCACTCCACTGTAATCCGCAGCAACGATTTCTTTGACTTTCAGCCAAACCCTTCTTGAATTCGACCATGCCGCACCGACTTCACCGATTTTTGATGCTCTGGTTTCTCATCGCCCTGCAGGCGATGACGCCGTTCATCCACGCCCATGCGGGCGCGGTGCAGTTGAATCACGCGGATTTTCTGCATCTGCACCAGGGGATGCAGGGCGATGCGGCTTATCACGCGCTTGCGGCCGACGAGCACGGCGCGGAATTTGATGTGGCGCAAGGGCGGCCGCTGCGGATCGACCCGCTGGGCACCGCCAACGAAGTCCCGCCAGCGATGGCGCTGTCGCTGCACGGTACCGAATGCGTCACCCATCTTGGCGCGGGGCTGCCTGCGCCACCTGAACACCAGCGGGTTCCGCCCGACCACACCCATCCCCACGCCCTGGCGCCCCCTGCGGTCTGATCACTCTTGCTGCGTGTTGCCTGGCGCACGCCAGCCCGTCGTTTTTTGCTTATGGAGATCACACATGACCGCTGCTTTTTTTGCCGCCCGGATTATTGCCCCCTCACTTCTGGTGACTGCGCTGTTTGGCGCGGCGCCCACTTTCGCCGCTGACCTGTTGCCGCTGACCGCAGCGCAAAAAACCAATCTCGGCATCGCTACCGTGGCCGCTGCCACGCAAACTGCCGGCCCGGCGCTGACTTATCCGGCGCGGGTGACGTTGCCGCCCGCCAGCGTGCGCGTCGTCGCCGCTGCCGGTGCGGGGCTGGTGACGCAACTTCATGTGCAGGCAGGCGATGCGGTCAAACGCGGCGCGCCGCTGGTCACCCTGTCGATGCCGGGCCTGGCCGATGCGCAGAATGGCTTGACGCAGGCGCGACTGAAATCGCAGCTCGCTGCCAGCAATGCCGCGCGCGATCAAAAACTGTTCGCCGAAGGCCTGATTGCCGAGTCGCGTTTGCGCGCAACGCAATCCGAGATGCAGTCGGCGCGCGCCAACCTGGTGGCGGCACAGACGACGCTGTCGATGCTGGGTGCGGGCAAGGTGTCAGGCAGTGCGATCACGCTGACCGCGCCGATTGCCGGTGTCGTCATTGAAAGTGCCGCCGGGCCGGGCGAACGGGTGGATGCCGGCATGGCACTGGTGAAAGTAGCCGACCTGTCGAAGCTGGCGCTGGAGATTCCGCTGTCGACGGCGCAGGCGCGCCAGGTTGCCGTCGGGCAGGCGGTGACGGTGGCGGACAGCCCGGCCAGTGGCCGCGTTACCGCGCTGCTGCCGCAGCTCAATGCATCGCAAAGCGTGCTGGCGCGCGCCAGCCTGGTTGACCCGCAAAAGCTGTTGCGTCCCGGCCAGTCGGTGCAAGTCGGCCTTGCGGGTGCGCAGTCGGCGCAGGGGCTGGCGGTGCCCGCCGCTGCGCTGGTGTGGAAAGCCAACCTGCCGTATGTCTTCGTCGAGACGGCAAAAGGCTTTGTGCCGACCCCGGTGAAGCTGGTTCGCCAGAACGCCAGCCAGGCCGAAGTTACCGGTCTGGCTGCGGGGAGCCGCATCGCCGTCAAGGGCGTGGCGGCGCTCAAAGCGCAATGGCTGGGGGAGTAAACCATGCTCAATACCCTGATTGAATTCGCGCTGGCGCGACGCTGGCTGATGCTAGCGCTTGCGCTGGTACTCGCCGGGCTGGGCGTGCGTGCGTACCAGCAGATTCCCATCGATGCGTTTCCCGATGTCTCCACCACCCAGGTCAAACTGATCCTGAAAGCGCCCGGCATGACGCCGGAAGAGGTCGAGGCGCGCATCACCCAGCCGGTTGAAACCGAGCTGCTGGGGATTCCCAACCAGACCATCCTGCGCAGCCTGTCGAAGAACGCGCTGGTCGATATCACCGTCGACTTTGCCGAGGGCACCGACATTTACTGGGCGCGCCAGCAGGTGGCGGAACGCTTCGCCAATGTGAAGGGCGACCTGCCGGGCAATGTGTCGGGCGGCCTGGCGCCGATTTCGACACCCCTGTCCGAGCTGTTCATGTTCACCATCGAAGGGCCGCTGAGTCTGGCGGAAAAACGCAGCCTGCTCGACTGGACGGTGCGCCCGCAATTGCGCGCCATCCCCGGTGTGGCCGATGTCAACTCGCTCGGCGGCCGCGTCGCCACCTTCGGGGTGTCGCCCGACCCGGCTGCACTGGCCGCGCGTGGCGTCACCTACGCCGAGTTGCGCACCGCGCTGGAAACCAACACCCGCAACGACGGCGCCGGGCGCGTCAACGAAGGCGAGGAAACCTGGGTGGTGCGGGTCAACGGCGGCGTCAATTCGCTGGATGATCTGCGCCACATCGGCATCAAGGCGGTCGATGGCGTAGTTGTCAGCGTGGGCGATGTCGCGCGCGTGGAGCTGGGCGAAATGACTCGCTACGGCGCGGTGACGCAGGACGGCAAAGGCGAGGCGGTGGAAGGCCTGGTGATCGGGCTGAAAGGCGTCAACGCGGGCGAGTTGATCAAGAACGTCAAAATCAAGCTCACCGAGATTCAGGCGACGTTGCCCAAGGGCGTGACGATCTCGCCGTTTTACGACCGCGCGCAACTGGTTGACCGCGCCGTGGGCACGGTGAGCAAAGCCTTGCTGGAGGCGGCGGTGCTGGTGGTGATTCTGCTGATTCTGTTTCTCGGCAATTTGCGTGCAGCGATTGTGGTGGCGCTGATTTTGCCGCTATCGGTGCTGGCGACGTTTGTGCTGATGCGCCAGTTCGGCTTGTCGGCCAATTTGATGAGTCTGGGTGGACTGGCCATTGCGATTGGTCTGCTGGTCGACGCGGCAGTGGTGGTGGTGGAAAACATCGTTGCGCACCTCGCGCACGACCCGGATAACACCAGCGAAACGCCGCTGCAACGCGTGCTGTGGGCGACGCAGGAAGTCGCCAGCCCGGTGACCTCGGGCATCGCCATCATCGCGATCGTGTTCTTGCCGCTGCTGACGCTGGAAGGGCTCGAGGGCAAGCTGTTCACGCCGGTCGCGCTGACCATCGTGTTCGCGCTGGCGGCCTCTCTGCTGCTCGCGCTCAGCGTGATCCCGGTATTGGCCTCGATGCTGCTGAAGCGGGGCGCGCATGAAGATCCGTGGCTGTTGCGCAAGGCACAAGGCCTCTACACGCCGATGCTGGATCGCGCGCTGGCCAAGCCGAAAATCGTCTACCTCACTGCCGGTGTGTTGATGCTGGCAGCAGTGGCTGTGTATCCGTTGATCGGCAAAACCTTCATGCCGACGATGGATGAGGGCGACGTGCTGGTGCAGCTGGAAAAGCTGCCGTCGATCAGTCTGGAAGAATCGGTTGCGCAGGATTTACGGGTACAGCAGGCGTTGTTGAAGAACGTGCCTGAAATCCGCCGCATCGTTGCGCGCGCCGGTGCCGACGAACTCGGGCTCGACCCAATGGGCCTCAACGACACCGACTCGTTTCTGGTGCTCAAGCCGATGGCCGAATGGCGCAAGCCCGACAAGGAATGGCTGATCGAACAAATCCGCACCGTGGTCGAAGGCTTCCCCGGCATTGCCTACAACTTCACCCAGCCGATCGACATGCGGGTATCGGAAATGCTCACCGGCTCGCGCGGCGACGTCGCGATCAAGATTTTTGGCCCCGACCTCGCCACGCTTAATCGGCTTGCGGGCGAAATTTTCAGCACGGTTGAAAAAGTCCCCGGCGCGTCCGATGTCTATACGCAGCAGAACGCGGGGGTGCAGTATCTTCAGGCGGAAATCGACCGCGATGCCGCCGGCCGCTTTGGGCTGTCCGCCGACGACATTGCAGCGTTGCTGCGGACGCAACTCGAAGGCGAAGTGATCGGCACCATCCAGCAGCAGGGGCGGCGCATCCCGCTGCAACTGCGCGGGCCGCAAGGCTTGCGCGAGTCGCCCGACGCGCTGCAGGCGATTCGCCTGACCCTGCCGGACGGCCGCGAAATCGGCCTCGACCAGGTAGCCACGCTCCAGCGCACCAATGGACCGGTGGCGGTGAAGCGCGAAAACGCAACGCGTTTCACCGTGGTGCAGACCAATGTCGCCGGGCGTGACCTGGTCAACTTTGTCAGCGATGCGCAGGCCGCCGTCGCCGCGCAAGTCAAGCTGCCGCCCGGCTACAGCATCACCTGGGGTGGCCAGTTTGAAAACCAGCAGCGCGCCGCACAGCGATTGATGATCGTGGTGCCGGTGGCGCTGCTGCTGATCGGCTTTTTGCTCTATGTCACCTTTGGCGATGTGCGTCAGGCCTTGCTGGTGATGATGAATGTGCCACTGGCGCTGATCGGCGGCATCTTCGCGCTGTGGGCGTCGGGCGAGTATCTGTCGGTGCCCGCGTCGGTCGGCTTCATTGCCTTGCTCGGCATTGCGGTGCTCAACGGCGTGGTGCTGGTCAGCCACTTTAACCAGTTGCGTGCGCAGGGCCTGCATGGCGATTCGGTGGTGCGCGATGGTGCGCTGCGCCGTTTGCGGCCGGTGCTGATGACCGCCAGCATCGCCGCCTTCGGCCTGGTGCCGCTGTTGTTTGCCACTGGCCCCGGCTCTGAAATCCAGCGCCCGCTTGCCATCGTCGTCATCGGCGGCCTGGTCAGCGCCACCTTGCTGACGCTGGTGATGCTGCCGCTGCTGTACCGTCAATTCATTCTGAAAGGAGCGCGCGCATGACCGCCGTTCGTACATTGAGCCTGGCTTTGGCGTGGGCGTTTGCCACGCTGTCCTTTTCCGCCCCGGCACAGGCCGACTATTTGCCCGATCCTGCTGCCGCTGAAGCGGCGTTGTGGGCCTCGCCCACCGTGGCGCAGGCGCGCGGCAATTTTGCTGCGCAATCGTTGCGTAGCCAGAGCCTGAAACAGGGCAGCGGCGAATGGAAGGTGGATGCGGAGATTGACCAGCGTCGCATTCAGACGGCGCCGAGCGCCACCGAGGCCGAGTGGGGACTGGCGCTGTCGCGGCCGATCAGAATGCCCGCGCGCGCCGAAGCCGATCGCGCCCTGGCGGGCGCGTTGACAGCGCACGCGGAAGCGAGTCTGGGCGAAGCCCTGCACGAGTCTGGGCGGCAATTGCTCATGCTGTGGTTCGACTGGCTGAACGCATCGAGCCAGTCGCAACTGTGGCTGGCGCAACACCAGCTCGCCGAACAACAGTTGGCTACGGTTAATGCGCGCATCCGCCTGGGCGAATCACCGCGTGCCGAGCAGGTCAACGCCGAGGCCGCGCTGGCGCAGATGCGCCTGCAACAGCAACAGGCCGGCACGCGTGCGCAACAAGCGCGCAACCGGCTGCTGGCGCAGTTTCCCGGCTTGCGCGTAAGCAGCGATGAAACCTTGCCGCCGCCGCAGCTCCCGGAGGGCGTGGCGGATCAGTACGTCGAAGCGGTGCTGGCGCACAACCATGAACTGTTCCGTGCCCGCCGTCAGGCCGATGTCCTGCAGGCCGAGGCGCGACAACTCGCCAGGCTGCGCAGCGTTGATCCCACCGTTGGCGTGTTTTATCGCAACGAGATGGGGGGAAACGAGCACGTGTTGGGGCTGGGACTGGGGCTGACCCTGCCGGGTGCGGCGCGCCGCACCAACCAGCAGGCCGCCGAGCAGCTGAGTTCCACCGCACAGGACGCCGCCATCCAGCTGGAGCAACGCTTGCGGCAGGAAGCCCGTGCGGACTTTGAAACCGCCGTCGCGCAAGTCGAAAACTGGCAGCAGGCCGACCGCGCCGCACAGGCGCTGACCGAAGCCGCGCGCCTGGCAGCGCGCGCCTATGAACTGGGCGAAGGCGCGCTCGATCAGGTGCTGCTCAATCGCCGGCTGGCGCTGGAAGGCCAGCTGATGGCGCAGCAGTCGCAGCTCGATGCGTTGGCGGCCAACGCGCGCCTGAAGCTGGATGCGCACCGGTTGTGGCCGCTTGATGTCGAAGCGGACAGCGCGCACGCGCACCCGTAAGACACGCCGCGTTCAATCCGCAAATGCGCTGCGCTGCAGGGCAGGTTGTTCCTGTTCGGCCAACTGGCCGGGGACAGCCACGCTCAGGGAGTGACGGACAGAGGCGGGGATGCTTCGGGGGGGCTGGGTGTAGGGGGGGCAGCGGCGGTGGAGAGGCTCATGCGGCGCGCCTCTTCCTGCATCGCGGCGAGCTGCTCGGGCTTCAGCTGCCATACCAGACTGTCGCGCGCCTTGGCGGCGGCCTCCACGCCCTGTGAGGCCGCCAGGTTGAACCACAGATAGGCACGGGGTTTGTCGGCTGCGGTGCCGGTGCCGTAGCGGTAGAGTTCACCGAGGTCGAACTGGGCTTTGGCGTGGCCGCGCTGGGCGGCTTTTTCGATCCAGCTGAACGCCGCCCGATAGTCCTGCACCACCCCACGTCCCTTGAGCAAGGCGAGGCCATAGTGATATTGCGCGTCGGTCTTGCCTTGTCTGGCGGCCAGTTCAAACCACTTGGCGGCTTCCTTTTGATTCTGGATCACGCCGTCGCCTTCGGCGTAGCGCAACCCCAGTTTCAGCTGCGCGTCGGCGTCGCCGGCCGCCGCACGAGCATGCGGCAGGCTGCTGTCTGTTTGAGCGGTTGGGGTAACGACGGGTTGTTCAAGTGCAAGCCAGGCGGTGATGCCAACCAGCACGCCGACAGCGAGCAGCAGCAAAACGGGTTTGACGGGATTGAATTTCCAGAAGTGATGCCGGCAGTCGCGACAGCGAAGGGGCGTGTCCAGCAGGATGTGGCGCACGCCATCATGGGCGTGAAGCCGGGCAGTGCGGATTTGCGAGCTCCCACAGTGTGGGCAGATGGGCGACATGGCGGAAGGAACAATGCGGCGGGAAGAAAGCAACCCTCCCGCCGGATGAGCCGATTTAGAGTTTGCCGCCTGCTTCGACCAGCATATAGGCCACTGCATTGGCCAGGTCGGTATCAGGCAGGGCCGGGTTGCCGCCCTTGGCAGGCATGGCATTTTTACCATTCAGAGCCGATTTATACAGGCCATCAAAGCCTTGTCCGAGGCGCGGTGCCCAGGCGGCTTTGTCGTTCAGTTTGGGTGCACCCGCAACGCCTGCTGCGTGACAGACTGCGCAGCTGGCCGTGTAGACCGCTTTGCCCTTGGTGGGGTCGGCTTTGGCCACGGCTGCTTTGGCGGCTGGCGCAGGGGTTGCAGCTGCGGCTGCAGGCGCAGCGGCTTCGGCAGCTACCGGGGAAGCTTCGGCTACTGCGGGGGCAGCCGTTTCGGCCGTTGCTGCGGGGGCGGCCGCTTCCGGCTCAGTAAAACCGGCACCGCTCGAGTTGGCCATGTAGGCCACGGCACGTGCGAC
Organism: Hydrogenophilales bacterium RIFOXYD1_FULL_62_11; assembly: GCA_001802655.1. Taxonomy (GTDB): domain Bacteria; phylum Pseudomonadota; class Gammaproteobacteria; order Burkholderiales; family Thiobacillaceae; genus Thiobacillus. Next base: position 45,372 of record MGZO01000090.1, read on the forward strand.
TTCCACATCGGACAAATCGCCGTCGCCACCGCGCGGGGGCATCTGGCGGATGCCCTCGATCGCGTGCTTCACCAGGGTGTCGTAGCCCTGGGCGATACGCGGACCCCAGTCGCCCTTGTTGTCAAACTTGGGGGCGCCAAGCGCGCCTGCCGCGTGGCACGAGGTGCACACCGCGTCGTAGACTTCCTGGCCGGATTTCTCGACCTTGGGGGCATTGGCATCGAGTGCGGCCAACTGGGCAAATGGCTTGATCCGTTCGGCAGTAGCTTGCTGCGCGGCTTCGCTGGTGGTGTCGGGCTTGTGATTGTCCTGAATGCTCAGCACCAGCATGACGACCAGTAAAATGGCCAGCAGGGGGGCGATCAGTCCGGCGACAATCGAAATGATGACTTCCAGCGGAGTGGCTTGGGTCATCTTGGCGTGCGAATCGGCCATGTGAAATTATCCTTGGGGGTTGGCATCGAAAGGCGGGATTATAAGGAAAGCGCCCCCTTCAGGAAAGGGTGGCGCATTGCGACCGGCCGTTCGCTGGATGGACTCCCCACAGCAAACCCGCTATGCTTCGCCGTCCCAAGATTCATCCCATTTCAGGCGCCCGTAGCTCAGCTGGATAGAGTACTGCCCTCCGAAGGCAGGGGTCGCGCGTTCGAATCGCGCCGGACGCACCAATTTTCAGTTCATCCCAAACTTCAGTCCCTTGTTCCTCAAGGGTTTAATCTCCGCATCGCGGGTTTAAACTTCGGGTTCATGTGATTTTGAGAGTGTCCATCATGGCTATCCCCACCCCTACCGAAATCAAGCTGCACCAGGCTTCGCACAAGCTGGAAATCGCGTTTACCGACGGCGCGCGTTTCGAGCTGCCGTTCGAGTTCTTGCGTGTGTATTCGCCGTCAGCCGAGGTGCGCGGCCACGGTCCCGGGCAGGAAGTGTTGCAAACGGGCAAACGCGAAGTGCTGATCAATGCCGCCGAACCGGTCGGCTTGTATGGCATCAATTTCGTCTTTTCCGACGGCCACGATACCGGGATTTATTCCTGGGAATACCTGCATGACCTGGGCGATCACCAGGCTGATTTATGGGCCGAATATCTCAAGCGCATGGAAGCCGCCGGTGCGTCCCGCGAGCCCGGAATTGCCAAGATGTTCGAGACGCGCCCCAAAGGTAAATAATGCGGGCGGGGTGCATGCCTCCTGATTATTACAACGCGCTCTCCGGGGCGCGTTTTGTTTGTGCGACAGTTGCCCACGATGCTCGCTAGCGCGATTGCCGACGCGATTGCCCGCGCCACGGGCAGCCCGTTCAGTGCCGCTGCGCTGACGCCGATTGGCGGCGGCGATATCAATCAGGCGTTCAGTATCGGCAGCGGCGCGCGCCGCTATTTCGTCAAGACGAATCATGCCGAACGCTTGCCCATGCTTGAGGCAGAGGCCGACGCTTTACGCATGCTCGACGCTACACACAGTGTGCGCGTGCCTCAGCCGATCACGTCAGGCATGGCGGCGGGGCAGGCGTTTCTGGTGCTGGAATATCTCGATCTGCGTGGCAGCGGCGACGCCGCCTTGCTGGGTGAGCAGATGGCGCAATTGCATCGTGTGCCGCATACCCGCTTTGGCTGGGCGCATGACAACTGGATCGGCAGTACGCCACAAATGAATGCCTGGCAGCATGACTGGATCGCTTTCTGGCGTGAGCAGCGGCTCGGCTTCCAGCTCAGGCTCGCCGCCCAAAATGGCTATGGCGGCGTCTTGCAGCGCGATGGGGAAATGCTGCTGCTCAGGCTCGATGCATTGTTCGACGGTTATGTGCCCGCGCCGTCCCTGCTGCACGGCGATTTGTGGGGCGGCAACCAGGGTTATCTTGCGGACGCCACCCCGGTGATTTTCGATCCGGCGCTCTACGTCGGTGACCGCGAATGCGACCTGGCGATGAGCGAACTGTTCGGCGGCTTTGCGCCGGAATTCTATGCGGCGTATCGCGCAAGCTGGCCGCTCGATGCCGGCTATGCCGTACGCAAAACGCTCTACAACCTTTACCACATTCTCAACCACGCCAACCTGTTTGGCGGCGGCTACGCGACCCAGGCCGCGCGCATGACTGCGCAGCTGCTGGCGCAGATTCGATAGGGTTTCATGATGCGATTAGTGTGGATTGTGCTGGCCAGCCTCGGCCTCGTTGCCTGTTCCGGTCTGCCCTGGAATGCAGTGGCACCCAAGGTGAGTGTGGCGGATGTCGGAATCAAAAGCCTGGGCCTGCTCGAGCAGCGCCTGGATGTGGGGCTGCGAATCAGCAACCCGAATGATTTCGCGCTGACCATCGAGGCGCTGGAACTCGAACTGGAAGTGAATGCGCGCCCGTTTGCCAGCGGCGTCTCGCGCGACGCGACGCGGGTCCCTGCGGTAGCGAGCGCCATGCTGCGGGTCGATACCTTCATGCAATCAAAAGACCTGATCCAGCAACTCAAGACGCTATCGCAGGGCGGGCTGAAAGCGGGCGTGCCTTATCGCCTCAAGGGACGGTTCAAAACCGACAAATCATCCCGCTGGCAGTCGTTCGATCGCACCGGGGTGGTCGGTGACGACGAGAAAAACGCCCAAGGAAAATCGATCTAGCCTGCCAGCGCCCGCAGCGTGGGCACGGCCAGCCCGAATGCATCTGCATGGCCGATCGCGCGGGTCAGTCGCGCGGGCGCCGAGCGCCCAGTGCAGCCGTGCTGCGGGTCGCCATCAAAGGCTTCCAGCATGCCGGCAATCAGCGCGGCGCGGTCATGTTGCCTGTTTGTCAGCGCATCCTGAACATCCATCACTTCGTTCGCCACCAGGCGTGCAAAACTTTCGTGCTGCGCCCACAGTTCTGCCACTGTGCCGCCGGTTTTGAGCCCGGCAATATTGGTGGTGAGGATGTAGACGTTTTTGCGCACCAGTTCGAACAGCAGTGCATCGCCCGCAGCGACTTCGCGAGCGGGCAACTCGATGGCGGCCAGCGCGCGTACCAGCAGGCCCGCGCCGGGTCCGGCCACGGGGGAGGCGATCAGAGGCTTGGCATCGATGCCTTTTTTCTTTTCGAACCACACTGAGATCACAGTGGGGTCGGTGTAGTGGTACTTTTCCCAATCGCGCGGCAACAGTTCGTTCTGGATCAGTGCGACACGCGGCCGCCAGGCGCCAGGCATGGCGGCCAGAACCATGTGGAGATCGCTCTCGGCGACCGCCACCAGAACCAGTGCGGGATCGGGGTGCGCGTGTGCGACGGTGAACATGTCGTCGCCACGGTTGACCGGGACGACACTGCATCCGACGCGCAGCAGGCCACCGGCAAATACACGGCCGAGCTGGCCAAGGCCGATGATGACGACGTTCATTCGAGACCTTTTGAATGCAGGTATTCGTCGTAGCCGCCCATATAGAACTCGACGCCTTCGGGCGTGATTTCCAGAATGCGGGTGGCCAGGCTGCTGACGAACAGGCGGTCGTGCGAGACAAAAATCAGCGTGCCCTTGAACAGGTCGAGCGCGAGGTTGAGCGACTCGATCGATTCCATGTCCATGTGGTTGGTCGGTTCGTCCATCAGCAGCACGTTGTGGCGGCCGAGCATCAGCTTGCCGTAGAGCATGCGGCCCTTTTCGCCACCGGACAGCACGCGCACCGATTTCTTGACGTCGTCGCCGGAGAACAGCAGGCGCCCGAGAATGCCGCGCAGCACCTGCTCGTCGTCGCCTTGTTGCGTCCACTGGTGCATCCAGTCGGTGAGGTTGAGGTCGCTGTCGAAATCGCTGACATGGTCTTGCGAGAAGTAGCCGACATTGGCGTTTTCGCTCCAGCGCACCTCGCCGTATTGCGGGGTCAGCTCGTTCATCAGCAGCTTCATCAGCGTCGATTTGCCGACGCCGTTGCCGCCGATGACGGCCATTTTTTCGCCAGCCTCGAGCGAAAATCCGAGGTTGGTGAACAGCGGCGTGCTGTCGTAGCCAAACTTCAGAGCCTCGACTTCAAGCGCACGGCGATGCAGCACCTTCTCTTGCTCGAAGCGGATATAAGGGTTTTGCCGCGAACTGGGCTTGAAGTCCTCGATCTTGATCTTGTCGATCATTTTCATGCGGCTGGTGGCCTGGCGCGCCTTTGACTTGTTGGCCGAGAAGCGGCGCACGAAGTCCTGCAGCTCGGCGACCTTGTCCTTGGCCTTGGCGTTGGCGCTGGCCTGGCGTTCCTTGACCTGGGTCGAGGCCAGCATGTAGTCGTCGTAGTTGCCGGGATAGACCTTGATGGTGCCGAAATCGAGGTCGGCCATGTGGGTACAGACCTGGTTCAGAAAGTGCCGGTCGTGCGAGATGACGATGATGGTCGCCTTGCTTTCGTTCAGCACCTCTTCCAGCCAGCGGATGGTGTTGATGTCGAGGTTGTTGGTCGGTTCGTCGAGCAGCAGGATGTCGGGATTGGAGAACAGCGCCTGCGTCAGCAGCACGCGCAGTTTGAAGCCCGGCGCGATCTGGCTCATGGTGCCGTTGTGCTGCTCGGTGGGAATGCCGACGCCCAGCAACAGCTGTCCGGCGCGCGCCTCGGCATCGTAGCCGCCCATTTCGCCGAATTTGCTCTCCAGCTCGGCGGCGTGCAGGTAGTCCTCCTCGGTCGCCTCCGGGTTCATGTAGATGGCGTCCTTTTCCTGCATTACCCGCCACATTTCGGCGTGGCCCTGCAGCACCACGTCGAGCACGCGCTGCTCTTCGTAGCCGAACTGGTCCTGGCGCAGCCACGCCATGCGCTCGCCGGGGTCGAGCGAGACGTTGCCGGCGGACGGTTCCAGTTCGCCGGCAAGGATTTTCATGAAGGTGGACTTGCCGCAGCCGTTGGCGCCGATCAGGCCATAACGGTTGCCGTCGCCAAACTTGACGTTGACGTTCTCGAACAGCGGTTTGGCGGCAAATTGCAGGGTGATGCTGGAAGCGGTAAGCACGGCGGGGTTCCTGGGGCGTGTTAACACTAATTACACGTCCGCGTTGCCGCGAGAAAGCGATGGATGCAAGGCGCGTCGCGCAGGCAAGGATCTTCCTTGCCAAGTGGCGCAACGCCGCAGACGCGCTTTCTCGCGGCAACCCGGAGGGACGGGTCGATTCAGGCGCATTCCTTTGTCGCGAACCGCTTGCAGTGAACGACACTGCGGCGCGTCTCGCTTCGCGGCCTGCTCCTGAATCGGCTCGTCGCGGGCGTGTAATTAGTGTTAACACGCCCCTGTGGCGGGAAAAGCGCGGCATTTTACCATTGCGCCCTGTCGGGCAGGCGCGTGCACCGCGCCCGGGAACGCTTGCCTACTCGATCAAACCCTGTAAGGCGGGGTGCTTGCGGACCGGTTTGTCCAGGTAATAGCCCTGAACCAGGTCCACGCCAAACTGGCGCAGCAGCGCCAGGGTTTTGCCGTCGCCGACGTATTCCGCCACCACCGATTTGCCCAGCCCAAGTGCGACGCTGACCATGGCCTGTACAAACACCTGGTTGTCGGGGTCGCTGATCAGATCGCGAATGAACATGCCGTCGATCTTGATGGTGTCGACTTTCAGGTGCTTGAGATAGGCAAATGAAGCGAAGCCGACGCCGAAATCGTCGAGGCTGATGCCGCAGCCCATTTGCCGCAAGGCTTCGATCATGCGCTGCGCATCGTGCAGGTCGGACACTGCGGCGGTTTCCGTGATTTCGACGATCAGGCGACTGGGATTGACGCTGCGGGTGCGCAGGCTTTCGCTGATGAACTGCGGCAGCGAAGGCTCGGACAGCGAGCGTCCGGACAGATTGACAGCAATGGGAGGGATGCCCGGATTGTTCGCCAGCATCTGCACCACTGTGCCGATCACCCAGCGGTCGATGTCGAGAATGCGGCCGCTCTTTTCGGCCAGCTGGATGAAATGCGCCGGCATGATGAGCTGGTCCGGGTTGCGCTCGTCCACCATGCGGATGAGCGCTTCAAGATGCGACAGGGCGCGGTCGTCGGTACGGTAAACGCCCTGGAAATGGAGCTCGAACAGGTTTTTTTCCAGCGCGTTGCTGATGCGTTCGCTCCACGACAGGCGGTTACGCATTTCGGTGTCCGCCTCCTGGTCTGCACGGAACACGCGCCAGGTATTTTTACCCGCCTGCTTGGCTTGATACATCGCAATGTCGGCACGCGCCACCAGCTCGTCGGCGTCGGCGGCATGCGTCGGGTAATACGCAATGCCGAGACTGGTGGTGACGCGCAGGTTGCGTCCCTCGAAGCGGAAGGGGATTTGTGCCACGGCGTGGATCACGCGATCGGCCAGCGCTTCAGCTTCGTTGCCTTGCGCGGCAGGCAGCAGAATTGCGAATTCGTCGCCGCCGAGGCGCGCCAGCACTTCGTTGCGCCGCACCAGCGCGCTGACTTCGCCCGCCACCCGGATCAGCAGGGCATCGCCGGCGCGGTGACCATAGGTGTCGTTGATGGTCTTGAACTCATCGAGGTCGAAAAACATCACCGCGCACGGCATGAAGTGGCGATCCGTCTCCAGCATGGTGCGGGTCAGTTCCTGCTGGAAGCGGTGGCGGTTGTACAGCCCGGTCAGCGCGTCACGCTCGGCCAGATACACCAGTTGCTCGGCGGTTTGCCGCTCGCGGGTGATGTCCTCGTATACCCACAGGTGGCCGATGAAATGGCCGTCGCGATCGCGTACCGGGTAGTCGAGCTCGGTCACGATGCGGCCATCGCTCATCTCGATTTCGAAGCTGTCCGACACCTCACGCGTTTCCAGAACGGCCAGCAAGTGATTCGAAAAATGATCGGGCCGAGACAGTATCGAGGTCGATTTGGCGAGTGCATCGTGCACCGGCAACCCGATCAGCTCGATGCTTTCATCGATCATCCAGGTGCGGTTGAAAGCGGGGTTGTGGTACACCACGCGGCCATCGGCTGCGACGAACAGGATGCCCAGATTCATCGCGGACAAAAGCGAAACCAGGCGGGCGCGTTCCTGGTCGATTTCATCCAGATATTTGCGCTGCAGCGTTTCTGCCATGCGCAGTTCGCTAAGCGCATGGCGCAGGTCGGCTTCGGTCGCCTTGATGTCGTCGATGCTGTGGATGCTGGCGCGCAGTCCCTGATAGATGCTGTTGCCATCGTGGATCGGCTGCCAGTTCGCCAGCGCCCAGAAATGCCCGCCGTCCTTGCGGCAGATGCGGAAGGTGTAGCCCTGGCCGGCCGAGCCGCGCAGCGACAGGCGCAACTGAAAGTCGGCGGCGGCGCGGTCATCCGGATGGATGATGTCCGCCGGGAAGTTCGCCAGTGCCATGCATTCGTCAACGCAGTAACCCAGCATGCGTTCGACCGACGGGTTGACCCATAGCAGTTTGCTGTTGGGCGCCAGCCAGAACTCGATGTCATGGGTGTAGTCAGCGATGGCGTGGAAGCGCGCCTCGTTTTCACGTGCCCGTTCGACGTTGCTGCGAACCGAGTCGGCCATGCTGTTGAAGGTGGTGATGAGCTGACCGATTTCATCGCCGCTTTCGCCCGGCAGCTTGATGTTGAGGTCGCCTTGCGCCATTTGCTTGCTGGCGCGGGTCAGTTGGGTGAAGCGTCGGATCACCCAACTGGACGACAGGGCGAGCAACAGGCCGGTCAGCAGCAGGGCGACCGTAGCGATGATCAGGCTTTGCTGGACATAGCGGTTACGGGCGTCCTGAATGAAATTTCCCGACAAGACCAGCGTGGCGTCGCCGTAGCGTTGGCCGAACAGCTCGATCGGAACCTTGTGGCGGAAATCGGCCGGGTTATCGTCTGCGCCGACCTGGTGCACGATGCGATTGCGACTGTCACGCACCTCGATCATTTTCAGTCCATTGCTGTTGAGCAGGGCTTCGATGATGTCCCGGGTGCTGGCATCGTCCTGTTGCGACAGCGGAGTCTGCAACGCAACGCTCAGGATCCTGGCCATTTCGGTGACACGCTGTTCACCCAACTGTTGCAGTTCGCGATGGGTGGATTGCACGCCGTTGCCGATCAGGAATGCAAGCATCACGCCTTCTACTGCCAGCGCTGAAAAGGTCAGTTTGTAGCGTAAGGAGAGTTGCTCCAGCCAGCGCTTCATTGCGAATCCTGCAACATTTTTTGGGTTTGCAGTGCGTAGGGACGGAATGCATTCAGTTCGTCGCCATTGAGCGGAGCGAAGCCGCCAAAGCCGCCTTTTTTCAGGAAGACCTGACCTTCTGGCGTGGCAGCAAAGCGTAGCAAGGTGTTACGGATGATGAGCACCTCGGCCTCGCTCACCCGCGGGTGGGTGAGGTAGGTCAAGCTGGATAGCGGGGGCGTTTCCAGCAAGACATGTAATTGCTTGCGCAACTCGGGGGGAAACAGGGTGTAAGGGCTTTGCCCGACCATTGCCGCGTCTGCACGCCCCTTGATGACCTGCAGGACGGCGTTGATGTGCGTGCCGGCATTGATGATTCTGTAATCAATGGCAGGTTTGAGACCTTCTTCTGCCAGTTCGGCCTGCAGGGCCAGCACGACCACGGCGAGGGGGTCGGGGATGGCGATGGTGTGGCCGCGCAGGGTTGCCACGTCACGAGAGGACGACGAGGATTTGACCACCAATAGCCCACGCACCGGTTCGGCATATTTGAGCAGGGGTCGATAGCCTGCATTCTGGCGCGCGAGCCAGGCAAAGTGGGGAGCGGTGAGCAGCAGGTCGTATTCACCTTGGTGGGTGCGATCGACAAAGGATTTGAAATTGGGTGCGCTGTAAATTTCGACGCGTCGCCGCAGGGTTTTTTCCAGCGCGTTGGCCAGCGGACGATAGGTTTCGACGATTTGCTTGGCAGTGGTATTGGGAAAGATACCCAGCACCAGCGGCGACGTGTCGGCTGCCCACGCCGGGCGCAAGGCAAGCAGTCCAAACAGCAGCCAGAGGGCGGACAGAACGACACGGCGCGCCAGCCGGGTGGGGTAGGTCACCCTGCACTGTGACGCCAGATGGGCGTGCGGGTTGATTCGGGTCATCGCAGGCTCGGGGTGATCCTGCATCAGATGGATTTTTCGAGTACTTTTGAGCGGCGTTTGTAGTTGTACAGCGCCTGCTTGCCATGTGGCAGCTGATCGGGGCTGCTGTCGACGAAACCGCGTTCTTCAAACCACTGCTCGGTACGGGTGGTGAGGACAAACAGCCGTTTGAAGCCGGCTCTTTTACCGCGCCGTTCGGCTTCGGCCAATAACAGGTTGCCAAATCCGCGCCCGCGAAAATCCTCGGATATCGCCAGGCAGGCGAGTTCGGCGGCCTGTTCTTCGGGAAACGGATAAAGCGCCGCGCAGCCCGCGATGACGCCGTCGGATTCGAGCACCAGAAAGCGCTCGATTTCCATTTCCAGTCGTTCGCGTGAACGCCGCACCAGAATGCCTTCGCGTTCCAGCGGTTCGATCAGGCCGAGGATGCCGCCGACGTCGTCGATGGTGGCGGCGCGCAGCGTTTCCAGCGGCGCCGGGGTGATGAGCGTGCCGACGCCTTCGCGGGTGAACAGTTCGGACAGCAGTGCGCCGTCACGATGGCGGCTGATGAGGTGGGCGCGCTTGACGCCGCTGGTGCAGGCGGTGATGGCGCAGGGCAGGTAGTAGCTGACGTCTTCCGGCAGTTTGCGCGGCTTGTCCAGCACCTGCCGTGCCTCATTGACGGTGAGAATGTTGTGGATGGTGCGCGCCTTGTCGGGCACGCCTTCGGTGTCCATCAGGAATATCAGTTTGTCGGCGGCCAGCTCGACCGCCGCCTGGGTGGCGACGTCTTCCAGGCTCAGATTGAAAATTTCGCCGGTGGGCGAATAGCCGATCGGCGACAGCAGCACGATGTCGTGCTGGTCGAGCCGCCGGCGGATTGCTGCGGCGTCGATCTTGCGCACTTCGCCGGTGTGCAGCAGGTCGACCCCGTCGCGCACGCCGAGCGGCTGCGCGGTGACGAAATTACCCGAGGCAACCCGGATGCCGGCGCCGGCCATCGGCGTGTTGGCCAGCCCCAGCGACAGCAGTGCTTCAATTTCGACCCGCACCGTGCCGGCGGCTTCCTTGACGCAGGCCAGCGCGGCGTCGTCGGTGACGCGCAAGCCTTCGACATAGCGAATCGCGGTGCCGTTTTCGTTCAGTCGCGCTTCCACTTGTGGCCGCACGCCATGGATCAACACCAGGCGTACGCCCAGACTGTTCAGCAGATTGACGTCGTGCGCCAGCTGGACGAAAGCGCCATCGGCCACGAGTTCGCCGCCAAAAGCGATCACGAATGTCTTGCCGCGAAAGCCGTGGATATACGGCGCGGCGGAGCGAAACCAGTGAACGAAGTCGGTCGTGTCTTTCAAGGGAGGAGCCTGAGCAGGTGAGCGTGGCGCCAAGGATACCGAAAAACGCACATTAAGTTACAGGCTCAAGCCAATAGGTGAGCGGGTTTCACCATCATTGTGATGCGGGGATTAAAAGTCGCCCCACAGGGTTTGCATGGCGGCGAGTGCGGCGAGTGCGGCGGTTTCGGTGCGCAGCACGCGCGCGCCCAGACGTACCGGGATGGCGCCGGACGCATGCAGTGCGGCGATTTCGTCGGCCTCGAATCCGCCTTCGGGTCCGGCCACCAGGCAGTCGATTCCACTCGGGGCGGGCAGGTCGGCCAGTCGCGCCTCGGCGAGCGGCGACAAAAACAGCAGCCGCCCGCCAGACTGGCCAAGCCAGTTGGCCAGCGTCAGCGGCGGGCTGACCCGTGGCACCTGATTGCGTCCGCATTGTTCACAGGCGCTGGTGACCACGCCCTGCCAGTGCGCCACCCGCTTGTCGGCGCGCTCGCCGGTCAGCTTGACCACGCTGCGCTTGGCCGCAATCGGCTGGATTGCGGCAACCCCCAGTTCGACCGCTTTCTGCAGGGTGTAGTCCATTCGCTCGCCGCTCGAGATTCCTTGCGCCAGCATCACGCGCAAACGCGATTCACGTTCGATGTCGGCAAAGCCGGTCAGACTGACCGCGACTTCGTCTTTCTGGATGCGTTCGATGCGCGCGGTGTATTCGCCGCCGTTGCCGTTGAACAGAATGATGCTGTCGTCTGCAACCAGTCGCAGCGCCCGGGCAGCATGACGTGCAGGGCCGGGCGGCAGGGTGAATCGGGCACCCTGAGCGAGCGGCTGGTCGAGATAAAAACGTGGCATGGACATCTTGTTATTATGCCGGTGTTGCCTGAAAAATTTGCGGAGCGCGTCATGGTTTCCCTGCTTACCCCGGTGTGTGATTTTGGCTGGAAAGCCCCCGACTTCAACCTGCCTGGTGTCGATGGCAGGCAGTGGACCCTGCACGATGCGATGGGTGAAAACGGGCTGCTGGTCATGTTCATCTGCAACCACTGTCCGTATGTGAAGGCGATTCTCCCCCGGCTGGTGCGCGATCTGGCCGAGCTCAAGCAGCATGGCATCCACGCCATCGCCATCATGTCGAACGACCCGACCGACTACGCCGAGGACAGCTTCGACAACATGCAGCGCGTGGCGCAGGAATCCGGGTTTTCCTTTCCTTACGTAATGGATGCGCCACAGCAGGTGGCGCAAGCTTACGGTGCGGTCTGCACGCCGGATTTTTTCGGCTTTAACCGCGATTTCGAACTCCAATACCGCGGGCGCTTTGACGCCTCGCGCAAGGAAACCGCGCCGGCGGACGCGCGCCGCGATCTGTTTGAGGCGATGCGGCAGATCGCCGCCACCCGGCACGGTCCCGTTGAACAGATTCCCAGCATGGGCTGCTCGATCAAGTGGAAGGCGGCCTGACATGCTCGATCCCCGGCAGCATTGGGAAAACGTGTACAGCAGCAAGGCGAGCGATCAGGTCAGCTGGTTCCAGCCGCATGCTGCATCGTCGCTGCGCCTGATTCAAAACTGCGCGGATCAGCAGGCGTACGTCATCGATGTGGGCGGCGGGGCATCCACGCTGGTGGATGGCTTGCTCGATGCCGGTTATCGCCATCTGACGGTGCTCGACCTCGCCGAATCCGCGCTGGCGGCGAGCCGGGAACGCCTGGGTGTGCGGGCGCAAGTGGTGCAGTGGGTGGCCGCCGACATTACCCGGGCCAGCTTGCCCGCCCTGCAATATGATGTCTGGCATGACCGCGCGGTGTTTCATTTTTTGACGGATCCTGATGACCGGGCGCGGTATGTGGCTCAGGTGTTGAAAAGCGTGAAACCCGGCGGGCAGGTCATCGTGGCCGCATTCGGCCCCGATGGTCCCTTGCAGTGTTCCGGACTGGATGTCATGCGCTACGCTCCCGACGCACTCCACGCCGAATTTGGTGCGCCGTTTCGCCTGCTCGGACATGAATCCGAAATCCATCTCACCCCAGCAGGCAAGGAGCAGGCATTTGTTTATTGTTATTGCGTGCGAACCTGACCGGAACGGAATCTGATGCTTGATCAAGTCAAAGCCCTGGTGCGAGAAGTCGCCCAACGCGAAGTCACCCCGCGTTTTCTCAAAGTGGCGCACAGCCACAAGGCCGACGGCAGCCTGTTTACGGTAGCCGATTCGGCGACGCAGGCTGCGCTCGAAGCGGCGCTGCCACTGATTAAAAACGTGCCGGTGCTGGGTGAGGAAATGACCGAGCAGCAACAGCACGATGCCTGGAATGCCGGGCGCGATGGCTTGTGGTGCGTCGACCCGATCGACGGCACCTCCAACTTTGTCGCCGGCGTGCCTTACTTTGCGGTGTCGGTTGCCTATCTCTACAAGGGCGAACGCCAGCTCGGGGTGATTTACGATCCGATCGCCGATGAAATGTTCAGCGCCGAGCGCGGCAAGGGGGCGCATCTCAATGGCACGCCGTTGCCACTGCGCCCGGCGGCCAGCGAACTCAAGCGCGCGCTGGCCGGGGTGGAAATGAAACGGATCAAGCGTGAACTGGCCGGGCGGCTGGCGTCATGGCCTCCGTATGCCTCGCAACGAAATTTCGGCGCCAGCACGCTGGACTGGTGTTACACCGCGGCGGGCCGGTTCGATATTTATGTTCACGGCGGGCAAAAGCTGTGGGATTACGCGGCGGGTGCGCTGATTCTGGAAGAGGCGGGTGGACAATTGGCCAGCCTGGGTGGCTGCTTCGATACCGCGAATATCTGGGAGCGCTCGGTGGTGGCGTCGGCCAGTCCGGAGCTGTTCGTGCTGTGGCGCGACTGGCTGAAAGCGGCGGGCGCGTAAGCTGGTCCCGGCGCCGGGCAACCCATCCCGGGTTGCTGCAGCATTACCGTTGTTGCAACAACTCGCTGGCCGGCATGGGTTTGGCGAAAAGATAGCCCTGAGCCAGATCGCAGCCCATGGCCTGCACAAAATCCAGATGCGCGGCTGTTTCGACGCCTTCGGCAACAACCTGCAGCTCGAGTGCGCGCGCCATCTCGATGATGACCCGTACGATGGCCGCATCGCGCGAGTGAGTGGGCGCATCGCGGATGAAGGTCTGGTCGATTTTGAGCACGTCCACCGGGAACAGCTTCAGGTAACCCAGTGAGGAATAACCGGTGCCGAAGTCGTCGATGGCGATGCGCACGCCGATGCGTTTGAGCTCGCTGAGTGTTGCGGTCACCTGTTGCGGATCGTGCATCATTGCACTCTCGGTGATCTCGAGTTCCAGCGCGGCCGCGTCGAGTCCGGTTTCGGCCAGGATTGCGGCCACCCGGGCGGCCAGAGCCGGTTGCCGAAACTGGCGCGCGGCCAGGTTGACTGCCACCGTCAACGTCTGTCCCTGGGCGTGCCACGCGGCAGCCTGCTGGCAGGCTTCACGCAACGCCCACTCGCCTATTGGCAGGATCAGCCCGGTTTCTTCTGCCAGCGGGATGAAGCGTGCCGGCGAAACCAGTCCCCATTCCGGATGCTGCCAGCGGATCAGCGCTTCCACACCGATCATGCGGCCACTGGCAAGCTCGATCTTGGGCTGATAGAACATTACCAGCTCGTTGCGCTCCAGCGCGCGGCGCAACGCGGCTTCGAGCGCGAGCAGATCGAGGGCGCGGGCATTCATGTCGGCGGTATAAAAATGGAAGGTGCTGCGTCCGGCCTCCTTGGCCTGGTACATGGCGGCATCGGCATTGCGGATCAGCTCGTCGGCGTTGCGGCCATCCTCCGGGAACAGGCTGATGCCGATGCTGGGCGTGATGGTGAGTTCCCTGCCTTCGAGCAGGAAGGGCTGCTGCAATACGGCAAACACTTTTTGCACCGCATGGGTGGCGTCGTGGGTGCCCGTCACGTCGGCCAGCACCAGGACGAACTCATCGCCGCCGAGGCGAGCCAGCGTGTCGCTCGCCCGCACACAGGTCTGCAGCCTGCGCGCCACTTCCACCAGCAGGCGGTCGCCGACCTGGTGGCCGAGAGAATCGTTGACATGCTTGAAGCGGTCGAGGTCCAAGAACATTACCGCGAGCGCCTCGTTTTTGCGCTGCGCGAGCAGGATGGCTTGCGTGAGGCGCTCGTGCAGCAGGGAACGGTTGGGCAGATCGGTGAGGGCATCGTGATGCGCCAGATGCTGGATGTGTTCGGTGGCTGCCTTTCGTTCGGTGATGTCGCGGGTGACAGACAGCAGCGCGGTGATCTTCCCCTGCGTGTCGCGCAGCGGCACGGCATGGGTTTCAAGCCAGCGCCGCGAGCCTTTCAGTCCGACGATTTCAAATGCCAGCGTGCCCCGTCCGCCGGCGAACACCCGCTGTGTCAGCGCCATGAAGTCTTTGCGGCTGGCCGGCGTGATGATTCCGGTCACCTTGCGGCCGATAACCTGGTCTGCGGAGTCGGCCTCGATCATGTCGAGCCCAGCGCGGTTCATCTGCAGCAGGGTGCCGTCGGCGGCGAGCTGCTTCACGCACTCGGGTTCGGCCTCGATGATGGTTTGCAGGCGCAGCCGGCTGTCTGCCAGCGCCGTTTCCACCACTTTGCGTTCGCTGATGTCGGTATGGGTGCCGATCATGCGCAGGGGGGCGCCGGTCGTATCGCGCTCGACCACCTGGCCGCGGTCGAGGATCCATTTGTAGCTGCCGTCTTTGCAACGCATGCGGTGTTCGTTGACATAGGTTGCGGTTTCACCGCTTAGATGGCGCTCGATATCGGCGTAACACTGGGCTTTGTCTTCTGGATGGACGCGGCTGTCCCATTCCATGGCTGTGGTGCCGATATCGGCGTCGGCATAGCCCAGCATCGCCTTCCAGCGCGGCGAGAAAAATACCTCGTTGCTCTGCGTGTTCCAGTCCCACACGCCGTCGCCTGCGCCGTTGAGTGCATAGTGCCAGCGGGCTTCGCTTTCGCGCAGCGCCTGTTCGCGCGGCTCGGCAGCCAGGCGCAGGCTGAGGTTGTCGATGATGTTGCGATGCAGGCGATGCGCGTTCACGCTCAACACGGTCAGCAGCAACAGCCCCATGAAACCCATGGCGAGCTGGAGCGGATGCGCGCCGCTCAACAGGTGAACGATCAACGGCAGCAGCAAGGCCAGAATGAAACTGAACGCGGCAGGTCGATCCACCGACAACGAGGTTGCGCCTGCGGCTATGCCGACGAGAACGATGGCAAGAAAAGCCTGGTGGGCGATATCGTTCGGGGTGAACGGCCACCAGCCGGCCGCACCCCATGTCAGTCCGGCCGCCAGCGCGCCGAGACGAAAGCGCTGCAGCCAGATTTTGCTCTGTGCCCCGTCCGGCGCGGCCCGCCGATAGCTGAACGCCAGTACGGCACGCGCAGCGGTCACCAGCAGGATCGCCAGCAGCCAGCCGATGACGGGCACCTGTTCCAGAATGTCGGCCTGCATGATCGCCAGAATGCTGGCACTGATGATCGTGATGACCAGTGAAACCGGCAGGCTGGCGTAGAGCAGGCGCACCTGCTCGGTGCAGATGATTTCGGAGAGGGTCGGACGGATGGCTGACATGCAGGGCTTATCCGTTGTCGCGTCCTCCCGGCGCGACCCGGTTTTCGACCGCAAATACCGCCGCTTCAACGCGTGACGACAAATTCAGCTTGGCCAGGATATGCCGCACATGCAGCTTGACCGTGTCGTGGCTGATATCGAGGGTACGGGCGATGGCCTTGTTGCTCTCGCCGCGCGACAGATGGGTGAGAATTTCGCTTTCACGCGGCGTCAGCGAATCGAGCAGCGAGCCCTTGGGCTGGTCCTTCTGGTCGTACAGCTTGACCAGCTTGGCAGTCATCGCCAAGGCAACCACGGTTTCGCCGCGCTGGGCACGCAGGATGGCGTCCACCACTTCGTCGGGTTCCATGCTTTTCAGCAGATAGCCGTTCGCCCCTGCGCGCAGTGCGCGGGCGAGGTCGTCTTCGGCCTCGCTCAAGGTGAGGATGAGCACCGGCAGGGTGTAGCCCTCGGCCCGCAGCTGCTGCATCAGGGTGATACCGTCGGTACCGGGCATGTTGAGGTCGAGGATGAGCACATCGGGGCGGTGAGCGTGCAGCAGCATGCTGACTTCATCCGGATTGCCGGTGAAGGCGGTGACTTCGATCTGGCCGCTTTGTTCGAGCAGCTCGGCCAGCCCCTTGCGGAACAGGGTGTGGTCGTCGACGAGAATGATGCGGGTATGACTCATAGGCTGCGGCCGGGCTGCTCGTGCCCGGCTGGGGGCTGACTGGAAGGGCGCCGCGGGAACACCAGGCGGATGACGGTACCGCCGGCAGGGCGGCTTTCGACCTTGAGCGTGCCCTCGAGTTTGGCGGCGCGCTCGCGCATGATGGTGAGGCCGAAGCTTTTGCCCATAGTCGAGGATTCGTCGTTTTTGCGTTGCACGCCGACGCCGTCATCGGCCACGTTGACGATGTACTGGCCGTCTTCAAGGTCGAAGGTGATCACGACGTGACGCGCACGCGCGTGCTTGGCAATGTTGTAGAGCGATTCCTGGATGATGTGGAAGACCTGGATTTCCTCGTCGGGGGTGAGCGATACATCCTGCACCAGGTTGAGAAAATCGACGTCGGCGTTGGCTTTTTTGCGGAAGCTCTTGGCCAGCTCCTGGATCGCCGGCACCAGTCCGCGCGGGTTGATGCGGTCGCGGTACTGGGTGATGAGGTCGCGCAGATCGGCGTAGGCGAGGTCGACCGCTTCCTCGACGTCGACGAGGTAGCGGTTGGCCTTGGGGTAATCCTCGTGGTGCATCGCGTCGCTCAATACGGTGAGCCGCATCTTGGCGTAGGCCAGCGTTTGCGCCAGCGAATCGTGGATCTGGTTGGCCAGCATCTGGCGCTCGTTCATCAGCGAGATGCGCATGTTCTCGCGGGTGAGGCGGGCGTTTTCCAGCGCGATGCCGAGGTGTTCGCCAATCGAGCGGAACAGCATGCGGACGTCCTCGGGAACCGTGTGGCCTTCGTCTAGAAACAGGTTATACACACCCATGACCTGGTTTTTGTGCATCAGCGGCACCGCGACGACGGTGTTGCAGGTGCCGCTGAAATACGCGTCGTTTGCCTGTTTTTTGCAGAAGGCAACGTTATTCCAGCTGCTGGTGGTGATTTCGCGCGCAGCCTTGCCGCACACCCCGCAATCGACGCTGACGATGGCTTCGTGTTCGACCATTTCGGGCGGCAGGCCAACCGAGCCGATCAGCCGCAGGTGGGTGCGGTCGTCAGTGATGACGCGCACTGCGCCGGCCTGCGCACCGGCCAGCCGGATCATGGTCGACAGGAAGCGCCCCAGCAGCTGTTCGACATTGGCGTCGGTGGACAGGCTGGTGGTGATTTCCGACAGCACATGCAGCGCCGGAATGCTGACATTGCCCGCATCGCTTGGCGTGTGCTGGATCAGCGGATGAACTCCGTTCATG
>MGZO01000090.1:63208-66463 GCA_001802655.1 Hydrogenophilales bacterium RIFOXYD1_FULL_62_11
ACGACTGCGGCGCGGCGGGCCCGGGTAAGGGTTGGGGCGGTTTTGCCAGCAATGGTTCCGCCGTGACCGGATCCAGATCTTCAGGGAAACCGCCCTCTGTGGGCGCCGGTTCCTGCACCGGCACGTCGACTTTGCTGGTCGTGCCATCGGGCGCTTCCACCATTGGCTTGCGGGCAGGCACCTCGACGATGGCCGGCTTGCTTTCGACAGCAGGAGCTGGCTGGGCGGGTTCGGGCGGCAGCGGATACAGGTGCGGCTGCAATTGTGGCAGCAGGGTTTTCAGGATTTGCGTGGTGAGCGAGCTGGTGAACCCGAATTGTCCCGCCTGTTCGCCCGGAACCAGGGCCGTCAGGGTGCCGAAATAACGGTCGCCCAGATAGAAGGCGAAGGTGGCCGTACGATTGACCACGCGTGATTCCAGCAGCTGGCCGCCGCGGCCGAAGCGCTGGAAGCGGTGGTCGCCGGTGCCGGTCTTGCCGCCGATGGTGAGCGGATTGCCTGCCGCGTCCTTGAGCGCACCCGACAAGCGCGAGGCTGTGCCGTTCTGGACCACCCCCGCCAGGGCACGGCGCACGATTTGCGTCAATTCGGGCGGCAGCATCTGCTCGCCCTTGACGGGTTTGATCGACAGTCTGGTGTCGAACGGGGTATCGGTGGCGAAATGCAGCTGAGTGAGGCTGACCATGGGCTTTCTTACGCCATCGTTGACCAGAATACTCATCAGCTCGGCCAGTGCGGCCGGGCGGTCGCCCGAGCTGCCGATCGCGGTGCCATAGGAGGGCGTGAGGTTGTCGAACGGATAGCCGAGACGCTTCCAGTCAACCAGCAGGCGATCAAAGGCTTCGACTTCGAGCAGGGACTGGATGCGGATGTTCTGCGTGTTCTTGCGGCTGGTTTTGAACAGCCAAGTGTAAACCTCGCGGCGGACGTCTGCACCTTGTGCGTTGAGCTGCTTCAGGCTGGTTTTGGGCGCGGCGCGCAGGGTTTTCACTACCCACAGTTCGAGCGGATGAATCTGCGCTACATAGCCGCGGTCGGCCATGTTGTAGGCCTCAATGGCGTGCGTATTGAACATCGATTCGAGCGTGTTCCGGCTCAGGCTGGCGCTGGCAGGCACGTGTTTGCGCAAAGCGGTGACGTAGTCATCGAAGTGGGTCTGCGGCTCCAGATAGCGGAACACGGCGCTGAAGCGGCGCGGATTGAGGCGGGCGCGGGCATACAGGTCGTCAGCCATTTGCGCCGCTGTCTGGTTCTTGTGCTTACTGTAAAACCGACTGACAAAAACACGGCTTTCCTGGTCGACGAAGCGCGTCAGGTAGGACTCGCGCAGCGGGTTGCCGGCGTCGTCGAGTATGTGCGCGATGGAGCCCGGCGTAGCACTGACATAGTGGCGAACGATGTCGCGCATCATGCGGACGTAAACCAGATTGACCGAGTTGCGGGTGGCTTGCCACACATCCATGATGCGGCCGTTGTCCTTGTCGTCGAAGTTGGAGAAGGTGTGCTGCCCGCCGCCGGTGAAGAAGGTTTCCGGCGCAGCGGAATAGCGCCGCGCCATGGCCGCTTCCAGCGTGACTGCGAGCGGTTCGTCGCGGTAGGCGAGCAGTCGTTCAGCGGTCCATTGCGACAGCACGTCGCGGCTCGGTTGCGCCTTTTTCTTGAGGTCGGCTGCTGCCAGCGTGCGGTATTCGGCGTGCCGCTTGGCGATGATTTCCAGGTAGGTGACCAGGGTGCGCAGCTTGGCGGTGGAGCCGAGATCGAGCCGCGCCTGGCTGTTGATGTCGAACGGCTGGTTGAGGTTGTCGGCCTGGATCCGCAACACGTTGCCGAGCGACGTTCTTTCATACAGCGTGAAGCTGTAGATCACTTCTTTGAGCGGGTTTTCGGGTTGCAGCAAGCGATGGCCGACCAGGCCCGAAGCCCGCGCGGCGTCGAGATTCGCCAGGCTTTGCAGATAGCGGCTGATGATTTTTTGCGCCGGCTGGTTGATGGTGGTGTTGACGCTCAGGTCGAGCCGGTCGAGGTCGTACAGACGCTTTTCGCCCAGCAGCTGCGCGACGCGGATGCGCTGCGCGTTGGTGGCCTTCTGGTCGACAAAGCGCGGCGGCGGCGGATCGATGCGTTGTTTGGTGCTCCGCAGTTCGATCCGCTTGGCCTGATCGGCGAGCGCGCGCGTGATTACGCCGGCATTGGCCAGCAGGTCGAGGTGGTCGTCGGTGCTGGCGTCGAGCGCCTTGCGGTTGGCGGCGAGGTAATACGACGGGCGGCGCTCGGCGACGATCAGCGACAGCGCGTGCTTGAGCGCGCTGGCGTAATCCGTGTTTTTGGCGGACGGCTTGCCGCTCAGAATGGTATTGGTCGC
Organism: Hydrogenophilales bacterium RIFOXYD1_FULL_62_11; assembly: GCA_001802655.1. Lineage (GTDB taxonomy): Bacteria > Pseudomonadota > Gammaproteobacteria > Burkholderiales > Thiobacillaceae > Thiobacillus. The sequence continues at coordinate 65,571 of MGZO01000090.1, forward strand.
GGCAAAATCCAGCCCGTACCACGCCCACAGGCCGTCACCAATGCCGTTGACTTCACCAAAGCGCGGCGCGGCGGCAAGCGGCACCGTGTTGAGGTAAGCCATCACGGTCTTGCGCCGCATCGGCAGCGTGTTGGGGCCGTCGAGATAGGCACGCAGGCTGGCGCTGCCCATCTGGCGCAGCTTGTCGGTCATGCTGTTGGTCAGCCCCTCGGGCGAGTGGCGGTATTTTTCGATCTGCGTCGGCAAGGTGCTGCCGCCGGGTACGTTGCGGTTGGTGTCGATGAGGCTGATGCCTTTTTCGAGCAGCGCTTGCGCCAGCCGGTCCCATTCCACCGCCGGGTTGCGCGTAGGGAATTCTTCGGTCAGCAGCTCGCGGTTTTCAATGTAGAGCAGCGCATCGACCAGCACGGCAGGAATGGCGTCGAAGCGCTCGTAGACGCGTGTGGGATGCTTGCCCTGATAGAGCGATTTGCCTTCGCTGTCGAGCAGGCTCAGGCCTGCCTGATCCTTTTCCTTGTACGGCAGGAACAGGCCGAGATCATCCGCCCGCGCCATCTGGATGCTGATCTTGGCCTGCTCGTCGATTTGCCAGCCGGCCTGCTGAAGCTGCGTCAGATAGGCGGGCAACGCGTGGTAACCGAGGCGGAGGTCATACGGTCCGTCGCCCGGATAGCGAATGCGTTTGGATGGCCCCGGCTGCATCTGCCAGGTCATTTTTTGCGCTGTCCTGACCAGGTATTTGGCTTCGAGTGCCGAAGACAGCAATTCCCATGCGATGAGGCCGACCAGGCTGATCAGCAACAGCAGTACGGCCAACGCGATGAGGATGCGGCGCGGGGTTTTTCTCATGATTCAGGTCCAGTCGCGCGCAACAAGAAAGTCGGTGTACAGGC
>MGZO01000090.1:66479-67099 GCA_001802655.1 Hydrogenophilales bacterium RIFOXYD1_FULL_62_11
GGTACGGCCGCCCGACTGCAGGCCGAACAGGGTGCCGCGGTCGTACACCAGGTTGAATTCGACATAGCGGCCGCGCCGGTAGGCCTGGAAGTCGCGCTCGCGCTCGCCGTATTCGTGCTGCTTGCGGCGTTCGAGAATGGGCAGGTACGCGGCGAGAAAGGCGTCGCCGACACTTTTCGTCATGCCAAAGGCGTGCTCGAAACCGCCTTCTGCAAAGTCGTCGAAGAACACGCCGCCGATGCCGCGCGGCTCGTTGCGATGCTTGAGGAAAAAGTAGCGGTCACACCAGTCCTTGAAACGGGAATGCAGGTCTGCGCCAAACGGATCGAGTGCGCTTTTGCAAGTAGCGTGAAAATGTTGCGCGTCGTCCTCAAAGCCGTAATAGGGCGTCAGATCCATGCCGCCGCCGAACCACCACACCGGTGCTTCACCCTCCTTCATGGCGACGAAACAGCGCACGTTCATGTGCACCGTTGGCGCGTAGGGATTGCGCGGGTGCAGCACAAGGGATACGCCCATCGCTTCCCAGCGCCGCCCGGCCAGTTCCGGCCGGTGCGCACTGGCAGAGGGCGGCAGCTGGGATCCGAGGACGTGGGAAAAATTGACCCCGCCGCGTTCCA
>MGZO01000091.1:0-16061 GCA_001802655.1 Hydrogenophilales bacterium RIFOXYD1_FULL_62_11
TGGTGCCCGCTGTCTGCGTCTAAACTGACGTTCGGCAAACAGGCCACGAACGTCTCCCCTGGGTTGACTGAAAGCAGTAGGGTACATTCGCTACGTTTTATGACTGGGACGCAATCCGGCATCGAGCGCACTTAAAACTGAAAATCAATTCATGACCATCGAATCGCCCCCCCTGCCTGATGCCGAGGTGACCTGTGCCAACTGTCAGGCCTGCTGTTGCCGGCTGGAAGTCATGCTCATTACCGATACCGGCGTGCCCGAGCATTTCATCGAGGTTGACGAGTGGGGCTGCTGGCACATGGCGCGCCTGGAAGACGGCTGGTGTGCGGCCCTGAACCGCGACAACATGAAGTGCTCGATTTACGAAAACCGGCCCTGGGTTTGCCGTGAATTCGAGATGGGCGACTATGCGTGTCTGATCGAACGTGCGGCGAACCCATAAATTGCAGATGCACAATCAGGACACCCACATTTACTGACCTGCTGTTAACCGCCTGGATCCAGCCCCGCGCATCACGCTTGCAACCCTGCCCCACCCTCCGTCAGACATCCGGATGCATTCATGCGCCGGGTCGGGCTTTATAAAAACTCAGCGGCACGCTGGCCTTGGCGACGGCGGGTTTGAGTTTGCCCACCACATGCATTTCGCACGGCTTGCATTCGAAGCGCAGGGTGAGCTTTTCGCTGCCGTTGATCAGCGTGAGCGGTTCCGCGCGCACGGTGCCCTGCACGCCGGTGACGCCCTTGGCCTGCTTCGGGCACAGGCTCAGCGAATAGCGCACGCAGTGCTTGGTGATCATCAGCGAGACTTCGCCCACTTCCTCGTGGCTTTCATACGCGGCGGCGATGATCTTGACGCCGTGCTTCGCGTAGAAATCGCGCGCCTTGTGGTTGTAGACGTTGGCGAGATAGCTCAGCGTATCTTCCGGGTAGAGGGCGGGCGGCTCGACTGCCTGCGCGCGCAGTGGCCGAACGTAAGCGGCAGCGCGTTCGGCATCCAGCGCGGCGATGGCATCGCGGCGCAAGGCATTGATGAACGATGCCGGGACGAACCACGGCTGCGACAGTTCCAGTGCGATACCCCTGACCGCATAGGCTGTAGCGCCGAGTTTGCCAAGATGCGCGTTTAGCGTGGCTTCGGCTTTGGCGGCATCGTTGGCGGCTTCTTTCGCGTGATCCGCGGCCACGGTGACACTGTGGCCGTCTTCGTCGGAGAGTGCCAGTGCAAACCCCGCGTCCGTTTCTTCCAGCCGCAGCCACACGCCAATGCGGCGTTCACTGGATTCCTTGTCCAGCATGCGCACCCAGTTCATGTCGCGGTTGCGGTTGAGCAACGTGCCGGCACGCAAATCCTTGAAGCTGGCGATCGGGTCTTTCGGAAACACGCGCCACTTGCCGTCGCCCACTTTTTCGGCGCGGTTGATCGCGAGACCGGCGAGATCCTTATGCAGGGTGTAGTAGCAGAGACCGTCGCCATTGTTCAGCACGGTATCGGGCGAATCGGCAAACAGCTCGACCCATTTGTCGCCGACCTTGCTCACATAACCAATCGGCAAGCCGGCGTTTTTCGGCGAGTCGAAGGCGCCGATATCGTCCTTGCGCCCACCAACGAAATAGTCGGTGAATTCGCGGTTGAAATTCTGGTCGGGATCGGGCGTGAAGGCGAACGTGGTGCGGCCACTTGAGGCGCGCGCGAATTCCGGACGGCGTTCGATGATGTCATCCAGCAGCGTGCGGTAATGGGCGGTGATGTTCTTCACGTAGCCCATGTCCTTGTAGCGGCCTTCGATCTTGAAGCTGCGGATGCCGGCGTCGATCAGCGCCTGCAGGTTGTCGCTCTGGTTGTTGTCCTTCATCGACAGCACATGCTTGTCGTGCGCGACGATGCGCCCTTCCATGTCGAGAACCTGATACGGCAGGCGGCAGGCTTGCGAACAGTCGCCGCGATTGGCGCTGCGCCCGGTATTGGCGTGGCTGACGTAACACTGACCGCTATAGGCGACGCACAGCGCGCCATGGACGAAAAACTCCAGGGTGGTTTCCGGCCGGATGGCGGCGCGGATGGCAGCGATCTGCGCGAGGTCGAGTTCGCGCGCCAGCACGATCTGGTTCAGCCCCACGTCCTGCAGAAAGCGGGCCTTTTCCGGGGTGCGGATATCAGTCTGGGTGCTGGCATGCAGCTGGATCGGCGGCAGGTCGAGTTCCAGCAAGCCCATATCCTGAATAATCAGGGCATCAACGCCGGCCTCATAAAGCTGAACGATCTGCTGCCGTGCCGGCTCCAGCTCGTCGTCGCGCAGAATGGTGTTGAGGGTGACGAACACCCGCGCGTTGAAGCGGTGCGCATGCGCCACCAGCCGCGCGATGTCGGCAACCTCGTTGGCCGCCGAGGAGCGCGCGCCGAATGAAGGTCCGCCGATATAAATGGCATCGGCGCCGTGGTTGACGGCTTCGATGCCGATCTCGGCGTCGCGCGCGGGCGCGAGCAGTTCAAGTTGATGGGGTTGCACAGGGGCGTTCCAAACAGCAAAACGCCATTTTACCCGCTCAACTCATGGAGTCAGTCTGCTCAATTGATTGAGCGGGAACGCTGGGCTTATTGGCGGCTCGCCACTTGAATCAGCGTGGCTGACTTGACCGCGCCGATCACCAGATTCAAGGCAACCTCATTGCCGGCAAGAAAGCGGTACTTGCCCATGTTGAACTCCGAGCGCTTGATCGTGACGTTGGCATTGGCGATGCAGGTGTCGCCCTGCAAGCCGGAAATCGGCGAGCACTTGAAGCGGGTCACCGACAGCGTCACCGGCTTGGTCACGCCCTTGATGGTGAGGTCACCCGTCAGGCTGATCTGATCGCCATTCAGCGTCAGATTATTGGATTTGAAGCGGATCACCGGGAAATTGGCGGCATCAAAAAAGTCGGCTGACTGCATTTTGTCATCGAGCATCGCCATGCCGGTATTCACCGAGGCGGCATCAATGTCCACCTCAACCGATCCGGTCTGGGTCGCCGGATCAAGCACCACCTTGCCGCTGGCTTTCTCGAACTTGTGCGCCTTGTTCGACACCCCCAGCATGCTGATGCTGAAATTCGCAACCGTCTGGCTGTTGTCGATGACGTAGGTTTCGGGCGCTGCCTGGACAGAAGTAGCAAAGGCGGCAAGCACGGTCAGCAGGGCAAGTCGGTTCATTTGATGCTCCCAAGGTGGATGCCCCGAAGGGCCGTGCACACTTACTTGCAACCGCCATGCCACACTTCCCCGTCACGCCACTCAAATAAAATATTTAAATAAAACAACAACTTATTATCAAAAGCTTGCTGATCGCCCGCTCAAAAAAACAGCAGGCTGTTGGAAACCCAACAGCCTGCGTCGAATTGGCGACCTTCCGTCAGCGTTTATTGGGCGGCGGCTGGCACCTTCACGGCTTCGATGGCCAGGGTCAGGGTGATTTCGTCCCCGACGTAGGGCACATTCTTGCCCATGTTGAAATCCGAGCGTTTGACCGTGGCCGTAGCGTTGGCGCCGCAGGCAGGCACTTTCAGCATCGGATGCGGCATGCACTTGAAGTGGGTGACCGTGAGCGTCACCGGTTTGGTCACGCCCTTGATGGTGAGGTCGCCCACCAGGCTGGCCGGCTCGTCGCCATTGAACGTCATCTTGCTCGACTTGAACGTGAGGGTCGGGTACTTGGCGGTATCGAAGTAATCCGCGGCCTGAATATGCTCGTTGAACAGCGCATAGCCGGTGTTGACCGACGTCGCGTCGATGGTCACATCCACCGAACCACTCTTGGCCGCGCGGTCGAGCACCACCGTGCCCGTGGTCTTGTCGAACTTGTGCGTCTGCTTGGAAAACCCCAGGTGGGTATAGCTGAAATGCGGGTAGGTATGGCTGTTGTCGATGGTATAGGTTTCGGGCGCAGCCTGGGCGCTGGCGGCAACGGCGGCAAGGGCGATCAAAGTGGCAAGGCGTTTCATGTAACTCTCCAGAAAATAAAGGGACGACGGGTTATCTGCCGCTGGCGGCAATGCGGAACTTGACCTGGACTTCGTTGGCAACGGTGGCGACATCGGCCCACATGCCCTCGCCGATGCCGAATTCCAGGCGGTTGAGGATGAACGCGCCATCAAACGTGGCGGCGTTTTGACCGGGCCGATACGTCACCGGCACGACCAGGGGGCGGCTTTTGCCCTTGAGCGTGAGCGTGCCGCGCATTTCATAGCGGTTGTTGCCCAGCGCGCGCACCTGGCTGGCAGTGAAGACTGCCTTGGGATACACGCTGCGGTCGAACCACAGCTTGCCGGCGGATTCGTCGTCGGCTTCCACCGAACCGGCATCGATGCTGGCGAGATCGATTTCGATGCGCGCGCTGGCGGCTTCGGGTTTGGCCGGGTCGAACACCATCTGGGTGGTGAATCGCTTGAAGCCGCCCGCCACCGGCACCCCCATCTGGCGAAACTCGAAGCTGATCGCACTCTGCTTCGGCAGCACGGTGCGGTATTCCACCGCGTGTGCCGCAGGCGTGGCCAGCGCCGCCAGCAAAGCCCAATACCTGATCGTCGGTTTCATAACTGCTCCTGTTTGCTCCAGCCCATGCGCTGCAAAAAAGGCTGGCGTTCGATGAAATGGTGCTTGAGTGCCGCAGCCACGTGCAGGATGACCAGCCCCAGCAGCGTGAAGTTCAGCACCTGATGGACCCCGACCAGCAAATCGCCCAGCTCGCGGTTTTTGTCGACCAGATCGGGCAGCGGCAGCACGCCGAACCACACGACAGGGAACCCCTTGGCCGAACTCATCAGCCAGCCCGACAGTGGAATGGCCAGAAGCAACACATAGAGCAAGCCATGCACCACCGCGCTCACCTGACGCTGCCAGCGCACCACGCTGTCGGGCAGCGGCGGCGGCCGGTGGGTCAGCCGCCAGATCACCCGCAGGCCCGCCAGCAGCAGCACCGTGATGCCGATCCACTTGTGATAGCTGTAAAGCTGCAGCTTGGTCGGCGACAGGGGCAACTCGTGCATGTAGACGCCGAGCGGAAAGCCCACAAAAACCAGCAGCGCCACCAGCCAGTGCAGCACGATGGCCGGGGTCGTGTAACGCGTATTCAAAGTCATGCTGCCTCCTGTTTGAAAAGCTGTTCCAGCTCGTGCAGGGTGGCTTGCCAGCGCGCATGATCGGCGGCGCTGACCCCGGCGAATCGCGCCGCCAGGTGCGCCATGTGCGCGGGAAAGGCCTGCGCAAACAGTGCCTCGCCGGACGGCGTCAGCCGCACAATCTGGCAGCGGCGGTCGCTGTCGTGTGCTGCGCGCTCCACCCAGCCGCGTGCAACCAGGCGATCCACCACCCCGGTGAGCGTGCCCTTGGTGATCAGGGTTTTCTCGCCCAGCACGGTGGCGGTCATCCCGCGGGTATTGCCCAGCGTTGCGATGATGTCGAACTGCGGCGGCGTCAGCCCCAGCGCGCGGATATGCGCGGCAGAATCCAGCTCGAACGCTTGGTAACACTGCACCAGGGCTTGTACGGTCGGCAGGAATTCGGCTTGCGTGCTCATCAATCTCTCACTTGGTTCGTGTTAGGACTAATTTAGTTCGAAGTAGAACTAATGTCAAGGATGGCGATCCGTAAATGCAGTAAATTCAGTCCGACCTCATTACCTGCATCCAGACACCCGCCATGAACTCACCCACCCCTGCCCTGCTCACCGTCTACTACGACGGCGGTTGCCCCGTGTGCTCGCGCGAAATCGGCTTTTACCAGCGCCAGCGCGGGGCCGACCGCATCCGCTGGGTCAATCTGGCGCAGTGCGCTGACAGCGAACTCGGCGCAGACCTGAGCCGCGCCGCAGCCTACGCCCGCCTGCACGTGCGCAGGCCAGACGGCCAGCTGCTATCGGGTGCGCGCGCATTCGCCGCCCTGTGGCAAACGCTGCCCGCATTCAGCCTGGCCGGCCGCATCGCCGGATTGCCCGGCATCGTGCATGGGCTGGAATGGGGGTATCGGGGATTTCTGGCCGTCCGCCGCATGTGGCGCGATTCGGCCGTTTGATCAGATACAAGCCCGGCGGAATGCACCAGAATATGCAACACTCCGGCCGCCCTTCAAAAACGTTCCGACCATGCTGAGCTACCGCCACGCCTTTCATGCCGGCAATCACGCCGATGTGCTGAAGCACTTTTTACTCATCCAGTTGAGCCATTACCTCGGGCAAAAAGACAAACCGTTCTGGATCATCGACACCCATGCGGGCGCAGGTCTGTATGAACTGGACACGGGCTATGCAACCAAGCTGAAGGAGTACGAAAGCGGCATCGGCAAGCTGTGGACCCGCGAGGATTTGCCCGCCGCGCTGGCCGACTATGTCGATCAGGTGCGCGCCTGCAATCCGGACGGCAGCCTGCGGTTTTATCCCGGCTCCCCCTGGCTCGCCCTGCAAACCTTGCGTCCGCAAGATCGCCTGCGCCTGTTTGAACTCCACAGCAGCGACAGCAAAATCCTGCAGGACAACTTCGAGAATCAGGGACGGCGCGTCAGCGTCACCACCGCCAACGGTTTCGACGCCCTCAAGGCCCTGCTGCCGCCGCCGCCACGCCGCGCGCTGGTGCTGATCGATCCGCCCTACGAAACCCGCGACGACTACCCCAATGTCATTGCCGCGCTGCAAGAAGGGCTGAGCCGTTTTGCCACCGGCACCTATGCAGTTTGGTACCCGCAACTCGCGCGCCTGGACGCGCAACAGTTACCCGGCAAGCTCAAGCGCCTGCCGATCAAAAACTGGCTGCACGTCGCCCTCACCGTCCACACCCCGTCATCGGATGGTTTCGGCATGCATGGCAGCGGCCTATTCGTCATCAACCCGCCGTGGACACTGCATAAAACACTCGCGGCAATCATGCCGTATCTGGTGCGGGTGCTCGGGCAGGATGGCGGAGCAGGATTCACCCTGGAGCAGGAAATCGCGTAAGGTTTGGACGTATTTCGCGATGTCGCCCGTCCATCAAATATTGGAAACTACGAAATTGATCCTGTCGCGCTCCGGTGTTTCGCACTTATTTCTGAACGCTCGGCAATATCAGACCGGGTTAGTCTTATTGAACAACTCGACTTATATGAATCGACGAGTTATTACTCGACCGAAGGTTACCGGACATATCCGGTAATCTTTTATTCCTTCACGTGACGGCTATTTAACGTTAGCGCTTTCCACACTTATGAACGATCTCTCAAATCTCAACGAACCAAAATCCATTCAGGGGATATGGTCCGGTACTCGCGCCGCTGGTTTCAAGATGGCATCTGAACCTCTTACTTGTTCATTGCTGCGTACCTTGGCAACATCAAAGCCAGGCGGCAGTTTTCTTGAACTTGGTTCCGGCACTGGGCTGTCTACCGCGTGGCTCCTCGATGGTATGGATTCAAAATCTTGCCTCACTACCGTCGATAACGATGAAAGTCTCCTATCCGTTCTTCGAAACAATCTCGGCGAAGATCCACGACTGACGATTGTTTGCGCTGATGGCGATGAGTTTCTTCGATCACTTAATGGCCAACATTTTGACTTTATCTTTGCCGATACATGGTCTGGGAAATATCGCCTCCTTGAAGAAGCGTTAGCGCTTGTCAGCCCCTCGGGGTTGTATGTCATTGACGACATGCTGCCCCAGCCCAATTGGCCGGAAGGTCACGCCGAAAAAGTCGCTCACCTCGTTTCAACGCTTGAGCATCGTAGCGATTTTCGTATCACCAAAATGTCTTGGGCAAGCGGGGTCATCCTTGCGTCCAAGCTGTAACCAATCGTTCCACCGGACCTACGCGAAAAGCCGCGCAGGCCGCTGAACTCAAACGTTATGCATCCACATGGATACGGTCATTACAGTGAATTTGTCACCGGAAATACTTTTTGAAACAGAAAATGTGCTTGTCCGCAGGATGTCACTTGCGCCATATGAAATCGCACCTCTACACTTTCATACGCAGGTGCACGAATACATCGTCTGTCTCAACGGGAAAATCGCTGTCGCAGTGAAAAACGACAATTTTGAAGCGGTCCTATTACCCGGCCAAAGTATCAACATTCCGCCTGCCAAGTCCCATCAAATCAAAAATATGATTGATTCGGTCTCCCAATATCTGCTCACCCAAAGCGGAGGAACGTATGATTTTTGCGATGCGCCAGCCTAACTCATCATTCAAGCAGGGGAAGATTCCGGAAACAAAGGGTGGAAACAAAGGGGACGTTACCCCTTTATCCAGTAGCGCTCGCACAGTCACTTGACAGACGTACGTTAAACCGTACCATAAAGACTTCTTTGAAGGAGCGCGAGATGGACACACTTACCGCCAGCGAAGCGCGTGCAAATCTGTACCGGCTCATCGATCAAACAGCGGAATCTCACGAGCCCATCGTCATTTCCGGAAAACGCAGCAGCGCCGTGCTTCTTTCGGCGGAAGACTGGAGTGCAATTCAAGAAACCTTGTACCTGCTGGCCGTACCTGGCATGCGCGAGTCCATTAAGGCGGGCATGGCCGAACCCCTGGCAAAAAGCGCCAAGGCGCTTAAGTGGTGAGTTGGGAAGTTGTGTATGCCAGGCAAGCCATGAAAGATGCAGAGAAGCTTGCTGCAAGCGGCCTTAAACCAAAGGCGCAAGAACTGCTCGCGGTTCTTGCCAACGACCCATTTCAGAATCCGCCTCCCTTTGAAAAACTGGTCGGCGATCTTGCCGGTGCATACTCTCGCCGCATCAATATTCAGCACCGTATGGTGTACGAAGTTTTTACCAAAGAGAAAACGGTTCGCGTCCTGCGTATGTGGACGCACTATGAATGAGCGGCTAAAGAATTAAGAAGGTCAGCGTCATTCGATTCCATCCCAGCGCTCCGCCGCCTCCGCATCGCTGACACGAGCATCCACCCAGCGTTCACCCTCCGGGGTTTCTTCCTTCTTCCAGAATGGCGCGCGGGTTTTCAGCGCATCCATGATGAATTCGCAGGCGGCGAAGGCTTCGCCGCGATGGCTGCTGGCCACCGCCACCAGCACGATGGGATCGCCGGGCAGCAGGCGGCCGACGCGGTGGATGACGGTGACGTCGAGCAGCGCCCAGCGCGTGCAGGCTTCGTCCACCAGCGTGACCAGCGCCTTTTCGGTCATGCCGGGGTAGTGTTCGAGCGTCATCGCCTGCACGCCGCTGCCGTCGTTGCTGTCGCGCGCGAGGCCGACGAAGCTGGCGATGGCGCCGATATCGGTGCGCTGCTGGCTGATCGCGGCCACTTCCGCACCGAGGTCGAAGGGCTCGCTTTGCACCACCACTTTCATTGCGTCAGCCTTCATGCCATCAGCCTCCGGTCACCGGTGGAAAGATCGCCACTTCGGCGGCGTCCGGGATCGCCGCCTCGAGCGCAACGACCTCCTGGTTGACCGCCACCCGGAACGCCCGCCCTGCCGCCAGTTCCTCCGCCCACACGCCGCCGCGCGCTTGCAGCGTCGCGATCAAATCCGCAACGCTGACACCCTCAAACTCAATGGATTCTTCGGCCACGCCGAAACGCTCGCGCAGGCGGGCGAAATACAACACACGCAGGGTCATCCGAGCACCTCCGAAAACGGAATGAAACGCACCCAGTCGTCGGGCTGGAGGGTCTGGCCGATTTGCAGGTCGATGAAGCCATCGCCCCAGGCGCAGGAGGTCAGCACGCCGGAACCCTGGTTGGGATAGATCGCCACCCGGCCATCCACTTCGATACGGGCACGCAGGAATTCACGGCGGTCGCCCGCCTTGAGCCAGCTGGAAGCCGAGCGCAGCGGGAAGGCGCGATACAGCACCTGACTTGCGCCCATGCGCTTCAACAGGAACGGCCTGACGAACAGGCAGAAGGTGGCAAAGGCCGACACCGGATTGCCCGGCAGGCCGATAAAATCGGCCTGCCCGACCCGTCCGTACACAATGGGCTTGCCGGGCTTCATCGCCACTTTCCACATTTCGACTGTGCCGAGCTTTTCGACCGCCGCTTTCACGTAGTCCGCCTCGCCCACCGAAACGCCGCCGCTGGTGATGACCACGTCCGCTTCGCGTGCAGCGCGGGCGAGTGCGGCTTCGGTTGCGGCCAGCGTGTCGGGCACGATGCCGAGGTCGATCAGTTCGCAACCGAGGCCGTTCACCAGTCCGGTAAGCGTGTAGCGGTTGGAGTTGTAGATCTGCCCCGGCTGCAACGCCTGCCCGGGGGTGACCAGCTCGTCGCCAGTAAAAAAGCACGCCACTTTCAGCCGCCGCAACACGGGCAGTTCGGCCAGCCCGACCGATGCGGCGAGTCCCATTTCGGCCGCACCGATGCGGGTGCCCGCAGCGAGAATTTGCGCACCGACTTGAATGTCCTCGCCTGCGCGGCGGATGTTTTCACCGGCGCGCGGCAGCTGGTTGATGACGACGCTTTCGCCGTCGGCCGTGCAGTTTTCCTGCATCAACACCGCGTCCGCTCCCGGCGGCACTGGCGCGCCGGTAAAAATACGCGCGGCGCTGCCGGGTGCAAGCGGCACGCCGACTTCACCGGCCTGGATGCGTTGCGACACCGGCAGTTTCACGCCCGCTGCCGTCAGGTCGGCCATCCGCACGGCATAGCCATCCATCGCGCTGTTGTCGAGCGGCGGCACCGTGATGGCGGAAATTTGCGGCACAGCAAGCACGCGCCCGAGCGCGGCGGCCACTGCGACGGTTTGGGTTTCGCTGACCGCGCGGGCGCGTTCGAGCAGGGCATCAAGCAGTTGGGTGGCTGAGAGCATGGTTCACAATAAAGTCAGTAAGGGTTTGAATGGCATCGAGGTCGATGCGGGGAAAAGCCTGCGGCGAAGCGGGGTTTAGAGCCTGCGGCGGCTCGATGTCAGACGCCACCGCCAGAATATGGGGATCGTCCGGATAGAGCCAGGGCTTGGCGGTGATCGCGCGGTGCACTTCCAGTTTGGGAATGGGCTCACGCTTGTACCCTTCCACCAGAACCAGGTCGCACGGCGGCAGCTGCGCCAGCAAATCGGCCAGCGGCGGTGGCGCATCGCGATGCTCGGTCAACAGCGCGGTGCGATGGTCGGACGACAACAACACCGCCGCCGCGCCCGCCTCGCGCGCGCGCCAACTGTCCTTGCCGGGGCGATCGATGTCGAAGTCGTGGTGGGTGTGCTTGATCACCGCCACCTTGAGTCCGCGTGCGACCAACAGCGGCAGCACGCGCTCGATCAGCGTGGTCTTGCCGCTGCCGCTGTAGCCGGCGATGCCGAATATTTTCATATGCGTTGTCAGAACGAGCGAATCAGGCTATATTTTTTCATATATAACCCTTTCCTGCCAGCCAGCCTTCATGACCCTCTCCCCGTACGCTGATCAGCCCGGCCTCATCGACCAGTTCGGGCGCCGTATCGACTACGTGCGGCTATCGGTGACGGATCGCTGCGACCTGCGCTGCAGCTACTGCATGCCGGAAGGCTTCAAGGGTTTTGAGGAACCAGCGGACTGGCTCACCTTCGATGAAATCGAACGCCTGATCAGCGCGTTTGCGCGGCTCGGCGTCAGCCGCATTCGCCTCACCGGCGGCGAACCGCTGCTGCGGCGCGACATCTCAGGCCTCGCCACGCGCATCGCCGCCCTGCCCGGCATTGACGATCTGTCGCTGTCGACCAACGCGACCCAGCTCGACAAACACGCGCAGGCGCTTAAAGCGGCAGGCGTCACGCGGCTTAACGTCAGCCTCGATTCGCTGCAACAGGCGCGGGTGGAACAGATCAACGGCCGTGACGTGCTGGCCAAAGTCATGGCCGGGCTCGCCGCCGCGCAGGATGCGGGTTTTGCGCCGATCAAGCTCAACATGGTGGCGCTGGCCGGCAGCAACGATGATGAAATCGACGAGATGGTTGCCTTCTGCATGCAGCGCGGGTTTGTGCTGCGGCTGATCGAGGCGATGCCGATGGGCGACACCGGACAAAACGCGGAATTTCTCGACCTGCAACCGGTGAAGGAGCGCCTGCGCAAACAGTTCAATCTGATCGAGACCGCGATCCCCGGCGGCGGCCCCGCGCGCTATCTCGGCACGGCAGATGGTCGCTTCAACGTCGGCTTCATCACCCCGATGTCGCAGCACTTTTGCCAAACCTGTAACCGCATCCGCATCGCCGTCGACGGCACGGCTTACATGTGTCTGGGGCAGGAAGAGAAATTCGAGTTTCGCCCGCTGCTGCGCGGCGGTTGCAGCGATGCCGAGCTGGAGGTCGCGATCATCGGCGCGATCAATCTCAAGCCCGAACGCCACGAATTCCGCGAAGCGCCGCACAAGATCCTGCGCTTCATGTCGATGACCGGCGGCTGAACCCTGCCCCCTGCAATCCCGAACCAGGCGCCTGGCGCCTGAAAAAAAAACATCATCCGGCCAAGATAGCGCGCCTGGCCGCTAAAGTTGTAGCATCCAAGGCTGCGGATTTCTAAAAAAGGTCAAGTTGCGATGAAAAAAACGCCTTCTGATGAGTACCTCGAAAAAGCCAGGCTTCTGGATAACGAAGCCTCCGAACGGCTGCTGTCGAGAACACGCTCAAAACTCAAGCGCAGACTGGAAGACAGGACGCTCACCCTCCTGGACGTGATGGCCATTCAGCTCGAAATCGAAGACGAGGATCTGAATGCGTGGCGCGAAAAAGTGGCTGAAATCAAACTGGCTGATTCCAAGAAAAAGCCGAAGGCTAAGTAGTCAGTTTACTGCGAGCGCAGCCTGAGCGGCCCCGGGCTGTCGGCTTGTTCCAGATCAATTAAAACGGCCCGGCGATCATTCGCCGGGCCGTTTGTCATGTCGGGATAGTGCGCGCAGTCATCACACCGCCACCTGTCGCACCCTACTCAGGCGCGCCTGCAAAGTAGCGGCGATCTGCACCAGCAGGCCGAAGGCCGGCAAGGCGATACCCTTACCCGGCACAGGCCGCCAGCTCCTGCGCCTGATCCACGCGCTCCCAGGTGAAATCGGGTTCGGCGCGCCCAAAGTGACCGTACGCGGCAGTCTGGCGATAGATCGGGCGTAGCAGTTGCAGGCTGTCGATGATGCCGCGCGGGGTGAGCTTGAAGGCGCAGCACACCATGTCTTCCAGCTTTTCATCGGGCACGGTGCCGGTGCCGTACGTGTCGATCAGTAGGGAAACCGGCTCGGCCACGCCGATGGCATACGCCAGCTGGACCAGGCAGCGTTTGGCATAGCCTGCCGCGACGAGATTCTTGGCGATGTAGCGCGCCATGTACGCCGCCGAGCGGTCGACCTTGGTGGGATCCTTGCCGGAAAACGCGCCGCCGCCGTGCGGGCACGAACCGCCGTAGGTGTCGACGATGATTTTGCGGCCGGTGAGGCCGGTGTCGCCATTGGGACCGCCGATTTCGAACGGGCCGGCGGGATTGACCCACAGCCTGAAGGTCGGCGTGCGCAGCGCCATCGGCACCAGGGGATCGACGATTTCGCGTGCCACTTCCTGCGCGACCCAGGCCGGATCGAGGTCGCGCGCGATCTGGGTCGAGATGATCACGGTTTCGACACCGGCCATGTGCTGCCCTTCGTAGGCAACGGTGACCTGGCTTTTGGCATCGGGACGCAGCCAGGGCAAGGCGCCGGACTTACGCAGCTCGGCCTGTTTCTGCATCAGGCGATGCGCCAGCCAGATCGGGTAAGGCATGAGGTCGGGGGTTTCGTCGCAGGCATAACCGAACATCAGGCCCTGGTCGCCGGCACCGATGTCGCCACCGGCCAGCGTGATGCCCTTGTGAATCTGGATCGACTGATGATTGAAGCGCACCTGCACTTCGCAGGTGTTGGGGTCGATGCCGGTTTCAGCATCGCGATAGCCGATGTCGCGCAGCACCTGGCGAGCAATTGATTCGGCACGGTCCCGAATCTCGTCGAACAGTTCGCGGCGAGCGGTTTTGAACTCGCCGGTAATCACCACCAGGTTATCGGCAACGAGGGTTTCGCAGGCGACCTTGGCAGCGGGTTCCTCGGCCAGAAACGCATCGAGGATGGCATCCGAAATCTGGTCGGCGATCTTGTCGGGGTGTCCCTCGGCGACCGATTCGGAAGTGAAAAGATGACGGCGGTTTTGCATGGCTGGAATCCTTGAATCTGAATAACTGAATCACGCCGGCGCGAGACGCCAGAGCGAGGTGATCTCGGCTGCGCGCGCGGCGTGAAGGGGATCGCTCGCGTCGGCTGCGCGCGGGTGGGTCGGCTTGGTATCGATGCGCTCCAGCAGTTTTAACCCAGCGGCGTCGATGGCCGCCAGCAGGCTGTCGCGCGTACGCAAGCCCAGGTGCTCGGCCAGATCGGACAGGATCAGCCAGCCCTCGCCGCCGGGTTCGAGATGCGCGACCAGCCCGTTCAAAAAGCCCAGCAGCATGCGGCTGTCCGGATCGTAAACCGCGTGTTCGAGCGGCGAGTTGGCGCGCGCCGGCAGCCACGGCGGATTGCAGACGATGAGCGGGGCGCGGCCGTTCGGAAACAGATTGGCCTCGACCACGCTGACCTGCGCTTTCAGGTGCAGCCGGCCGATGTTTTCGCGCGCGCACTCGAGCGCGCGTGGGTCCTGATCGGTCGCGATGACCTGCTTGACGCCGCGGCGCGCCAGCAAGGCCGCCAGCACCCCGGTTCCGGTGCCGATATCGAAAGCGCGTTCGAGCGACGGCAACGGCGTCTTCGCTACCAGATCGAGATACTCGCCACGCACCGGTGAGAACACGCCGTAGTGCGGGTGAATCCGATCGCCCAGCGCGGGGATGTCGACGCCCTGCTTGCGCCATTCGTGCGCGCCAATGACGCCGAGCAACTCGCGCAGCGACACCAGCGATGCGGTTTGATCCTTGCCATGCGGCAGCGGGCCATACGCCTCGATGCAGGCTTGCCGCACGTCCGGCGCGCGGCGCAGCGGAATACTGTAGTCGGCGTCCAGCGGCAGCAACAGCATGCCCAGCGTGCGGGCGCGCTGCGACTGGAACTGGCGGTGAAAATTGAAGGATTCGATCGGCGACGTGGCGGGCTTGCGCGGCTTGCGGTCGATGCGGCGCGCCATCGCCTGCAGCAGCTGGCGCGCGTTCTGATAGTCGCTGCGCCACAGCAGCGCCGTCCCCTCGCTGGCCAGACGATAGGCCACATCCGCCGTCATGCTGTCATCCACCGCCATCACCCGCTTGGGCGGCGGCGTGCCGTTTTCCGAACGCCAGCGGGCGGATCGGGGCTGGCCGGCTTCAGACCAGGTTACAACGGGAAAACGGGGATCAGCCACAGAACTCACTCGGTTAACGCATAACCGCCAAAACGCATCAAGCCGGAAATTGTACGTTCTGCGGCGGCGTCAGGGTGAGGTTTGCGTCCCGGCGGCAAAGCCGGGCCCCCTGAATGCGTTATGAGCGCTGTGTCAAACCCGCTTCGTACCAGCCCTTGCTTTGATTGACGATTTTCACCACCAGCAGCATCACCGGCACCTCGATCAGCACGCCGACCACGGTGGCCAGGGCCGCGCCGGACTGGAAGCCGAACAGCGCAATCGCCGCTGCTACCGCCAGTTCGAAAAAGTTGGAGGCGCCGATCAGCGCAGACGGGCAGGCGACGCTGTGCTTTTCGCCGACTTTTCTGTTCAGCCAGTAAGCCAGCCCCGAGTTGAAGAACACCTGGATCAGGATGGGCACGGCCAGCAAAGCAATGATCAGCGGCTGCTGGATGATTGCCTCGCCCTGAAACGCGAACAGCAGCACCAGCGTGGCGAGCAGCGCCAGGATGGAGGCGTGGCCGAGTTGCGCCATCACGGCATCGAATGCCGCCTGTCCGCGCTTGAGCAGCAGCTTGCGCCAGATTTGCGCCAGGATCACCGGGATGACGATGTACAGCACCACCGAGATGAACAGCGTGTCCCACGGCACCACGATGGCCGACAGCCCAAGCAGCAGGCCGACGATGGGGGCAAAGGCGACAATCATGATGGCGTCGTTGAGCGCCACCTGCGACAGGGTGAAATACGGATCGCCGCCGGTCAGCCGGCTCCACACGAACACCATCGCCGTGCAGG
>MGZO01000091.1:16121-19240 GCA_001802655.1 Hydrogenophilales bacterium RIFOXYD1_FULL_62_11
CCTTTCCAGTGCGATTTCACCTGATGCAGCGCGCCAAAATCGATCTTCATCAGCATCGGGATGATCATCACCCAGATCAGCAGGCCGACCGGCAGGTTGACCTGCGCGACTTCCATCCGCCCCAGCGCCTGGAACGGTGCCGGGAAAAACTGCCCGAGCAGCACGCCGGCGACGATGCACAAGCCCACCCACAGCGTGAGCCAGCGTTCGAACAGGCTCATCGGCGCGGCCGCGGCGCGTTTGGCGGTGACTTCGCACTGTGCGCTCATCGTGCGCACTCCAATAAGGTTGGCGCGCTCATCGTGCGTACTCCAATAAGATCGGCGCGCTCATCCTGCGAACCCCATTAACGTTGGCGTGCTCATGCCGTCTTCCCAATTTCGCGTACCGCTTTTTCCAGCTTCATTTTGTCGAGCGTGGCAAACGGCAGGTTGACGAACATGCAGATGCGGCGCTGCAGCTGATTCATCGCATCGACGAAAGCGTGGCGCTTCTGTTCGTCCGTGCCTTCAACCGCTGCCGGGTCGGGAATGCCCCAGTGCGCGGTCATCGGCTGGCCGGGCCACACCGGGCAGACTTCGCCCGCCGCGTTGTCGCACACGGTGATGACGAAATCGAGACGCGGTGCATCAAGCTGCGCATATTCATCCCATGACTTGCTGCGCAGGCCGCTGGTGTCGAAATGGTTCTTTTCCAGCAATGCCAGCGCAAACGGATGGACCTGTCCCGCCGGATGGCTGCCTGCGCTGAAGGCGCGGAAACGGCCTTTGCCCAGATTGGTGAGCAGGGTTTCGGCCAGAATCGAGCGCGCGGAGTTGCCGGTGCACAGGAACAGTACGTTGAAGCCAGGTTCGGTCATGACGGGGACTCCAGTTGAAAAATCAGGCAGCGCTTTGCAGGCCGAATTTTTCACGCACGGCGGTCACCAGCCGGTTGCGGATGTCGTCGCGCACGGCGAGAAAGCTCTCCAGCGGTTCACCGTGCGGGTCATGGAACGGCAAGTGAATCGCCGGAATCGGCTTGGGGAAAATCGGGCAGGCTTCCTTCGCGTTGTCGCACACCGTCACCACCAGATCGATGTTTTCGTTCATCACCGCGTCGATGTCCTTCGGGTGCAAACCGTCGGTGTTCAGGCCCGCTTCTTTCAGCGCTGCGATGGCGCCGTCAGCGACCTTGGGTTGCGGCCGGGTGCCGGCAGACAGCGCGCGCACCTGACCGGAGAGGTCATGGTTCAGCAGCACCTCGGCCATTTGCGAGCGGCAGGAATTGCCGGTGCACAGCACCAGCACGGTATAGGGTTGAGTCACGGTATTTCCCTTGTTTTTAATGGATGTTTTAGATGAAACTGATTTCAGCAGCGAAGGCTCAACAACAGCCAGACGCCTGGCCCTTGACCGGGATGCAGCCGGAAACTTTTGCCACAACCGGCTCGGGCGCACAGCAGCCACTTGCGTGCGCTGCGCCGTCTTCTGGCGCGCCGAACACCGGAATGCTGTCGAGCGTGTGATAGGTCTCCCACGCGATGCCGCTGGGGTCGGTCGCCCAGTATTTGTCCGACTTGGCATAGCAGCAGGCGGTGCCCATTTCCTCGATCACATCGGCTTCCAGCTGTTGCAGGCGGCCGCTCATCTCGGCCAGCTCGTCGGCGTTTTCCACCTGCACCCCCAGATGGTTGAGGCCGGGCGCCGCGCCACGCGCCGAAATCGCGAAGTTGACGCGCGGATCGTCGAGCATCCATTTCGCGTAATCGGTCTTGGCCACGCTCGGCTCGCTGGCGAACATCGTTGAATAGAATTTGATGCTGGCGGCGAGATCGTCGACCGCAACGTGGACATGAAGGCGTTTCATGATGGCTCCTTTTCGGTGGAACAAACGGGGGAACAGACAGGCGTGCAGGGGTTGCCGCCGCAGCAGTTTTCGGTGAGGTAAACCACCAGGTCATTCATCGCCTCGAACTGCGCGGTGTAAATGACGAAGCGGCCGTCTTGCCGCGCAGCAGCCAGCCCGGCATGGCTGAGTTCCTTCAGGTGGAAGGACAGCGATGACGGCGGGATGCCGGTGAGTTCACTGACTTTCCCCGCCGGCAAGCCGGCCGGTCCGGCCTGGACCAACGTACGAAACACCGCCAGGCGGGAAGCCTGGGCCAGTGCGGACAGGGCGATGACGGCGTCTTTTGTTTCCATGTTTCAATGATAGTCGAAACATGGAAACAAAAACAAGCCCGCATCGCTTGATTTTTTTATCCGTTGAAATGAAAGACGATCAGAACACGCCAGACACCATCCAGCGTGCGGCGGAAGCCGGTCAAGCTGAACGCAAGACCGGCGACTTCAGCCGGCGCAACCACAGTCCTCAGGATCGGGCGACTGCGTTGCGCCCGCCGGTGCAGCCCGCCCCAGCAAACTGAGCGCCACCGCCTCGGCCACCCGGATGCCGTCGACGCCGGCCGACAGTATCCCGCCCGCATAGCCCGCGCCCTCGCCCGCCGGATACAGCCCCTTGACGTTGAGGCTCTGCAAATCGTCGCCGCGCGTGATGCGCAACGGCGACGAGGTGCGCGTCTCGACCCCGGTCAGTACCGCATCCTTCATGGCGAAGCCCTTGATCTGCTGGTCGAACGCGGGGATCGCTTCGCGGATCGCCTCGATCGCGTAATCCGGCAGTGCCGAGGCCAGGTCGGTAAGATGCACCCCGGGTTTGTACGAAGGCTCGACACTGCCAAGTTGGGTGGACGCTTTGCCCTGTAGGAAGTCGCCAACCAGCTGCGCCGGCGCATCATAATTGCCGCCGCCCAGTTCAAACGCGCGCGATTCCAGCTGGCGCTGCAATTCGACGCCCGCCAGCACCCCGCTGTCTCCAATCAAGCGGGGATAATCCGCCGGCGTGATGCCCACGACGATCCCGGCATTGGCATTGCGCTCGTTGCGCGAATACTGGCTCATGCCGTTGGTCACCACGCGCCCCGGCTCGGAGGTGGCCGCGACCACGGTGCCACCCGGGCACATGCAGAAGCTGTATACCGAACGGCCGTTTTTGGCGTGGTGCACCAGCTTGTAATCGGCCGCTCCGAGGAGTGGATTGCCCGCGTTCGGTCCGAGCCGGGCGTGATCAATCAACGA
>MGZO01000091.1:19397-45117 GCA_001802655.1 Hydrogenophilales bacterium RIFOXYD1_FULL_62_11
CGTACATGCCCTTCCTCGATCAGCATGTCGGTGACACGCTGCTCGAAGCGGATCTCGCCGCCCAGCGACTCGATCTCGTGGCGCATGGCTTCGACCACACCCACCAGGCGAAAGGTACCGATGTGCGGCTTGGCCACGTAGCGGATTTCTTCCGGCGCGCCCGCCTTGATGAATTCAGCGATGACCTTGCGGCCGTAGTGCTTGGGATCCTTGATCTGGCTGTAGAGCTTGCCGTCGGAAAACGTGCCCGCACCACCCTCGCCGAACTGCACGTTGGATTCCGGATTGAGCGTGTGCTTGCGCCACAGCCCCCAGGTGTCCTGGGTGCGTTCGCGTACCGCCTTGCCGCGCTCCAGCACGATGGGCTTGAAACCCATTTGCGCCAGCACCAGCGCGGCGAAAATACCGCAGGGACCGAAGCCGACGACGATGGGACGATGAGTGACATGGTCGGGGGCGTGACCGATGAAGTGATAGGCCATGTCCGGCGTCGGCGCGAGGTGACGGTCGGTGCGGAATTTCTTCAGCAGCGCGGCTTCGTTTTTGACTTCGATGTCGACGGCGTAAATCAGCAGCAGCGCGTGTTTTTTGCGCGCGTCGTGGCTGCGCTTGAAAATGCTGACGCTCAGCAGTTCGTCGTCTTTCAGCCCAAGACGCTGCAGGATCGCTGCGCGCAAGGCGTCTGCGGGATGGTCGAGCGGAAGTTTGAGTTCAGTCAGTCGCAGCATGGTGTCGTGCTTTTAATTTGGCCAGCCAAGTAGTTCAAGGCGCCCTGCCCCGCTGCTCGCCCGCTGGCGAAACAGGCTGTCAGCAGATAGCCGCCGGTAGGAGCTTCCCAGTCGAGCATCTCGCCCGCACAGAATACGCCGGGCATGGACCGCAGCATCAGGTTTTCATCCAGCGCATCGAAGCGCACGCCGCCTGCGCTGCTGATGGCTTCGTCGATCGGTCGCGTTGCGTCAAGCGTGAGCGGCAGCGATTTTATCGCGTGGGCGAGCAGGATCGGATCGTTCAATTGCTCGCGCGACAAGACTTCGTTCAACAAGGCCACTTTCGCGCCCTTGAGCCCGGCGCGGCTTTGCAGATGGCTGGACAGCGAACGCGCACCGCGCGGGTGGGCGACTTCACTGAAGACCCGCTCCAGGGTTTTGTCAGGCGCCAGATCCAGTTCGAGCGTGACCGCACCCTGTGCTGCAATCGTGTCACGCAAAGGCGCGGACAGCGCATAGATCAAACCACCTTCCGCACCCTGATCGGACAGCATCAGCTCGCCCTTGCGTTCATGCCGGCATCCGGCCGCGTCGGTAAAACGCAGCGCCACGGTTTTCAGCGGCTGCCCGGCAAAGCGGCTGCGCAGATGCTCGCTCCAGCCGCCTGCCACATCGAAGCCGCAATTCGATGGCAGCAAGGGCGACACCGCAACACCGCGTTCAATCAGCAAGGGCCCCCACGCACCATCCGATCCCAGCCGTGTCCAGCTGCCGCCACCCAATGCCAGCACCACCGCGTCGGCGTGAACAAGGTATTCGCCTTCTGGCGTCGCCATACGCAATGCACCCGATTCGTGCCAGCCCAACCAACGGTGCCGCACATGAAAGTGCACCCCGGCTGCGCGCAGCCGATGCAGCCAGGCGCGCAACAGCGGCGCGGCTTTCATGTCTTTGGGAAACACGCGCCCCGACGAACCGATGAAGGTTTCAACCCCCAGCCCATGAATCCACTCGCGCAGCGCAGTGGGGGGAAACGCGTCGAGCAGCGGTTTGATTTCAGCAGCACGCGCGCCGTAGCGCGACAGAAAAGGCGCGATCGGTTCGGCGTGGGTGATATTCATCCCGCCCACGCCCGCCAGCAAGAATTTGCGGCCAACCGAGGGCATCGCGTCGAACAACTCAACCTGGAACTTGCCCCGGGACAGCACTTCGGCCGCCATCAAACCCGCAGGACCGCCGCCAATGACGGCGACAGTCGGCATTACTGGATCATTCCCACTCAATCGTTGCAGGCGGCTTGCCCGAGATATCGTAGACGACGCGGTTGATCCCGCGCACTTCGTTGATGACGCGGTTGGACACTTTGCCCAGCAGGGAATAGGGCAGCTCGGCCCAGTGCGCGGTCATGAAATCACTGGTGACGACGGCTCGCAGTGCGACGACGTAATCGTAGGTACGGCCATCGCCCATAACGCCGACGGATTTGACCGGCAGAAAAACGGCGAAGGCCTGCGAGGTTTTTTCATACCAGCCCGATGCGCGCAGTTCTTCGATGAAGATGGCGTCGGCGCGGCGCAATAGTTCGGCGAACTCGCGTTTGACTTCGCCGAGGATGCGCACGCCCAGGCCGGGGCCTGGAAACGGATGGCGATACACCATGTCATGCGGCAAGCCCAATGCGACGCCGAGTTCACGCACTTCATCCTTGAACAGTTCGCGCAGCGGTTCCAGCAGCTTGAGGTGCAAGGTGTCAGGCAGGCCACCGACGTTGTGGTGGCTCTTGATGGTGTGCGCTTTTTTGGTTTTGGCGCTGGCCGATTCGATCACGTCGGGATAGATGGTGCCCTGCGCCAGCCATTTGGCCTTGGGCAGTTTTTCGGCTTCTTCCTGGAACACATGGACGAATTCACGGCCGATGATCTTGCGCTTCTGCTCGGGATCGGACACACCGGCGAGCGCATCCATGAAGCGATCGCGGGCGTCGACATGGATCACCTTGACGCCAAGGTTTTGCGCGAAGGTCGCCATCACCTGTTCGGCCTCATTCAAGCGCAGCAAGCCGTTATCGACGAAGACACAGGTGAGTTGCTGGCCGATGGCGCGGTGCAGCAAGGCCGCAACCACCGAGGAGTCGACGCCGCCGGACAAGCCCAGAATCACTTCATCACTGCCCACTTCGCTTTGCACCCGGCCGATGGCTTCGTCGACGTAGTCCGGCATGTTCCAGTCGCCCGCGCAACCGCACAGATCGCGCACGAAACGGTCAAGCAGCGCCTTGCCCTGCAGGGTGTGGGTGACTTCGGGATGGAACTGCACGCCGTAAAACTTGCGGACCTCGTCGGCCATGGCGGCAATCGGCGTGGCCGCATTGCTCGCCATCAGCTTGAAGCCGGGCGGCAGCGCGGTGACCTTGTCGCCGTGGCTCATCCACACGTCGAGCAGGCCATGGCCTTCATCGTTGACGCGATCCTGGATGTCACGCAGCAGCGCAGTATGGCCGCGCGCGCGGATTTCGGCATAGCCAAATTCGCGCTTGGCAGCAGACTCGACCTGTCCACCCAACTGCGCCGCCATGGTCTGCATGCCGTAGCAAATGCCCAGCACCGGTACGCCGAGCGTGAACACCACCTCGGGTGCACGCGGTGTTTCGTCTTCGTAAACCGAATTCGGCCCGCCCGACAAAATGATGCCGGACGGCGCAAAATCCCGGACAAACGCGTCGGTTACGTCATTGGAATGCAGTTCACAGTAAACCCCAGCCTCGCGCACGCGGCGCGCAATCAGTTGGGTGTATTGGGAACCGAAGTCGAGGATCAGGATTTTCTGGTGCATGGTTTTCAGGGGTCAGGATTCGGTGCCCACAGGGCATAAAGGATCAGGACTCAGGGGGCAAGGACACGGGGCATTAAAGAAAAAGCCACGCGCAGCGTGACTTTTTCTGAACCCTGAATCCCGACCCCTGATCGCTTACTCAACGTGATAGTTCGGTGCTTCCTTGGTGATCTGCACATCATGGACGTGCGATTCACGCACGCCGGCCGAGGTGATTTCGACGAATTCGGCCCTGGCATGCATGTCGGGAATGGTGGCGACACCCAAATAGCCCATCGACGAACGCAGCCCGCCCATCAGCTGGTGGATCACGCTGAGCGCGCTGCCCTTGTAGGGCACGCGGCCTTCGATCCCTTCGGGGACAAGCTTTTCGGCGCTCTTTTCGTTGTCCTGGAAATAGCGGTCGCTGGAACCTTGCTGCATCGCACCGAGTGAACCCATGCCGCGATACGATTTATACGAGCGCCCCTGGAACAGCTCAACTTCTCCCGGCGCTTCTTCGGTGCCCGCCAACAGGCCGCCCAGCATGACGCAACTCGCACCCGCTGCAATGGCCTTGGCGATATCGCCCGAGTAACGAATTCCGCCGTCGGCAATCACGCCGACGCCGCTGCCCACCAGGGCATCAGCCACGTTGGACACCGCGGTAATCTGCGGCACGCCGACACCGGCAACCATGCGGGTGGTGCAGATCGAACCCGGGCCAATACCAACCTTGACCGCGTCCGCGCCATGATCAACCAGCGCCAGTGCCGCCGAGGCCGTGGCGATGTTGCCGCCAATGACTTGCACTTCGGGAAAATGCTGCTTTACCCATTTGACGCGATCCAGCACGCCTTTGGAATGACCGTGCGCAGTATCCACAACGATCACATCGACCCCCGCAGCGGCCAATGCAGCCACGCGCTCCTCAGTACCTTCGCCGGTGCCGACCGCTGCGCCCACGCGCAGGTGACCCATTGCGTCCTTGCATGCAAGGGGGTGTTCACTGGACTTTTGAATGTCCTTGACGGTGATCAGACCGCGCAACTCGAACGCATCGTTCACCACCAGCACGCGCTCAAGGCGGTGCTTGTGCAACAGTGCCATGGCCTCGTCGCGGCTCGTCCCTTCTTTCACCGTCACCAGGCGCTCTTTCGGCGTCATGATGTTGGCAATCAGCTGATCGAGCTGGGTTTCAAAGCGCAGGTCGCGGTTGGTGACGATGCCAACCACCTTGCCGCCGTCTATCACCGGCAAACCTGAAATGTGTTTTGCGCGGGTGATAGCGAGCACCTGGCGCACCGTCATCTGCGGTGCAACGGTGATGGGGTCCTTGACGACACCCGACTCAAAACGCTTGACTGCAGCCACTTGCGCAGCCTGCAATTCGACGCTCATGTTCTTGTGGATGATGCCAAGCCCGCCTTCCTGCGCCAGCGCAATGGCCAAACGGGCTTCGGTCACCGTATCCATCGCGGCAGACAACAGAGGCAAATTCAGCGTGATTGTGCGGGTCAACTGGCTCGAAAGCGTGACTTCGCGAGGGAGGATGGCGGAATGAGCGGGAACGAGCAGAACGTCGTCAAACGTCAGCGCTTTTTGCAAAACACGCATGGGCTTTCCTTGAACGCAAAGCGGAATTATACGTACCCGGCACCGCCCGCACAAACCGCCCACTGGCTCCGCCCAAAACTTGGTCGTAATTTACCAAGGCTAATTGCATGGCAAATGGTTGACTCATGCGGGTGATACGACTAACTTTGCGACAGCATGAATACGGGTGAGCATCAACCGCTTTCCCTCCATGAACACACTACAACCCGAGGAGATAAATAATGTCCAAGCTTTTACTCGCATTGACGTCCGCTACCCTGCTGGGTCTGACAGGTTGCGCCAGTACTTACGAGCCTGCTGCCCAGTCCGCCCCCACCGCCATCAGCGCCGAAGCGCAATCCGCCCTGAGCGCTGCGCAGGCTGATGTCAAGGCCGCCAAGGCAAAGAACGCTTTGTGGACAACGGCAGACAATGCACTGAAGGCCGCCGAAGCTGCTGCAGCCAAACTCGACAGCGCAACCGTGATCAAACAATCAAAGTTGGCGAGCGAACACGTCAAGCTGAGCAACGTACAAACTGGTTATCCTCAACTTAAAGTGGGGGAATAAATTGATTGGCTTGCGCCATCAAGCCTTCCGGACTCATGCCGGAAGGCTTTTGGTTTGGGGCGTGCTGGCGTTTTCTGCCCACGCTCACGCCGACCTCTACAAATGGACCGATGCGCAAGGCAAGGTTCATTACACCGATCAACCCCCCACGCTGAACAGCCAGACGATCAAACCCAGTTCCGCAGGACAAGGCGAAACCACCTCCAAGGCCAAACAATCACTTGACGCCAGGGATCAGGCTTACCAAAAACGCAGCAAAGAAGCCAAGGATGCGCGCGACAAGGCGGAAAAAGAGGCCGAACAAGCACGCATCGCCCGCGAAAATTGCGACAAAGCGCGTAAAAATCTCAGCACTCTGCAAAACGCCAGCACCCCGCGCATCTACACGACAAATGCGGCAGGGCAGCGTGTTTACATGGATGACTCGGCTCGCGAAAGCGCGCTGGCCAGCAGCCAGAAAAGCGTCACCCAGTTCTGTAAGTAGCGTTCGCTTTTAGTAGATCGGGCTTTATCCGGCATCCGCCAGATCGGCTTTTGCTGAAGCGCCCCCACCTTTCTTGGTGACTTTTCCTTCATCCGCACGTTTACGCCGGACCTCTTTGGGATCCGCGATGAGCGGCCGGTAGATCTCCACCCGGTCCTGGTTACGCACGGTTTCATCCAGTTTGACCAGTTTGCTGAAAATCCCCACCTTGTTCCTGGCAAGATCGATTTCCGGAAAGACCTCCAACACGCCAGACCCGCGAATAGCGTCATCAACCGTTGCGCCTTCTGCAAGTTCCACCCTGAACAGGGGCTGGGTTTCAGAAAGCGCGTAAATCACCTCAACGTGGATTGACACCGGCTTCATAGGGGATACACCTCGTCAGCGCGACGCACAAAGGCATCGACAAAGGTATTGGTAATGTGACTGAAAACAGGTGCCAGAATCGTTTCCAGCATCCGGTTGGAAAACGCATATTGAAGTCGGAATTCAACTTTGCACGCATCGTCTCCCAGGGGAGAAAACAACCAATCGCCTGACAATTCGGAAAAAGGCCCATCTTGCAATTTAATACGCATCTCGCGCGGATGGATTTTGGTATTTTTAGTGGTGAAACTTTGGCGTATCCCCATGTAGGCAATATGAATTGTCGCCACCGTTTGATGCTCATCGCGCAATTTCAACTCGGTCCCTCCGCACCAGGGCAGAAAAACCGGGTAATCCTCAACCCGATCAACCAACTCAAACATACGTTCCGGGGTATGTGACACCAGCACACTTTTTTCTACACGCGCCATGAATGCCTGAAGCCCTGTAAAATTAGAGATTGTACTGAAGCCTTACATCATGAGCATCGCTGATAACAAAAAAGCCTTTCACGATTACTTCATCGAGGAAAAGTTCGAGGCCGGACTCGTGCTCGAAGGCTGGGAAGTCAAAGCCATCCGCGCGAACCGGGTTCAATTGAAGGAAGCCTACGTCGTCGTTAAAAACGGTTCGGTATATCTGATCGGCTGTCACATCAGCCCGCTGCTTTCTGCATCCACGCATATCCTGCCCGACCCCACGCGCTCGCGCAAACTGCTTCTGCACGCCTCTGAAATCAACAAATTGATCGGAAAAACCGAGCGCGCCGGCTTCACCCTGGTGCCGCTGAACATGCATTTCTCAAAGGGACGCATCAAACTGGACATTGGCTTGGCGAAAGGCAAAAAACAGCACGACAAACGCGCAACCGAAAAAGACCGCGAATGGGAACGCGAAAAACAGCGCATTGTTCGTTCGGCCAAGCTTTAAATTGTCACTTGACGTCATGAAGCAAAAAAATACAGCTTCATTGGAGATGAACGGGGGAATTCAATAAGCAAGCAGTCTATTAGCGCTATTGCATATGACGAGATTTCAGCTAATATCGTTGATATCTTGACGAGTTGGAACCCTAGACCATGTCAGCACTGCCTGTTTATCAAGTTGAATTCATTCCACTTGAACGCCGTCTGGGTGATCGCCGCATTGCTTCGCGCAATGCCGCATTGCCTCCCACCCTTGTTGCTGATCGCCGTAAAGCGCCGGTTATTGGTCGACGCGCAGAAGACAAGCAAGCTTTGTCATTGAAGCTTATTTAAACGCCCCCAAACATCTGCGTCAGGTTAGTCCATTCGACGCAGCAAGCTTGACCCGGCCAGTCCTGGCTGGGTCATCCGCTTCAAGAATCACACGCACCTCAACTCTGCATGCAGCCTGAGTCTGGCTTGATGCCATTTGACCTTGCCTGCCGGTGTGCGATGGTCCAATCGTCTGTTGGTTCATGGTGGCCCGGTATCGCATGACTTATCTGCATCAATCGACAGTTGTGTGAAACCGCGTTCACCAGTCAACCTTGTTCAGAAAGCGAAGCCAGCTTGAGCGTTACCACCGTTTCAGACCTCCTCACTTTTAATGAAGTAATCGATGTCCGCTCGCCTGGCGAGTATGCGGAAGACCATATACCCGGCGCAATTAACCTGCCTGTGTTAAATGACACTGAACGGGAACGGGTCGGCACACTTTACAAACAAGTGTCCTCATTTGAGGCAAAAAAAATCGGGGCGGCGCTGGTATCGCGCAATATTGCGCAGCATCTCGAAGGCTATCTGGCCAACAAGCCCAAGTCATATCGCCCATTAGTGTATTGCTGGCGTGGCGGCAGCCGCAGCGGATCCTTGACGCATATCTTGCAGAAGATCGGTTTCGGTGCGGTTCAACTCGACGGTGGCTACAAGGCCTATCGTCGGCATGTCATCGCCGAACTTGTCCATTTGCCTGCGCAGCTCAATTACCGTGTTGTATGCGGCCCTACTGGCAGCGGAAAGAGCCGTTTACTGCAGGCGCTTGCCCAAGACGGTGCGCAAGTGCTGGATCTCGAAGCGATGGCGGTTCATCGTGGCTCATTACTGGGCGCACTACCGAACCAGCCACAACCCTCCCAAAAAAGCTTTGAAAGTGCCATTTGGTACGCGCTTACCCGTTTCGATCCTGCACGTCCGGTTTTTGTGGAATCGGAAAGCAAGAAAATCGGCGCGTTGCGCGTTCCTGATACGCTTCTCGTGGCAATGCGAGCCAGTTCCTGTGTCCGGCTGGAAGTACCACTTGCAGCGCGTGTCCAATTGCTCGTTGAGGACTACGCGCACTTTCTCCTCGACTCCGGTTTGATCAACACTCAGCTCTCCCATCTGGTTACGCTGCGCGGCAACGACACCGTGCTGGCGTGGCAAGATCTGGCCAACCAGCATTTATGGGAGGAATTGGTCTCCAAACTATTGACGGATCATTACGACCCCGCCTACCTCAGATCCTTGTCGAATAATTACCCCACGGAAGCGAGCGACTTGAGTTTTAGCACCGCAGACTTATCCTCTACGGGGTTACAGCTGCTGGCGCAACAAATTCATGCAGCGTGCCCGACACTTAAGCAATAGCTGCCTGGCAAAGTGTTGCCTATACCTGGCTGAAAGTCGTCCCACCTCCTTCACCGGATGACACCCTGAATATCCGCGCGTAAGCGGGCGGATAAAACCGATTGACCATCACATGGGTCAGCAAGTGCTTCAGAACGAGACGCGGATCAACTAACGGACACAAGTTAAAAACACATGGCGAACACGATCTGCAATCGGATCGAAAACAGCGGCTTGAGCTGCCATGGCCTGAAGGAAAAAAATCTGGCGTACTTACTCGCGCCGAACTTCGATCACATTCTGCACATGCTGTAAACGAGCCAGCAGTCGGGACAGTTGCTGAAGCTCCTTGATGCGCACTGTAATCTGCATGGTGGCGTATTCACCATGGCTTTCGGTGTTCACGCGCAACACGTCGAGTCGGTCTTTGGCGATCACATCGGAAATATCACGCAGCAATCCCTGGCGATCAAACGCCTTCAGCTGAATACCCACCTCAAAAGCCGCACCGGCATCAAGCGCCCATTCGGCCGCCAGCATCCGCTCCGGATTAGCACGCCTGAGCGCGGAACAATCAGCACGATGAACGGTGAGACCGCGCCCTACCGTAGTGTAGGCGACGATGGGATCAGGCGGTTGCGGTTTACAGCAGCGTGCCAGCGTCATCGGCACATCGCCCAGTCCGGGAATAATGATCGAACTCCCCGATTTGGCACGCATGCGCGGTTTGGCCGTTGGAATCAGCGCAGAGGTAGATTTTCCTGGTTCTTGCAAGGCATTGATCAAATCACGTTGACCAACGTCTCCACGGCCCAACGCAGCAAAAAATTCGTCCACTTTTCCGAACTTGAGTCGCTGCGCGAGCTTCTCCTGGTTCGTATCCACCACCCCCAGACGTTTCAGTTCCTTGTCCAGCAAGGTGCGCCCCAAACTTACCTGTTCGCCAACGTCACGCTGGCGGAACCACGTCCGGACTTTTGATCGCGCGCGATGCGTGATCAAATAACCCAGCGCCGGATTAAGCCAGTCACGACTCGGCTCACCTTCCTTGGCAGTGATGATTTCGACTCGCTGGCCGTTCTCAAGCGGGGTGTTAAGCGGAACCATCGCACCATTAAGCTTGGCGCCACGGCAGCGATGCCCAAGATCAGAGTGCAGCGCATAAGCAAAATCCACCGGTGTTGCCCCGCGGTCGAGCGCCACCACCCGTCCCTGCGGCGTCAGTACATAGACTTGATCCTGAAACAGTTCGGTCTTGAACTGCTCGGTAAATTCGCTGCTGTCGGCAACGTCATCTTTCCAGTCAAGGATGCGCCGCAGCCAGGCAATTTTTTCCTCATACTGCGCGTCCTGTTTACCGCCTTCCTTGTAGCGCCAGTGAGCAGCGACACCCAGTTCGGCATGCTGATGCATGTCGAACGTGCGAATCTGCACTTCAAGCGCACGTTCTTCTGGCCCGATCACCGCTGTATGCAGCGAGCGATAATCATTGCCCTTGGGCTGAGAAATGTAATCGTCAAACTCGCCCGGAATCGGCTGCCACAGGTTATGCACCAACCCCAGTACGGTGTAACAGTCGATCTCATGTTTGACCAGCACACGCACTGCGCGAATGTCATATAACTGCTCGAAGCTCATGTGCTTGCGCCGCATCTTGTTGACGATGCTTGCGATGTGTTTGGGGCGACCGCTCACTTCCGCTTCGATTGCATGCAGCGCTAGCTCGGCTTGCAGACGCTCGACAATGCCCTTGATGTAGGCCTCGCGATCGACCCGTTTTTCATCAAGCTGGGTCGCAATGGTTTTATAGGTGTCTGGCTCCAGGTAGCGAAATGCCCAGTCTTCCATTTCCCACTTGATTTGCCACACGCCAAGGCGATTGGCCAATGGAGAAAACAACTCACGCGCCTGCTGCCCCAGCATTTCACGGGTGGCAGCATCCTTGCCGGAAGCACAACGCAGGGCGTGAGTCCGCTCGGCCAGCTTCACCAGCACAATACGAATATCCTCCACCATCGCCAGCACCATCTGACGCAGCGCTTCAAGCTGAGCATGTGGGTCGATGCGCTTGTCCGTCGCGCTGGCGGCCAGGGTTTCGATGCGCGCCATGGCTGCCACCCCACGCGCCAGTCGCGCTGCGGTGCCAAAGATCGCATCAATATCAGAATCTGTGTCCAAACAGGCATGCAACAACGCCGCAGCTACGGCATCCGCGCCCACTCGCAATTCGGCAACAATCAGTGCCGCCCCTACACTGTGGGAAAAAAGCCCGCTGTCCAAGTGGGCATGCGCATAATCCAGCGCCCGCCATGGGGTATCGTTCTCAGCCACGGGCAAAACACGAGCTAATGCTTGCCGCGCCGACTCCAGATCAATGGCATCAAAACAGCGAGGTCGTACAAGTTCATTCATCCTCTGAAATGTCCTGTGTTCTTATGCCAACACAAACAAGCCCACTCAGGCGAGAAAAGCATCTCGCAAGCAGGGCGGCAAACCTTGAACAAGTGCCGAGTGATCGAGTATTTTGATGGCTCAACCAGGCAGCCTCAATACAGCCCCCCCCCGGACACAGCTCCACCCTCGCTCGTACAACAGGCTGACTGCCCGAATTAGTTCGCGGATGCGAGCTTTATTGCAACCTGGATCATCTGCCTTCGATCGCGTTGGGCTGAATTTTCACTTTTTGTCCGGCCTTCACCAGTGCAAGCATCGCTTGCATATCCGCCTGCTGTTGCGCCTGCATCACGCCCGCCTCAATGGAGGTCAACAAACGCGAATCAAGGCCGGGCGCATCCAGGACCCGGCTCACCCGCACAATGCGGTAAGAACCATCAGGACGCACGAACCCGGTGTAGGCCGGAAGTTTGTCAGTCCCAACCCTGAACACCGCTTTAGCTTCTGTCGCATCCAGCATGGCCGAAGGTTGACGCCCGACTATCTGGAAAGCCGACCAGCTCATGCCGGTCTCATTCCCTTTCAACAAGGCTTGAATAGTCGCCTCGCCTTGCTTGGTCAACAAACGCGCACCCTGTTCTGCACGCAGCTTGGTCTCAATTTCCGGCCTAACCTCGGACAGTGGGCGCACTCGTGCTGGACGATGCTCGATCACCCGCGCGGCCACCAAAACACCCGGCTGAACTTCAATCGCTTCAGTGTTTTGTTTCGACTTGAGCGATTCCGAACTGAACACTGCCGCCTGCAAACCGGGATGATCAAATGGTGCGGGTGCTTGTCTGGCCGTCATCCACGCACTTTGCTGAATGGTCTGCTTGGTAGCCGCCGCCGCCGGTTGCAATGAAGTGGCGTTTTCGTAAACGAGGTTACCAAAGTTATCCGCCAAATCTGCAAAGACTTTTTGTGACTGCTGTTTGCGCAATTCATCTATCACTGCAGCACGTACGTTAGCCATCGGAGCTGTCTGAGCCGCCTGAATGCCATCCAGACGAATCACGTGGTAGCCGAAATCGCTTTCCACAGGGCCACGAATTTCATTGGGCTTCATGCTGAACACAGCGTCATCAAAAGGCTTGACCATCATGCCGCGTCCAAAGCTTCCAAGATGGCCATCCTGTGCAGCCGACCCAGGATCTTGCGACTGCGTCCGCGCCAGTTCAGCGAAACGATCAGGTGCTTTTTGCAACGTCTGAAACAGCTCATTCGCCTTCGCTTTGGCTTTGGCGCGCGTAGCGGCATCTGCATTTTTATCAGCCACAATCAAGATATGACTTGCACTGCGCTGCTCGGGCATCCCGAATTCAGCAGCATGAGAAGCATAGTAGTCCGCAACAGCCTGGTCGCTGATCGCAATGCTTGCTGCTACGTTGGACCGGTCCAGCACCAGATACTCTGCACGTACCTGTTCAGGCTCGGTAAATGCCACTTTGTTATTCGCGTAATATTTATCAACCTCATCTAGTGTCAGTTTGATTTGGGACGCCACAGTTGATGCTGAAACATCGACCCAGGAGATTTCACGTTGTTGCGCTACCAGACGGGCTATTTGTGTCAGAGAAGTCGTTGATGGAAATGCCGCGAGCGATGCCGGACTGGTGACTGTTTCCAGCATAAAAGACTGCCGCAACTCGCTCTCGAACTGTGCAGGTGTACGGTTATTCTGGCGCAAAACTGCCTCATAGCGTTGTGGTGAAAACTTGCCGTCCTGCTGAAATGCGGGAATCTGCATCAATACGGAAGCAACATAGGCATCGGGTGCGATGATTTTAAGTTTCTGCGCGTCCTGGAATAAGGCTTTTCGATCAATCAGACTATCGAGCACCTGCTTGCGAAACGCGGCTGTTTCTGTGACCGCCGGATCAAACGAGGAACCGAGTGATTCACGCATCCGGTCAGTTTGACCCTGTATCTCTCGCGACAGCTCCTCGCGCGACACACCTACATCACCCACCTCGGCAATCACACCACTGCCCTGGCCTCCCGACATATAGGAATCCACGCCAAACAGCGCGAAGGAAAGTGCGATCAAGCCCAATATGACCTTAGCCAACCAGCCCTTTGCGTGGTTGCGGATTGCTTCAAGCACGGCGTCTACTCCAGAAAAACATCAACTTGGATTCTCGCGCACTTTACGTCCCGCGTCTTCACCTGCAGTGAATAAATCCAGTCGAATTGATTGATTTGAGGTATCGAAAACA
This sequence comes from Hydrogenophilales bacterium RIFOXYD1_FULL_62_11, assembly GCA_001802655.1. Lineage (GTDB taxonomy): Bacteria > Pseudomonadota > Gammaproteobacteria > Burkholderiales > Thiobacillaceae > Thiobacillus. The sequence continues at coordinate 33,156 of MGZO01000091.1, forward strand.
GAAATGAAAAAAGGCGAACTTTCGTTCGCCTTTTAGTGTTGGCGGAGCGGACGGGACTCGAACCCGCGACCCCCGGCGTGACAGGCCGGTATTCTAACCAACTGAACTACCACTCCCTTGTGCTAAATGAATCAGCACGGCTAACTTGATTGACCGATTTTTTTTCCACTGCTGGTGGGTGCTGAGGGGCTCGAACCCCCGACATCCTCCGTGTAAGGGAGACGCTCTACCAACTGAGCTAAGCACCCTACGAAGACCAAAATTATACAACTTTTTTAATTAGTTTGCCAAATACAAATTTGTATTTTTTACTTCTTATTGATGGCGTCTTTCAGCCCCTTGCCTGCTCGGAATTTTGGTACTTTAGCTGCTTTGATTTTGATGGAATCGCCTGTACGTGGATTACGACCAGTACGAGCAGCACGCTCACCAACATAGAAAGAACCGAATCCTACCAACGTGACCATGTCACCTTTTTTAAGTGCAGTTTTGACTGCTTCGACAGCGCCATCCAGTGCACGGCCAGCAGCGGCTTTGGAAATGTCGGCTGAGCCGGCGATGGCATCAATCAGTTCGGACTTGTTCACGTGTTATCCCCTTCAATCAAGTGGTACAGGAAAACCCTGTGTGCGCTTTTATAACAACCCACAAAAGCTTGTGTCAAGCGGTTTTCCAAGCCATAGACAAAAAATCCCGCGACTAGCGCGGGATTAACTTGGGGCCAAAAAAACATCAATGTTTCAAAGCTGCCCCTTTGACCAACTCTTCCTCTTGAACGGGCAATGCGGCCGCTTCAGCTTCCGGCTCCTCACTTAAGGGTTCAGGTGCACGCTCGAGAGCCAATTCCAAAACCTGATCAATCCATTTCACCGGATGAATATCCAGTTTATTTTTGATGTTATCTGGAATTTCTGTCAGATCCTTAACGTTTTCATGCGGGATCAAAACCGTTTTTATTCCGCCACGATGAGCTGCGAGCAGCTTTTCTTTCAGACCGCCGATTGGCAGAACCTCCCCCCGCAGCGTAATTTCTCCCGTCATCGCCACATCTGCCCGAACCGGAATACCCGTGAGAATAGACACCATTGAAGTGCAAATCGCGATGCCCGCAGAGGGGCCGTCTTTTGGTGTGGCGCCTTCCGGCAAATGGATGTGGATATCGCGCTTCTGATAAAAGTCATCCTGAATGCCCAGTTTGCGCGCACGGGAACGGACAACCGACAAAGCCGCCTGGATTGACTCTTGCATCACTTCACCGAGCTTGCCAGTGGTGGTCATTTTGCCACGGCCAGGCAAAGCAACCGCCTCAATCGTGAGCAATTCGCCCCCGACTTCGGTCCAGGCAAGGCCGGTGACCTGACCAACCTGATTGTTCAATTCAGCAATACCGAAGCTGAAGCGACGTACCCCCAGGTATTTTTCCAGATTGCGCGAGGTGACCGAAATCTTGCTCGTCTGCTTCTTCAGCAACAATGCCTTTACCGCTTTGCGGCAAATTTTGGACAACTCACGCTCAAGACTACGTACGCCGGCCTCTCGCGTGTAATACCGCACGATGTCGCGGATGGCGGACTCAGCGATTGCAAGCTCACTCTCCTTGATGCCATTAACCTTGAGTTGCTTGGGTGCAAGATAACGTACGGCAATATTGACTTTTTCGTCCTCTGTATAACCCGATAGACGAATCACTTCCATCCGATCAAGTAAGGGTGCGGGTAGATTGAGCGAATTAGCCGTTGCAACGAACATTACATCCGACAGGTCATATTCGACCTCGATGTAATGATCCTGAAAGGTGTGGTTTTGCTCGGGATCGAGCACCTCCAGCAACGCTGACGAAGGATCGCCACGGAAGTCCTGACCCATTTTATCCACTTCATCAAGCAGGAAAAGTGGATTCTTCACCCCAATTTTGGTCAGACTTTGCAGAATCTTGCCTGGCATCGACCCGATATAGGTGCGACGGTGCCCCCGAATCTCGGATTCGTCACGCACACCGCCCAGAGCCATACGTACAAATTTGCGATTAGTCGCACGCGCAATGGATTGCCCAAGCGAGGTTTTACCCACACCGGGCGGCCCGACCAGACACAAGATCGGCGCCTTTACCTTGTCTACGCGCTGTTGTACCGCGAGGTATTCAAGGATGCGCTCTTTCACCTTGTCAAGGCCATAATGATCCTGATCCAGCACTAGTTCGGCCTTGACCAAATCTTTGCTAATCTTGGTTTTTTTCTTCCACGGCAAACCAACAATCGCTTCAATATAGCTGCGAATCACGGTGGCTTCAGCGGACATAGGTGACATCATGCGCAGCTTTTTCAACTCGCCCATGGCCTTGGCTTCGGCCTCCTTGGACATGCTGGCTTCCTTGACGCGTTTTTCCAGGTCTTCGAGTTCGGCGCCTTCTTCAATGTCGCCCAACTCCTTCTGAATCGCCTTGACCTGTTCGTTCAGGTAGTACTCACGCTGACTCTTCTCCATCTGCCGTTTGACGCGGCCACGGATACGTTTTTCCACTAGCAGGATGTCAAGCTCGCCTTCCAGCAAACCCAGCAGATGCTCCAGGCGTTTATTCACGCCAATCATTTCCAGCACCTCCTGCTTCTGTTCAAGCTTCAAGGGCAAATGTGCAACGATGGTGTCAGCCAGACGACCGCCCTCGTCAATCCCAGACAGGGAAGTAAGGATTTCCGGTGGAATTTTTTTGTTGAGTTTGACGTACTGGTCAAACTGCGTCAGAAGCGCACGGCGCATGGCCTCCACTTCAACCAACTCTTCACCTTCAGCCGGCAAAACTTCTGCACGCGCCGTAAGATGAGTGCCCGCGTCAGTCACATCGATCACACGTGCTCGCTGATTGCCTTCCACCAGCACCTTGACGGTGCCATCGGGCAGTTTCAGCATTTGCAACACTGTAGCAACGCTACCCGTGCCGAACAGGTCTTCAGGTGTAGGGTCATCCTGCGCGGCAGTTTTTTGCGCAACCAGGAGAATGCTTTTACCGGATTCCATCGATGTTTCCAGCGCCTTGATCGACTTGGGGCGACCGACAAACAGCGGTATGACCATGTGGGGAAACACCACTACATCTCGCAATGGCAACAGCGGCAGATCAATCTGTTCCTTGGATACGTTGTCGCTCATCATTTTTTCCTGGGCAGGGTTGAGGAAAGGATGCGTGGCGATAAACCACGCACATCCCTAGCTGGGGGGCATAGTTCACATTTCAAGTAAGCCGGCTAACGAAGTCGGCTCAAATCAGACTCAGGCGCCAGCAGCCAATGGCTGCTCGCCCTGCTCGGAGTAGATCAACAAGGGTTTACCCTCGCCGTTAACCAAGCTTTGATCCACCACGACCTTGCTTACGCCCTTAAGCGAGGGTAAGTCATACATGGTGTCGAGCAATGCGTGTTCAATGATGGAGCGTAAGCCTCGTGCTCCCGTGCGACGCGCCAGAGCGCGCTTGGCGATAGCATTAAGCGCTTCCTCACGAAACTCGAGATCCACCCCTTCCATCTTGAACAGTTTGGCAAACTGCTTGGTCAGCGCATTCTTCGGTTCGGTCAAAATCTGCACCAGCGCTGTCTCGTCGAGTTCATCAAGCGTCGTGACAACTGGCAGACGGCCAACGAACTCTGGAATCAAGCCATACTTGATAAGGTCTTCTGGCTCGACTTGATGCAACAGTTCAACATCCCGCTTGGTGTCGTCAACGTTCTTGACCTGCGCCCCAAACCCGATTCCCCCTTTTTCAGTGCGACCTCGAATAACTTTTTCCAGCCCACTGAACGCTCCACCGCAGATAAACAGGATATTGCTGGTGTCGACCTGGACAAACTCCTGGTTCGGATGCTTGCGGCCACCCTGAGGCGGGACGGAAGCAGTCGTACCCTCGATCAACTTGAGCAGTGCCTGCTGCACGCCCTCACCTGATACATCCCGGGTGATTGAAGGGTTATCAGACTTCCGCGAAATCTTGTCTATTTCGTCAATGTAGACAATGCCTTGTTTGGCCTTGTCCACATCGTAATCACATTTTTGCAGCAGTTTCTGGATGATGTTCTCGACATCCTCGCCTACATAACCGGCTTCGGTCAGGGTCGTCGCATCTGCAATAACAAACGGCACATTCAGCAGGCGTGCCAGCGTTTGCGCAAGCAGTGTTTTGCCCGACCCTGTCGGCCCAATCAGCAAAATATTGCTCTTGGCCAACTCGACATCGCCGCTACCGGAGTTGCTGCGCAGACGCTTGTAGTGATTGTAAACCGCAACCGCCAACGCTTTTTTAGCCTGGCTTTGACCGATCACATATTGATCAAGAATGCTGCTGATCTCATGCGGCGTCGGCAAATCGGAACTTGCACCACTCTTCTGGTTATCGGCTTGCTGGATTTCCTCGCGGATGATGTCGTTGCACAACTCGACACATTCGTCGCAAATGAACACCGACGGCCCAGCAATCAGCTTGCGCACCTCATGCTGGCTTTTACCGCAAAAGGAGCAATAGAGAAGTTTGTCGCTCGAGCCTTTGTCTTCCATGCCTGTTCCCTTATTTAGCACTTGCTTCGACACGGGTCGTCAACACTTTGTCGACCAGGCCATAACTCACAGCGTCATCCGCACTCATGAAATTATCACGATCAGTATCGCGCTCGATCACTTCAATACTTTGCCCTGAATGCTTAGCCAGCATGTCGTTGAGACGGGCTTTCAGGTAAAGAATTTCCTTGGCATGAATCGCGATGTCCGACGCCTGCCCTTGAAACCCACCCAACGGCTGATGAATCATTACGCGTGAATTCGGCAGACAATAACGTTTTCCCTTAGTTCCTGCCGTCAGCAGGAAAGCCCCCATACTGGCTGCCTGACCGATGCAAAGCGTGGATACATCCGGTTTGATGAACTGCATGGTGTCGTAAATTGCCATGCCAGCTGAAACCGATCCACCAGGCGAGTTGATATAGAAATAAATATCCTTGTCGGGGTTTTCCGATTCCAGGAAAAGCATTTGCGCAACCACCAGATTGGCCGTCGAGTCATTCACGGGACCAACAAGGAAAATGACACGTTCCTTAAGCAGGCGCGAGTAAATGTCATACGCACGTTCTCCACGCCCGCTTTGCTCGACAACCATTGGAACCAGCCCCAGCCCCTGCGGCTCATGGCGCAGAGAATTGGAAATATCACTATTGAAATCGATATGCATCAGGCACGTCCCATCAGTTCTTCAAAAGTGGTTGTTACGTCTTCAACCATAGCTTGTCCACCGACCCATGCTACAACGTTTTCTTCCAGAGCAAGAGACTCGATTTCCTGCATCCGCTCAGGGTTTTGGTAGAACCACTGCGCGACCTGATCAGGCTCTTCGTAACTTTGCGCCTGTTCCTGTATCAATGCACGAATCTGCTCGGGCTGCGCCACCAGCTTGTTTGCCTGCACAATTTCGGCAAGAATCAAACCCAAACGCACGCGGCGCTCCGCTTGTCCAGTAAACATATCGGCCACAAGCTTCATGGTCTGAACCCCGCGTGACTGCATGTCGGCTTCAGTCGCTTTCAACAGACGATCGGTTTCCATTGCTACCAGGCTTTGCGGCAGTTCCAGCGTGCTTTTCTGCAACAGCAACTCCATGGTTTGCTCTTTCATCTTCGTCTGTACGCGACGTTTCACTTCGCGCTCAAGATTCGCTTTCACTTCAGCCTTGAGCTTTTCCACATCGCCATCTTCCACGCCCAACGCCTTGGCGAATTCCGCATCGACCGACGGAAGCACAGGAGCTTGAACTTCTTCTACCTGCACTTCAAAGTGCGCGGCTTTGCCCGCAAGTTCCTTGGCTGCGTATTCAGCCGGAAAAGTCACATCGAAGCCCTTGCTGGCACCGGCTTCAAGTCCGATCAAGCTTTGCTCAAAATCTTTCAGCAAGCGACCTTCGCCAATCACCGCAGCAAAATCCTCTCCCTTGCCCCCCTCAAATGCGACGCCATCGACGGTGCCCTGGTAATCGAATTTAACCAGATCGCCTTCTGCCGCAGCACGCTGAGCAACTTCAAATGTACGACGCTGCTTTTGCAGCACTTCGAGGGTTTTCGCCACATCCGCATCACTCAATTCAACAACGGGGCGATTGATCTTGCCTGAGTCCAACGCGTCAATCTTGACCTCAGGATAGACCTCGAAGCTGGCGCTGAAAGTCATTTCTGCGGCAGCGGCCTGGCCAGCCTTCGGCTCAAATCGCGGATAACCTGCAATTTTGAGTTTATGTGCCTGTACCGCCTCACCAAACCGGCTCTGCAGCGTTTCGCCCAATATTTCCTGGCGTACGCCTGGACCATGCTGACGCGCAACCGCCGCAAGCGGCGCCTTGCCCGGACGGAATCCATCCATCTTGACGTTGCGTGCCAGACGCTTGAGGCGGTTTTGCACTTCGGCTTCCAACTGATCCATGGGCACGTCAATGTCCAAGCGCCGAACCAGACCTTCGAGAACTTCAAGATTTGCTTGCATCACAATACTTCCTGGCTGAATTAATTAAGAAGGGCAGTAAGAAAACCCGGTGGTGCGAAAGGGGGGACTCGAACCCCCACGCCTTGCGGCGCTGGAACCTAAATCCAGTGCGTCTACCAATTCCGCCACTTTCGCGACTATGCCGCAAAATCATCAGCGGATAAGTGTAATATAATCAATACGATGCTGTCACCCAGCCACACGCAACATCCACCCTAAGTCATTATTCCCATTCCGTTTTTTTGTTTCCGGTGCCGGTCGATCATTACGAAAACTTTCCCGTTGCGTCCTGGTTGCTGCCCAAGCGGCTGCGTCGCCCCGTGGAGGCCATTTACCGATTTGCCCGTAGCGCAGATGACATTGCTGATGAAGGCAGCGCCCCTGCCGCCGAACGCCTGGGTCAACTGGCTGCCTACCATGCTGAACTGAATCGCATCGAACGCGGCGAAACGCCAACCGATCCGGTCTTTCAACCCCTGGCTGTCGCCATCCGGGATTACGCCATCCCCCTTGCGCCGTTTCGCGATCTGCTGTCTGCGTTTGCGCAGGATGTGGAAAAAACACGCTACGTCCATTTTGGCGAGGTAATGGATTACTGCCGCCGCTCGGCCAATCCCATCGGTCGCCTGATGCTGCATTTATATGGCGACCATGATCCACGTCATATTGCATATTCAGATGCCATCTGCAGCAGCCTGCAATTGATCAATTTTTTGCAGGACATCGCGGTAGACTATCAAAAAGACAGGGTATACCTGCCACAGGATGAACTTGCCGCGCTCCACGTCAGCGAAAAACAGATTGCCGAAGGTGATGCGCGCGGCATGTGGCACGTGATGATGAACAAGCAGATCGAACGCACCCGCAAGTTGTTGCAGGCTGGCGCACCGCTTGGCCGGCAACTCAAGGGGCGCATCGGACTTGAGTTGCGCATCACGATCCTGGGCGGTGAAACCATTCTGCGCAAACTGCATGCTGATCCCGGCTGCGTATTTACCGCTCGCCCGGTACTCAGTAAAAAAGACTGGATCGGCATGTTCGGACGGGCCCTGTTCTGAGCATGGACGCCCATCAATACTGCCAGACGCGCGCAGCCGCCAGCGGTTCCAGCTTTTACTACAGTTTCGTCTTTCTGCCGACCAGCACACGGCGCGCAATCACAGCATTCTATGCACTGTGCCGCGAACTCGACGACGTAGTGGACGAATGCCACGAACGCTCAGTCGCCGAAACCAAACTCAACTGGTGGCGCGAGGAAATCGAGCGATTTGCAGCCGGCGTTCCGCAACATCCTGCAACTCGCGCCCTGCTCGATACCCCGCAAGGCCCTAATACCTCCCCTTCCCTGTTGCTTGAAATCGTTGATGGCATGGCAATGGACCTGGATGATCGGCGCTATCCTGATTTCAAATCGCTCAATTTATATTGCTACCGTGTAGCGGGTGTTGTCGGCGAAGTCGCGGCCGCGCTATTTGATGGTGGACGCAGTGAGGACGACCGCGCAGTCCGGCGTTACGCGCATGAACTGGGCCTGGCATTCCAACTCACCAATATCATCCGCGACGTTGGCGAAGATGCGCGACGCGGGCGCATTTATCTGCCACAAGACGAACTGGCACGCTTTGGCGTAAGCGAGGCCGACCTGTTGAATAGCCGTGACACGCCAGCGTTTCAGGCCTTGATGCAATTTCAATACGAGCGCGCTGTTGCCTGTTATGACAGTGCACTGGCTGCGCTGCCTGCGCGCGCGCGTCGTGCGCAACGCCCCGGACTGGCAATGGCCGCAATTTACCGAACCTTGCTCGACGAAATTCAGCGTGACCACTTTCCCGTGCTGCGCGCGCGCGTATCACTTACGCCACTGCGCAAACTATGGCTGGCGAGCAAAACCTGGCTGTTTCCGTGAAATCTGGTTTCATTAACCCCAGTGTCGCCATCGTCGGCGGCGGCTGGGCCGGTTGCGCCGCCGCGCTGACACTGGCCGAAGCGGGTGTCAGGGTCACCTTGCTTGAAGCAAGCCGCACCCTGGGCGGTCGTGCACGGGCAGTCGAACTGCAAGGGCAGAAACTCGACAACGGCCAACATATCCTGCTCGGCGCATATGAGCAGACCCTGCAACTGATTGAGCGCCTGCATGCCACACCGGGTTTGTGGCGACTGCCCCTTAGCCTCAACCAGCCGCCGGATTTCAGTCTCAGCTGTCCGCGCCTGCCCGCCCCCCTGCATTTGCTGGCGGGGTTGCTCGGCGCGCAGGGGCTCGACTGGCGTGAAAAACTGGCCGCTGCACGATGGATACATTCCTTGTTGAACAGTGAGATTGATGCAGACCATTTAACAGTCAGCCAGCTCACCCACACTCAACCCGAAAAACTGAACCGCCTGCTGTGGCATCCGTTATGCATTTCCGCGCTGAACACCCCTCCAGGCATTGCCAGCGGCCGGGTTTTCCAAAATGTGATCCGCGCCGCTTTTGGTGGGCACAACCCACACAGTGACTTGCTGCTGCCACAACTTGACCTGACCTCGCTGTTCCCCGCACCCGCTGCAGCACGGATCGTTGAACTCGGTGGCAGCGTACGCCTGTCCAGCCGGGTGACCACACTGGATCCCGCCCCCGGCTGCATCACGTTGCAGACATGCAACGATGCCCATACTTACAGTCACGCCATCCTCGCCGTTGCTCCCCAGCATCTGGCGAGTTTAATCGCTCCGGTCGCTGAACTCAGACCGCTGGTAAACGACGTGGCCAGCTATACCTATCAAGCAATCGCAACTGCTTATGTGCAATATGACCCCGCTTTTCGATTGAAAAAACCCTTGTTCGCCCTTGCCGATGGTCCAGCGCAATTTGTGTTCGACCGTGGGCAAAGCCATGGACAAGCGGGTCTGCTGGCCTTCGTCGCCAGCGCTGCGGCGAACTTGCCAATCAGCTGGATTGAACAAGCCGAAGCACAGCTGCTGCGGATTGCTCACCCCGGCACAGCGCGCTGGCGGAAAAGCATTGTTGAAAAGCAAGCGACCTACGCGTGCGTTCCCCATCTCGCACGCCCAGGAAACCGAACACAACACCCGCGTATTTTCCTGGCCGGTGACTACACTGACGGGGCTTATCCTGCCACGCTCGAAAGCGCAACATTGAGCGGGGTACAATCGGCCAACACCTTACTCGAACAACTATGAAAGACTATTCTCCACGCCCCGACCTGCTCGCAGGTCGCGTTATTCTCGTGACGGGCGCCAGTTCCGGCCTGGGCCGAGCGGCCAGCCTGGCGTTTGCACGCCACGGTGCTACCGTCGCCCTGCTCGCACGCAATGAAGCCAAGCTCGAAGCGGTATACGACGAAATCCTTTCTGCGGGCGGCGCTGAACCGGCAATGTTTCCCTATGATCTGGCGGTTGCCGACGATCGCAGCCTGGAAACGCTGGCCGGCACCATCGCGCATCACCTCAAGCGGCTCGACGGCGTGCTGCACAGTGCGCACCAGTTTTACAATCTCACCCCGCTGACTCTGCAAACGCTCGATCAATGGCAAACCCTGATGCGGGTCAATCTCATCGCACCTTTCGCATTAACACGTGCGTGCATGCCCTTGCTCAAACAGGCACCCGATGCATCGGTTGTGTTTACGGGTGAAACCCATGGGCACCAACCCGCCGCATTCTGGGGCGGCTACGCCGTTGCCAAATCAGGTCTGGAAACCCTGACCCGTATCTGGGACGACGAGATTACCCCGGAAGAGAACCTGCGCATCAATACCCTGATTCCCGGTCAGGTGGCAACCAGCCTGCGTGCGCGAACACACCCTGGACTCGCCCCCGAAACGCTGCCGAATCCGGACGATCTGATGCCCTGGTACCTCTACCTGATGGGCGAGGATAGCCGGATGGTGCGCGGTCAGATTATCGAGTGTCGAGGCTGAACGCCAAGCTCTCCGCCCAATCGTAAATATGACAATCGGCCGTTACGAAATCCTGGACGAAATCGGTCAAGGTGCAATGGGCACGGTTTACCGTGCGCGCGATCCGATGATCGAACGCGTGGTAGCCATTAAAACCGTCTCCATCTCACTCCTTCAACAGGAAGGGGCTGGCGCGGAAGCGCGCTTTTTGCGCGAAGCGCAAAGCGCCGGGCGTCTTTCGCATCCCAACATCGTGACGATTTATGACGTAAGCGAAGCCAATGGTCTCGCTTACATCGCCATGGAATACCTGTCCGGAAGAACGCTGCGCGACATCATGAATCAGGGCCCGATGCCGCTTGATCTGATTCTCGACACAGTCACGCAAATGGCGGAGGCCTTGGCGTTTGCCCACGAACACGGGGTGATCCATCGCGATATCAAACCCGCAAACGTCGTAATCACCCGACAGCATGGACGCATCAAGCTAACCGACTTCGGAATCGCCCATCTCGTCAACAGCAACCATACCCAAACGGGTCAAATGCTGGGGTCGCCGCGCTATATGTCGCCGGAACAGGCAATGGGGCGTGTGATTGATGGGCGCTCGGATATTTTTTCGCTCGGGGCGGTACTGTACGAAATGCTGACGGGGCAATACGCCTTCGATGGTGAAAGCCTGCCAACGATTATCTATCGCGTGATCAGTGAAATGCCGGTGCCCGTCGAGGTCGTGCGCCCGAAAATACCGGCTGGACTCACCAGCCTGCTGGCGAGCATGTTGAGCAAAAATCCGGAAGAGCGCCCTGATGCAAGCTCGCTGGTCAACGCCCTGCGGGTACTGCCGAGCCAAGCCCCCGAACCTCCAGCCTCGCCGCAGGTTGAACAGATACCGCACCCGCTACGCGTGTTGGCATTTACCACACCTGTTGCGGTATTCCTGCTGGTGGGGGTAAGCATCATTGTTATCGAACATTTCCTCGACTCGCCTCAGGAAACGCCCGCCCCATCCACCCTGCCAAGCAGCGACGCTGCCCCAGCGTTTCAAATGTCCCGGGTGCCATCGACCGTGAACGGAAAAGTCGACAGCAACCTAACTTTGCCTGCCCGCGTCCAAACTACCCCGCTGCTTGACCATGACAACCCTGCCAGCTCATCAGATGCCTACCTCGAAGGACTCGACAAGAAACGGGTTGAGTTGCGCATCAAACGCACCGAACTATTGCTGAAATTTACCAAACAACATCCGGATGTGCGTCATGTAGACCGGGAGCTCGAGCAACTAAGCGTAGAACGCCGCGCCTACCTGAAAAAGCAGAACAAGAACTGAAAAGTCACCAGCTCGTTTCGCGTTCAGCCGTAGCAGATACTTTGTGAATGCTGAGGTCGGCACCGGTGAATTCCTCTTCCGCATCGAGCCGCAGACCAACAAATCGTTGCAAGGTGCCATACACTAACACGCTGCCAATCAAGGCTACCGCCACCCCCCCCAACGTACCGATCAGTTGCGCCACCAAACTGACGCCACCGATCCCCCCCAACAGCTTGCTGCCAAA
>MGZO01000091.1:45141-52276 GCA_001802655.1 Hydrogenophilales bacterium RIFOXYD1_FULL_62_11
CACATCATCAATCTTCCATTTGTTCTGCGTCACCATGAACATCCACACAAACAACGCCCCGGCTACCAGTCCCGTCGCCAGAGCGCCCAGTGGATGCATCAGATTGGAGCCCGCGCATACCGCGACCAGCCCAGCCAGGGGTCCGTTATGTATGAAGCCCGGGTCATTCTTGCCGATCAGCAGGGCGGCCAGTGTACCGCCCACCATCGCCATCAACGAATTCACCGCCACCAGGCCTGAAACCGCTTCGATCAACTGCGCCGACATCACGTTAAAGCCGAACCATCCTACCGTCAGTATCCAGGCACCCAGTGCCAGAAAGGGGATATTGGAGGGCGGGTGTGCCGAGACCATACCGTCCTTGGTATATCGACCCCGTCGCGCACCGAGAAAGAACACCGCCGGCAACGCGATCCAGCCACCCACAGCATGCACCACCACCGAACCCGCAAAGTCATGGAATTTGGCACCTGTTGTCGCTTCCAGCCATGCCTGAATGCCGTAGTTCCCATTCCAGACGATACCTTCGTAAAAAGGATAAACCAGGCCAACCAGGGCAAAGGTCGCAGCGAGTTGTGGATTGAAGCGTGCGCGTTCGGCAATACCGCCTGACACGATGGCTGGAATCGCCGCCGCAAATGTCAGCAGAAAAAAGAACTTGACCAGCTCATAGCCATTTTGGGCCGACAACACCTCTGCGCTGGAAAAAAAACTGACGCCGTAGGCGATGCTGTAGCCAATGAAAAAATAGGCAATGGTGGAAACCGAAAAATCCGTGAGGATTTTGACCAGTGCATTGACTTGGTTTTTTTTGCGGACGGTACCCAATTCAAGGAAGGCAAACCCCGCATGCATGGCCAAGACCATGATGCCCCCCAGCAATACAAAAAGCACGTCTCCGCCTGATTTCAAAGCATCCATACACCATCCCCAAAAACTATTTTTATTGGCGGTTTTGCATCCACATCCAGAATCGCGCTGCGGATGACACTACTTCAGGTCGTGCGGCCCCGATTCAACGCGGCCGGGATCTGCCTGGCTCGTTTCGATGCGGTCAAGTTCAGAATCCATATCCGCTTCAGACATGGGTACGTAATCCGACTCATCTCCTGGTTTCGGCTTTGAGATCATGGCTGCCACGATGATTCCAGCTTCATACAACACCCACAACGGCACCGCCAGCATGAACTGCGAAATAATGTCCGGCGGAGTAAAAATCGCGCCGATGACAAAAGCGCCGACGATGACATAAGGACGAATTTCGCGCAGCTTGGCCACCGACACCATGTTCATCTTGACCAGCAAGACCACTGCAACCGGCACTTCGAAGGTTATGCCAAACGCGATAAACAGCGTCATGACAAAATCGAGGTATTTGCCGATGTCGGTCATCACCGCCACACCCACCGGTGCCACGCCGACAACAAAGCCAAAAACCACCGGGAACACTAGAAAGTAGGCAAATGCCATTCCCAGCAAAAACAGGATTACGCTGGCAACCACCAATGGCGCACCCAGGCGTTTTTCATGCTGGTAGAGCCCTGGCGCAACAAACGCCCAAACCTGATAGAACACCCACGGTAGCGCCAGCAAAAATGCCGCCATCATGGGGACCTTGATCGGAACGAAGAACGGCGTCGTGACATCAGTCGCGATCATCTGTCCGCCTTTGGGCAGCGCAGCCAGCATGGGCTGCGCGAGCAACGCATACAAATCCTGCGCCCAGGGAAACAGGCAGATGAAAATCAGGACAATCGCAAGCACCGCGCGCAACAAACGATCACGCATTTCGATGAGATGCGAAATAAAACCGTCTTCAGTTTGGCTCATGCGGATTTTTCAGCGTGATCGACACGTGCCGTTTCCACCACAGCAGAGGGTGTGAACGCCTTAGCGTTCTGGTCAGGCGCATCGAGTGGCAAGTTTTGCTGGGCCGGCGTCTCCAGCTTGACGGAGTTAAGCTCGGCCTGTTCCGCTTCGAGCGTTGTCGACGTCAATACCTGATTGACGCTGTTGATTTCATTGCGCAGATAATCATCCACTACCGTTGCCTGCTGTCCGACATCAGATGCGGCCGACTGGATCGACTCTTTGAAATCCTGCCCTGCACGCCGAATTTCATCCAGCTGGATTTCCTGGCTGATATCCGATTTCACTGACGACACGTAGCGCTGCAAACGGCCATACAAATGGCCCGCCGTACGCGCGACCTTGGGCAGGCGTTCTGGTCCGATGACAATCAACGCAACCACACCCACAACGACCATCTCGGAAAATCCGATATCAAACATAAATCAGCTAAACGGTCCCAGCTGCAAAATCCAAGGAAATGCCGCGTGACGTATAGCCTGCCCCTTAGCTCTGATGTTTGTCTTTGACTTCAACGTCGATGGTCCGGCCTGAGTCAGCCGATTCGTTCAGCTTTGACGGATCGTCTTTCACACCTTCCTTGAAACCCTTAACCGCGCCACCGAGGTCGCTACCGATGTTCTTCAGCTTTTTGGTGCCGAATACAAGCAACACAATGACCAGCACGATCAACCAATGCCATATGCTGAAGCTTCCCATGATGAATCTCCTTTAGTTAACAGCGGCAACGGGATCACCGCCGCCAAATACGTGTACGTGAAGATGAAACACTTCCTGACCGCCGCCACGCCCGGTATTGATCAATGTCTTGAAGCCCGTCTCAAGCCCGAATTCCTTTGCCAGACGCGGCGCCAGCAGCAGGATCTTGCCAAGCAGCCGTTCGTGTTCGGACGTGCAATCAGCCAACGACGCGACGTGTGCCTTTGGAATGATCAGGACATGCACGCGCGCGAACGGGTGAATATCGTGAAACGCCAGCAGCTCATCGTCTTCATAGACCTCGCTGCATGGCAACTGGCCAGCAACAATTTTGCAGAAAATACAGTCACTCATGTCGATTCGCCTTTTCCACCAGACCGGACAGACCCTCACGACGTGCCAGTTCATTCAGCACATCGGCTGGCTTAAGGCCCTTGTGTGCCAGCAGCACCAAGGTATGAAACCACAAATCGGCAATTTCGTAGATGATCTTTTCGGCCTGGTCATCCTTGGCCGCCATCACCGTTTCGGTCGCCTCTTCCCCGATTTTTTTCAGGATTGCATCGGTGCCCTTGGCGTAGAGTTTGGCTACGTAGGAACTGTCAGGCGCAGCCGTTTTGCGTGCTTCCAGCGTCTCGGCCAAACGATCCAGGATATCGCTCATTTGCGGTAGATCTCGTCGGGCGTTTTCAGCACCGGGGTGGTTGTGACCCAGTGACCATTATCGAGCTTCTGGTAAAAACACGAACGCCGCCCTGTATGACAAGCGATCCCGCCCACTTGTTCAATTTTCAGCAGTACCACATCGTTGTCGCAGTCCAGGCGAATTTCGCTGATGTTTTGCACATGACCCGACTCCTCGCCCTTGCGCCACAACCGATTGCGGGAGCGCGACCAGTACACCCCGC
The DNA here is from genome assembly GCA_001802655.1 of Hydrogenophilales bacterium RIFOXYD1_FULL_62_11. Taxonomy (GTDB): domain Bacteria; phylum Pseudomonadota; class Gammaproteobacteria; order Burkholderiales; family Thiobacillaceae; genus Thiobacillus. Next base: position 48,618 of record MGZO01000091.1, read on the forward strand.
GCAGGGTGCGGGCAGTTTCTTCCAGCGCCTCGCGGTTCATCCATGCCACCATCAAAATTTCATTGGTTGCTGCATCTTGGGCGATGGCTGGCACCAGGCCCTGCGCATCCCATTTGACGGCGTCGAGCCAATCGCTCACAGCCGCACCTCAATACCGTGCTGCTTCATGTAACGCTTGGCTTCATCCACGCCATATTCGCCAAAATGGAAAATGCTCGCTGCCAGCACCGCATCGGCATGGCCTTCGCGAATGCCATCGACCAGGTGCTGCAAGTTGCCGACGCCGCCGCTGGCAATGATCGGGATATCGACCGCATCGGAAATCGCGCGGGTCAGCTCGAGATCGAAGCCACTCTTGGTGCCGTCGCGATCCATTGAGGTGAGCAACAGTTCACCCGCGCCCAGGCTCGCCATCTTTTTCGCCCACTCGACCGCGTCGAGTCCGGTGGCAGTGCGACCGCCATGGGTAAAGACTTCCCAATGGTCGCCCACGCGTTTGGAATCGATCGCCACCACGATGCACTGACTGCCATAGCGATCGGCCGCATCCTTCACCAATTGTGGATTGAGAACAGCCGAGGTGTTGATGCCCACCTTGTCGGCGCCCGCATTCAACAGACGCTGCACATCTGCCACTGCGCGCACGCCACCGCCAACGGTCAAGGGGATAAACACCTCAGACGCAACCGCTTCGATGATGTGCAGAATCAGATCGCGGTTGTCGGACGTGGCCGTGATATCGAGAAAGGTAAGTTCATCCGCGCCCGCTTCATTGTAGCGGCGCGCGATTTCAACCGGATCACCGGCATCCTTCAGCTCGACGAAATTGACCCCTTTGACGACACGCCCATCGGTGACATCGAGGCAAGGAATAATGCGCTTTGCGAGCATGGCTAATCTATATCAGCTCATACGCCGAAGACGCCGCCAGCCAACTCGTCGGCCAACTTCTGCGCGGCAACAAAGTCGAGTGAACCCTGATAAATCGCGCGCCCCGTGATCGCGCCGATGATGCCATCCTTGGCAACGGTCGAGAGCGCCCGCACATCGTCCAGGTTGGTAATGCCGCCACTGGCAATCACTGGAATCGACAACGCCTGCGCCAGCTTTTGGGTGGCTTCGATATTCACGCCGTTCAACATGCCGTCACGGCCGATGTCGGTGTAAATGATGGCTTCGACGCCATAGCCTTCAAACCGCTTGGCCAGATCGATCACGTCGTGGCCGGTGATCTTGGACCAGCCTTCGACCGCGATCTTGCCATCCTTGGCATCGAGCCCGACCATCACATGACCGGGGAAGGCATCGCAGGCTTCGTGCAGAAAGCCGGGGTTTTTCACGGCAGCGGTGCCGATGATGACGTAGCGCACGCCGTCGTCGAGGTAGCGTTCGATGGTGGCGAGGTCGCGGATGCCACCGCCCAACTGCACGGGCATATCATCACCCACCGCATCAACGATGGAGCGAATCGCCGCGTCGTTGATCGGCTTGCCGGCAAACGCGCCGTTGAGGTCGACCAGATGCAGGCGACGTGCGCCTAGCGCTTTCCAGTGGAGTGCCGTCGCGGCAGGGTCCTCGGAAAACACGGTGGCCGTGTCCATTTCGCCCTGTTCGAGGCGTACGCAATGGCCGTCTTTAAGATCGATCGCAGGAATAATCAGCATGGTCGTACAGAAGAAAAGTTGAGGGACGAATTAACCAAAAAACTCAGGCGCAGGTTGCACCAGACATATCGCAGGCAGCTTCGCCCTCGCCCGGATTCCAGGTGACGAAATTACCCAGCAATGCCATGCCGGCGTTCTGGCTTTTTTCCGGGTGAAACTGAACCGCAAATATATTGGCCGTTGCAACAGCACAAGTGAACGGGAACGGGTAATGCGAAAATCCGGCAATCACGTCCGGCAGGGTGGGCTGTACGAAATAGCTGTGGACGAAATAGAAACGCTCGCCTTCCTCGATCCCGGCCCACAACGGATGCGGCCCCGTCTGGTGGACGTTGTTCCAGCCCATATGCGGCACCTTGAGCTTGTTGCCCTCAGCATCAATCATCGCCTCATGCGGAAAACGCTGCACGGTGCCGGGCAACACGCCCAGGCAGGGGGTATCACCTTCCTCGCTATGATCGAACAGCACCTGCATACCCATGCAAATGCCCAGAAAAGGTTTGCTGTGTGCAGCATCAATGATGACCTGACGCAGGCCACGCGCATCGATTTCACGCATGCAGTCTGGCGCGGCACCCTGCCCAGGAAACACCACACGTCCCGCCTCAGCAATCACCTTCGGATCAGAGGTGACCACGACTGTCATGGCTGGAGCCACGTGTTCAATGGCTTTGGACACCGAACGCAGGTTTCCCATGCCGTAATCGACAACTGCAATATCGACCATGCTCACAGGCAACCCTTTGTCGAGGGCATCACATCGCCCATACGTGCATCGGGCTCAACCGCCATGCGTAGCGCGCGGCCAAACGCCTTGAAAATCGTCTCGGCCTGATGGTGCGCGTTGATGCCGCGCAGGTTATCGATGTGCAGCGTGACGCCCGCATGGTTGATAAAGCCACGAAAAAATTCGAGAAACAGATCCACATCGAAATCGCCAATACGTGCCCGCGTGTAATCCACGTGGTATTCGATTCCCGGACGACCTGACAAATCAATCACGACCCGCGACAAAGCCTCGTCAAGCGGCACATAGGCATGGCCGTAGCGGCGGATGCCTTTCTTGTCGCCCAGCGCCTGTGCAAAAGCCTGACCGAAGGTGATGCCGGCGTCTTCGACCGTGTGGTGTGCATCGATGTGCAAATCGCCTGTAGCCTGGATATCCAGATCAATCAGGCCATGGCGAGCAATCTGATCCAGCATGTGGTCCAGAAAAGGCACACCGGTCGCGAGCCTGGCTGCGCCGGTGCCATCAAGATTGAGGCTGACGGTAATCTGGGTTTCCAGAGTGTTGCGGGTAACGGTTGCGGTGCGCATGGCGTCGAATATAAAAACTGTATGGGAATTCTATCAGGCCACGATTGCTTTCAATGCGACGACTAACGCATCGCATTGCGCATCGGTGCCTACGGTGATGCGCAAAAAAGACGCAATGCGGGCTGGACTTTTGAAATGACGCACGATGATGTTGCGCTCACGCAGACTTGCAGCCAATTTGGCACCGTCGTGGGCAGGGTGACGCACAAAAATGAAATTGGCCGCCGATGGCAACACGTCGAACCCCATTTCGGCCATTGCGGCCACCAGACGAGTACGGGTCGCCACCACCCTGGCACAAAGCGTCTCAAAATAAGCATGATCCTGCATCGAGGCCAGCGCACCCGCCTGCGCGAACCGATCGAGCGGATAAGAATTGAAGCTGTCCTTGACGCGATTGAGTGCTTCGATCAAATGCGGTTGCCCAATGGCATAACCCACACGCAATCCGGCCAGCGCATGCGATTTGGACAGCGTCCGCGTCACCAGCAACTGGGGAAAGCGCGCCACCAGACTCACCGCCGACACGCCACCGAAATCGATATACGCTTCATCGATCACAACCACCGAATCCGCATTGCCCGCCAACAGGCGCTCAATCTCATTCAACGCCAGCAAACGCCCTGTCGGTGCATTGGGGTTGGGGAAAATCACGCCGCCGTTGGGTTCCAGATAATC
>MGZO01000091.1:52285-53357 GCA_001802655.1 Hydrogenophilales bacterium RIFOXYD1_FULL_62_11
TCTCATACAAGCCGCAATACACCGGATAAAAACTGTAGCTGATATCCGGAAACAGAATCGGCATATCGTGCTTGAGCAAGGCCATAAAGGCATGCGCCAACACCTCGTCCGAGCCATTGCCCACAAACACCTGATCAGCATTCACACCATGAAAGGCGGCAATGCCCGCGCACAGGCGGTCGGAATTCGGGTCAGGATACAGTCGCAGCGTATCGGCCGCTTCGGCACGCACCGCTTCAAGCACTTTGGGGCTGGGGCCGTAGGGACACTCGTTGGTGTTGAGTTTGACCAGATTGTCGAGCTTGGGTTGCTCACCCGGCACATACGGCGTCAGGCCATGCACCACGGCACTCCAATACTGGCTCATGGCTGCAGCGGGCTCATTTGTGGATCAGGCGATATTCAGCAGAGCGTGCGTGCGCCTGCAAGCCCTCACCGTATGCGAGCGTGGCTGCAATTTTGCCGAGCGTCTGCGCACCCGCTTGCGACACGTGGATCAGGCTGCTGCGCTTCTGAAAATCGTAGACACCCAGCGGCGACGAGAAACGTGCGGTGCGCGAAGTCGGCAAGACGTGATTCGGGCCTGCGCAATAATCGCCGAGCGCCTCACAGGTATTCTTGCCCATGAAAATCGCCCCGGCGTGCTTGAGCAGTGGCAGCAACGCATCGGGGTCACCAATCGACAACTCCAGATGTTCGGGCGCAATACTGTTTGAAATCGCGGCGGCATCAGCTAGATCACGCGTTTTGATCAACGCACCGCGATTGGTCAGGGAGGTGCGGATCACTTCACTGCGGGGCATTTCCATGATCAGTTTGTCGATCGCTGCAGCCACCGCATCGAGATAGGCGGCATCGGGCGACAGCAAAATCGATTGCGCCATCTCATCGTGCTCGGCCTGCGAAAACAAATCCATCGCCACCCATTCCGGCGGGGTGTTGCCGTCGGCAATCACCAGAATCTCGGATGGTCCGGCAATCATGTCGATGCCCACCGTACCGAATACGCGGCGCTTGGCTGCGGCGACATAGGCATTGCCAGGCCCGACGATTTTATCGACCTGCGGCACAG
>MGZO01000091.1:53371-57717 GCA_001802655.1 Hydrogenophilales bacterium RIFOXYD1_FULL_62_11
CCATGATGAGTTCGCCCACGCCCGCCACCTTGGCCGGAATCGCGTTCATCAAGACGGACGACGGATACGCTGCCTTGCCGCCCGGCACATACAGGCCGACCCGATCCAACGGGGTAATTTTCTGCCCCAATACCGTACCGTCATCTTCGGTATACGTCCACGATGCCTGGGTTTGCTTCTCGTGATAACGCCGCACGCGTTCGGCTGCGGCCTCCAGCGCCTGACGGGTGTCGGCAGGCAAATGTTCGAGCGCGTCCTGCAACTGCGTGGCACTCAACTCCAGACTGGCCAGCGACGGCGCTGCCAGGCGATCAAAGCGCTCGGTGTATTCGAGCACAGCAGCATCACCACGCGTTTTGACATCCTGCAAAATGCCGGCCACCGTCAGTTCAATCGCCGCATCGGCGGCATCGTCAAACTGCAACAACTGGGTCAGGCGAGCCTGAAAGTCAGGCTGCGTGCTATCGAGTCGGGTGAGCGTAACCACAGGATTCCATTTCCAAAATGATGGCATCGATTGTACCGGTTTTTGGCGTGTTGCCTCGACTTGAGCGGCACCTCCAGATGATAGTCATACCTATTCCGGAGATTAGACAAAGTCCAGATTGCCTATTATCATGGCGCGCATGGATTACACGCGAGACAACATGGCCGGGCTGTTACGCAGCCACGATATCAATCCGACCCATCAACGGATCGAGATTGCGCATGCCTTGTTTTCACGTCAGGAACACCTCTCGGCTGACCAGGTGATGGCTTTCGTCAACACCCGCCACTCGGAAACCTCCAAGGCCACGGTCTACAACACGCTCAAGCTGTTTTTGGACAAGGGCCTGGTACGCGAAGTGATCGTTGACCCCAGCAAGGTGTTCTACGACCCCAACACCAGCCCGCACCACCATCTGTACGAAGTTGACAGCGGCAAGCTGTCCGACATCGATGCCCGCTCGGTGCAGATTTCGGGTTTACCTCAATTGCCTGACGGAATGGTGACCGAAGGCATCGATCTCATCGTCCGCGTTCGTCGGCAACGCTGAACATCTTGCCCGTCGTTGGGACGGGCACCTGCCTTCAATCGGGATCAGTCGATGCCTGTAGCGCTGCCAGCGCGTCACGATGCTCCTGATACTGCCGCGCGAAAATCCGTTCAAGCTCATCGATTGCCTCAACCGCAGGCACGCCGTGGATCAAATGCCGGGTCATCTGCGCCGAAGCCTCATGAAAAATCTTGTTGCGCTCCAGCATCGGGTAAGTCTGCGTCAATCGCTGGATCGCCTTCACCACGTTTTCCTGCTCGGGACGCGGAATCGGTAGCGGCTCGGTGGGTGGCGCCGCAGCCACTTCGGCGCCTTCCTTGCCAGCCAGAAACTCGGCGTATTCCAGCAAAGCCTGCTGCCTCGGTTCAGACAGCGACCGAAAAATGGTTGCCAATCGCTTGCTGTCACGCATCAGCGTGCGCGCCCTTTGACCGAACGCTTGATTGGAGACGCCTCCAACCCACATTGCTGAAACTTGACTTCGACAAAGCTGATGAAGGAATCGAGCAGCTTGCTGCGGAATTTTCTCGGTGCGTAAACCATCGATAACTCACGCGTCAGCCGTGGGCTGAGCTGCAGCGCAACCAGGGTACCGAGCTGAAGCTCCTTGGCAACGGTGGACGCCGACATGATTGCGACACCCAGATTAGCTTCGACCGCCCCCTTGATCGCTTCGCGGCTGCCGAGCTCCATTTCAATATGCAGATCGTCTGGATCGACGCCATTGTCCTTGAAGAATTCATCCACCACCTCACGCGTGCCCGAGCCATGCTCACGTGACACATAAGGCTGATCAGCAATGTCGCGAGCGGTCACGCTCGTATGGGCAGCCAGCGCATGGGTTGGCGCACAAATCATCACCAGCTCATCTTCACAACAGGCCAGCGTAGTCAGATTGGGGTCGTGTGAAGGCGCCTCGATCAGGCCGACATCGAGTGAATGGTCGGCCACCTTGGCGGCAATGGTTTCCGAATTGGCAACCGTCAAACGCGCCTGCACCTGCGGAAAGCGCGCCTTGAACTCACCGAGGATGCGCGGCAACTGGTATTCGGCAATGGTGGTCGATGCGCCGATCATCAGCGGGCCGGTTACCTGCCCGGTCAACTCGCCCACCCGCGCTTCCATCTCGCCACTCAGAGCCAGAATGCGTTCAGCGTAGCCCAGCACCATTTCACCCACTGGCGTAAGTGAAATTTTGCCGTGGCTGCGCTCGAACAGGCGGGTGTTGAAATGCTCCTCCAGCTGCTTGACCTGAAAAGTCACGGCCGGCTGGGTCATGTAGAGGATATCGGCCGCTTTGGTAAAGCTGAGCTGTTTGGCAACGGTATAGAATACTTGCAGTCTGCGGTCAGCCATAAAACGAGGTCTTGGGGTCAGTAAAGAATTTTATTCAACCACAAAGCCCCGTGTCATGAAACATGATGCAAACCAAGTTGCTGTAATCTCACGCGTTTGATCGCGATGAACGCATTGCAAACTCACACTTTCCGCCCCATCCAATTCGAACCCTTACTTTGAACCGCGCTTTTTATACCATTCTGCTCGCGCAGTTCATGTCGGCCCTGGCCGACAACGCCCTGCTCTTCGCTGCCATCGGTTTGCTGGTGTTTTTTGCTGCACCGGACTGGCACTCGCCGCTGCTGCAAACCGTTTTCGTGATCGCCTACATCGTGCTCGCGCCCCTGGTCGGATCGTTTGCCGACGCACTGCCCAAAGGCCGTGTCATGCTGATCGCCAACAGCGTCAAATTCGTCGGCTGCCTCGCCATGCTCGCCGGCCTGCATCCGCTCCTGTCCTATGTCATCGTCGGCATCGGTGCGGCCATGTATTCCCCGGCCAAATACGGCATCCTCACCGAACTGTTGCCGCCCGAAAAACTCGTGGTTGCCAACAGCTGGATGGAGGGCACCACCGTCGCGGCCATTGTGCTGGGCGCCATCATTGGCGGCGCACTCATCAACCCGCAACTGGCCGAGTCCATCCTGGTCAGCCTGGGTGCGGGCGGCCTGTTCATCGCGCCCAAATTCGCCATTATCGTGACCACCGGCCTGTACCTGGGCGCGGCCGCCATCAATCTGTTCATTCCGCGTCTGCCTATCGACCACAAACCGGCCAATCAATCCCCCCTGTTCCTGCTGCATGATTTTGGCCACAGCTTCATGCTGTTGTGGCGCGACCCGCTCGGCCAGGTTTCGCTCGCTGTCACCACTCTGTTCTGGGGCGTCGGCGCCACCCTGCGTCTGCTGATCATCGCCTGGGCCGCGCTCAACCTTAAATTCGGCCTCAGCGAAGCCACCCAGCTCACCGCCGCCACCGCCGTTGGCATTGCGCTGGGTTCTATCCTCGCGGGCAAATATGTCCGCCTCGAACACGCCATCCGCACCCTGCCTGCCGGCATCGTGCTGGGTCTGATACCCATTTCACTGATCTGGGTCGAAAGCCTGACCCTGGCTGTGTTCCTGCTCATCCTGCTGGGTTTGCTCGCCGCTTTTTTCGTCGTGCCGATGAATGCCTTGCTGCAACATCGCGGCCATCTGTTGATGGGTGCCGGCCACTCCATCGCCCAGCAAAATTTCAACGAAAACATCAGCATCCTGCTGTTGACCGGCGCGTACGCCTTGATGGTTCGCGCGGACTGGCACATCCACACCATCGTCTGGGTGTTTGGGCTGTTCATCAGCAGCGTCATGACAGCGATATGGCTGCGTCACCGTAATGACGTGGTGCATTAAGTCCACCGCCTGAGATGAACGAAGTCCTTACCTGGCTACCTGCCGAACTGTCCACCCTGCCGCGCTATGTGGTTGCGCTGGCGATCGGACTGCTGATGGGACTGGAGCGCGAGCGCAACCCGGCGGCCAAGGCAGGGCTGCGCACCTTTGCATTGACAGCCCTGCTGGGTGTGCTGACCACGCATCTGGCAACCACGCTGGGTGAGCAATGGTTGATTGCGGTAGGGCTGCTGCTGGTGGGCGCCATGATGATTGCCGCCTATCTGCGCGATCCGCAGCCGGCAGGCGATCCCGGAACCACCACGGTGGCTGCGCTGATGCTGTGCTACAGCCTCGGCGTGCTGGTGTGGCACAACGAAATCCAGCTGGCGGTGATGCTCGGCATTGCGGCGACCATGCTGCTGTATTTCAAGCCCGAATTGCGCGGCTGGAGCGAGCATATGACGCGGCGCGATCTGTTATCGGTGCTGCAGTTTTCAGTCCTTTCGCTGATCATCCTGCCGCTAGTGCCGAACCGGAATTACGGCCCCTACGGCGCACTGAATCCGTATCAGATCTGGTGGATGGTGGTGCTGAT
>MGZO01000091.1:57835-58272 GCA_001802655.1 Hydrogenophilales bacterium RIFOXYD1_FULL_62_11
TTCAGCCGCCACGCCCGCGCCAACCGCGCGATGATCCCAGTCGCGGTGATCGTCATCGTGCTGGCCAATCTGATGGTGCTGGTTCGACTGGGTGTGTTGACGACCGTACTGGCCCCGGGGGTGTTGCCGCAACTGCTGCCGGTCTTGATCGGCGGACTGTTCGTCGGCGGCCTCGGCGCGGCGTATGGCGTATACCGGCTGCAGCCGCAAGGTGAACTGCCCACACTGGCAATGGGCAACCCCACTGAATTGCGCACCGCCCTGGGCTTCGGCCTGATGTATGCCGCCGTGCTGCTGGCCTCGGCCTGGCTGTCCGACTGGCTGGGTACGCGCGGCCTGTATGCCGTGGCACTTGTGTCGGGGCTGACCGATGTCGACGCCATCACGCTGTCCAGCCTTCGCCTGTTCAATCTGGACAAGCTGCCCGTTGCGGCGGT
>MGZO01000091.1:58335-59825 GCA_001802655.1 Hydrogenophilales bacterium RIFOXYD1_FULL_62_11
CTGTTCATCGGCGGCTGGCAAATGGCGCGCCATGCAGCAGCAGGCATGAGTGCGGTGGGTCTGGGGCTGGTGCTCGCCTGGGCTATAATGCGCGGCTTTTCCGCCCTGTAAAACGCCCCGCCATGGAAGCCGAATCCCTCAATCAGATTGAAGCCAAACTCGCCGATCTAGGCGACCGTTCCACCCAACTCAGGGGGTTTCTTTGACTACGATCACAAACAGGATCGCCTCGAAGAAGTAGTCCGCCTGTCCGAAGCGCCCGATTTCTGGAATGACGCGGCCCGCGCCCAGGAGCTGGGCCGCGAACGCAAGTCTCTGGAAGACGTCGTGCTGGTACTCGACCGCGTCGCCTCTGGCCTGAAGGACGCCAGTGAACTGTTCGACATGGCGCGCGAAGAAAACGACGACGACACCCTCGCCGCCGTTCAGGCCGACATCGCCACCATCGAGCAGGACGTCTCCACGCTGGAGTTCCGCCGCATGTTCAACAACCCGGCCGACCCCAACAACTGCTTCATCGACATCCAGGCCGGCGCCGGCGGCACCGAAGCCTGCGACTGGGCCTCGATGCTGCTGCGCCAATACCTGAAATACGCCGAGCGCAAGGGCTTCAAGGCCGAGCTGCTGGAAGAATCCGAAGGCGACGTCGCCGGCATCAAGTCCGCCTCGATCAAGATCGAAGGCGACTACGCCTACGGCACCCTGCGCACCGAAACCGGCGTCCACCGCCTGGTGCGCAAATCGCCGTTCGACTCGTCCGGCGGCCGCCACACCAGCTTTGCCAGCATCTTTGTCTATCCCGAAGTGGATGAATCCATCGAAGTGGATATCAATCCCGCCGACCTGCGCGTCGACACCTACCGCGCATCCGGCGCGGGCGGCCAGCACATCAACAAGACCGACTCCGCCGTGCGGATCACCCACCTGCCCACCAACATCGTGGTGCAGTGCCAGAACGACCGCTCGCAGCACAAGAACCGCGCCGAAGCGATGTCGATGCTGAAATCAAAGCTTTACGAAGCCGAACTGCGCAAGCGCCAGGCCGAGCAGGACAAACTCGAAGCTGGCAAGGCCGACGTCGGCTGGGGCCACCAGATCCGTTCCTACGTGCTCGACAACTCGCGCATCAAGGATCTGCGCACCAACGTCGAAACCTCCGCCACGCAGAAAGTGCTGGACGGCGACCTCGATATCTTTATCGAGGCGAGCCTGAAACAAGGCGTGTAAACAATGGCTTGCGCCCGAAATAACGGGCGTATATCCTGTATATACACAGGAGGTTCACCATGCTCACACGCGTCTTCAAAAGCGGCAACTCGCTGGCCGTACGAATTCCAAAAGAATTGGCCATCGTCGAAGCCAGCCAGGATGTCGAAATCGAGAAAGTCGGCGACACCCTTGTCCTGCGTCCTGTCGTCAAACGCAAGCTGACCGGGCTGGCCGAAGCGTTCGCCGCTTTTCCGCCCGGCTTCATGGCCGAAGGCCGCGAA
>MGZO01000091.1:59835-64845 GCA_001802655.1 Hydrogenophilales bacterium RIFOXYD1_FULL_62_11
AGCCCGGCGTACAAACCTGCGAGCGACAAGTAAGCCCATGCGCTACTTGCTCGACACCAACATCTGCGTCCATCTTATCCAGCGCCATCCGCCCGACCTGCTACGCCGCTTCCAGGAATTCGATTACGGCGATCTGGTGATCTCGGTCGTCACCCTTGCTGAATTGCGACACGGCGTCGAACGCGATCCCAGCATCAAGCGTGAAGCCGAACGCGCACTGGCTGACCTACTCGCCTACTTGCCCGTGCTGCCGCTTGATAACTCCGTTGCGGTGCAATACGGCGTTTTAGCCGCCGCAGTGCGTGACCGCCGCCGCGACGCGCTGGACCGGCTGATCGCTGCGCACGCTGCAAGCCTCGGCCTAACGCTCATCACCAACAACGAAGCGGATTTCAGGGGTTACCCCGGCCTCGTTGTTGAAAACTGGGTGTGAGCCGCTCCATCGTCTAACTGTTATCCATCCGCCGCCGGAGACCCCATGCGCACCGAAACCCCCGTCACGCTGTATCTCAAGGACTACGCCCCGCCCACTTGGCTGATCGATACGGTCGATTTGCATGTGGCAATTTTCGAGGGCCACGCCGAAGTCAGAACCCGTCTCGCCTGCCGCCGCAATCCGGCGACGTTGGCCGGCCCGCTGGTGCTGAATGGCGAGGCGCTGGAACGGGTGAGCCTGACGCTCGACGGCGTCCAACTTGACCCGGCGCGTTACACCTGTGCCGACGATTTGTTGACTATTTCCGGCCCGCTGCCCGATACGTTCCAGCTTGAAACCACGGTGCGCATTCATCCGGATCAGAACACCCAGCTCTCCGGCCTGTATCGTTCCAAAGACGGCTATTTCACCCAGTGCGAGGCGGAGGGCTTCCGCCGCATTACCTTCTTCCCCGACCGACCGGACGTGATGGCGATATTCCGCTGCACGGTGGAAGCCGACCGCGCGCGTTTTCCGCATCTGCTGTCCAACGGCAATCCCGTCGCAGCCGGCGCGTGCGACGACGACACGGCACGGCACTGGGTGCGCTGGGAAGACCCCTTCCCCAAACCCGCGTATCTGTTCGCGCTGGTCGCGGCCAAGCTCGACGTGCTCGAAGACAGCTTCACCACCGCGTCGGGGCGCCCGGTCAAGCTGGAAATCTACGTCGAACCCGGCAAGCTCGACCAGTGCGACCACGCGATGGCGGCACTGAAAAAAGCCATGCGCTGGGACGAGCAGCGCTTCGGCCTGGAATACGACCTCGACCGGTACATGATCGTCGCCGTCGGCGACTTCAACATGGGGGCGATGGAGAACAAAGGCCTCAACATCTTCAACACCAAGTACGTGCTGGCGCGCCCAGACACCGCGACCGACGCCGACTACCAGGGCATCGACCGCGTGGTGGCGCACGAGTATTTCCACAACTGGAGCGGCAACCGCGTGACCTGCCGCGACTGGTTTCAGCTGTCGCTGAAGGAAGGCCTCACCGTGTTCCGCGACCAGGAATTCGGCGCCGACACGCATTCGCGCGCGGTCACCCGCATCCAGGAAGTGCGCGGCCTGCGCATCGGCCAGTTCCCCGAAGACGCGGGGCCGATGGCGCACCCGATCCGGCCCGCCTCCTACGCCGAGATCAACAATTTCTACACCGCCACCGTCTACAACAAGGGCGCGGAAGTCATCCGCATGATGCACACCCTGCTCGGGCGCGACGGCTTCCGGAGCGGCATGGATCTGTACTTTGAGCGCCACGACGGCCAGGCCGTCACCTGCGACGATTTCGTCGCGGCAATGCAGGACGCGAGTGGGGTCAGCCTCGCGCAGTTCCGCCGCTGGTACGCGCGCGCCGGCACGCCGCGCCTGCATGCCACGGGCACGTACGACGCCGCGACCCGGCGCTACACGCTCACGCTCACCCAGCACCTCGCGCCCACCGCCTACGAAAAGCGGCTGGCCGAATCGGGACAGCCCGTGGTCGAAGGCGTGCTGCATATTCCCGTCGCGCTCGGCCTGGTGTTGCCTGATGGCCGGGACGCGCCGCTGCAACTCGCCGGCGAGCCCGAGGCCGTCGGCACCCCGCGCGTGCTGTCGCTCACCAAGCCCACGCAGACCTTCGTCTTCGAAGGCATTCCCGCCGCGCCCGTCGCCTCGCTGCTGCGCGATTTCTCCGCGCCAGTGCTGCTCGAATTCGAACAGACTGATGCCGAACTCGCGCACCTGATGGCGCACGACTCCGACGCCTTCAATCGCTGGGAAGCCGGACAACGGCTGGCGACACGTGTCCTGCTCGCCGGCATCGCGGCGGGCGGCGACGGCAGCGACTGGATTCCCGACGCCTTCGTCGCCGCCTGCGGCCGCGTGCTCGATGACGGTTTGAACTGCGACCCCGCGCTCGCCGCCGAAGCGCTCAACCTGCCCGCCGAAGCCGTGCTCGCCGAAGCGGTGGTCGCCCTTGGCGGCACCATCGACCCCGAAGCCATCCACACCACGCGCGTGAATCTGCGCCGCCACCTTGCCGCCCGCCTGCGCGACAAACTCGAAACTGTGTGGACCGCCCTCGCCCCCACCGCCGCCTACGCCCCCGACGGCGCACAGGTCGGCCAGCGCGCGCTGCGAAACGCCTGCCTCGCTTATCTGGCGGAAAGTGATGCCGGGTATTTGAAGGCATCAGTCGTGCCGCACCTCACCGTCCAACTCATGCCCGGCGGCAACATGACCGACGAAATCGCCGCGCTGGCAACGCTCGCCAACCTTGACCTGCCCGAACGAAAAGCGGCGCTCGCCGACTTTTACGCGCGCTGGCAAACCGAAGCCCTGGTCATCGACAAATGGTTTGCAGTGCAGGCCACCTCGCGCCTGCCCGGCACCGTCGCGCACGTACGCGCACTGATGCAACACCCCGCCTTCGACCTAAAAAACCCCAACCGCGTCTATGCCCTGATCCGCGGCTTCTGCGGCGCCAACCCGCGTCACTTCCATGCCGCCGACGGCAGCGGCTACGCCTTGGCTGCCGACGTAATCAGCGAATTGCAGGCCATGAACCCGCAGGTCGCCTCACGCATCGCCCGCAGCTTCGACCGCTGGCGGCAGTTCGACGCCGGGCGACAGGCGCATGCGCGCGCCGCGCTGGAGCGCATCGCGGCGGTCGAGGGGCTGGCGAAGGATGTAGCGGAGGTGGTGGGGAATGCGTTGAAGACTTGATTGCAGGGGACGCGCGTCACCCGTACTGAGCGATGCAAGTGTTTGTTTTGGCCTTCGCAGTCACCGGAGGGAGCGCATAATCCGGCCGGTCATCGGTCTCCTTTTTCATTACTAACAACCGGACCTGGCGCGGAGAATAAGCATAAAAGCCAACTGGCCAAGCCACCATGCGCACTGCCTCCATAATTTATGAATATCTTGGCTAATTGAGCCCTTGAATAACTGTTAGGCATCGCAAATGCAGGATTCTGTTCCGCCAAAGGTTTTTCTCTCCTATTCATGGGAGAACGACGAACACAAAGCATGGGTTCGCGCCCTCGCCGAGCGCCTCACGCAAAATGGTGTCGAAGTCAGGCTCGATCAGTGGCACATATCTCCCGGTCAAAGTCTGACTCAGTTTATGGAGGCAGAAGTCAGTGCGTGCGGATTCGTTGTGGTGATCTGTACAAAGGACTACGCACGGAAGTCGCTTGCACGTGCCGGTGGTGTCGGCTACGAGCAGCAGATCATCACGGGCAATATTGTTGCAGGCCGACCGAGAGAGAACTTCATTCCTGTGGTGCGAGACGGAGAGTTCACACCCGGACCAGAATGTTCTATTCCTGGCCCGTTCCTCGGAATCTACGCAGTTGATATGCGGAATGGTGTAGACGCTGACGCCTCTGCTGAACTTCTGCTTCGGACTCTCTACAAAGTGCCAGCATTCAATCCGCCTGCAATCGGCAGTCGCCCAAGCTTTGCTTCGCAAGGCAATGGTGAACAAGAAGTTGAGGATGAATCAGAGGAAATACGCTTGCCTGTGCTCGACATCGACGGCTATCACCTTGAGAGTGGACTCGCTAGCCACCACAGGTGGCCGAAGACCTTTGAGATACCCGACGAGTCCGAGCGTCGCGGCCTTGTAGACGGCGACATCGTTAAGCTGATATTTGACATCCAAGTGGAGGAGCACCCTGAATTTGGCGGAATTTCTAGCGAACGCATGTGGGTGATCGTACGTGGGCGGTCCGGCCCTTACTACATCGGAGAGCTAAACAACGTACCCGCCTGCTCGGACGAGCAGAATCACTTGCAAGCAGGTGATCAGGTCGTTTTTCTCCCGGAACACGTCATCTCCATCCTCTCGCGAGGTGGTGCAGAGATTACCGTCGATGATGACGACGCCTAACCCTTCTCTACAGACTTTGCCTCCGCGTCAAGAAAAACGCTTCTAACGCCCGGTGAAACCGGGCGTTGCTTTTTGCTCTTCACTACCCCTGCAAACTCAAAAAAATAGAATAAATAGGGTCAGTTCAGACCCCATATGCGCAGTGGACATCACGCCCTGGGCCACAGCCGTGCGAAGTCAAACGAAAGCTGGCGGTGATGCCGGATGGACAACAGGAAAACCGTGGCGTCGGTTTCCGATGCGGTGTACAGCATGAGGTAGTCGCCATGCAGGTATTCGCGCAGAGCCTGGGCGGCGCCGGCCGGCAGCGCGGCGAGTTGGGCCAGCGCTTCGGCCGATTGGGGCAGACTGTCCAGGTAGCGCCGGCCGATGCGCGGATAGCGGCTCAGGTTGGGGATGACCGAGGCGCGCAACTCGGCCAGCAGCGTATCGAAGGCGAGACCCGCGCCGGCTTCCAGCAGGAAGGCTTCGACGGCGTCGAGGCGTTTCAGGAAGCTCGCGGTCAGTTCGACCCGGTACAGGTGTTCAGCCACGCTTCCGGGTGGACTTGCCCGCGTTGGACGATTTGGCGGAACCTGTCGCGGCCCGGCGCTGTTGCATCTGTGCGATGGCGCCATCGGCCTCGAAGGTCCGTCCGGCGGCGATGTCAGCCAGACCACGG
>MGZO01000091.1:64867-66382 GCA_001802655.1 Hydrogenophilales bacterium RIFOXYD1_FULL_62_11
GCGTTCCAGCCGGTGGTAGTAGTCCAGCCGGTCGGCGTCGATCAGGGCGACGTAACTCTCGCCGTTCTTGGTGATGATCTTTTCGGCGCCGGCCTTGGCCTGATCGGCCAGTTCGGAGAGATTGGCGCGCGCCTGGGTAAATGGCACAACATCGCCGGTGGAAAAGCCCATGACCTACTCCTTGCGGGGATGACAGAATTGTGTGCAGCATACTGCGCAACACGGGGCGTCGTCCAGCACCCCCAGCGCGGCAGGTCGGTGCGCTGTCTCTTGGCCGGCCTCAACCTTCCGCTAGCTCCAAGGTCGGCAGCATGGCGTCGTCGTTCAAGCCATGTTCGCCTTGAGATAGGCCTCAAGCTTCGCCAGATGTTGCTTGCCTCCCTCGATGGCGCCGTATTTCTCGACCACCTCGTCGCGCGATTCCTTGCTGGGGAAAAGATGGCGCAGCGTGATCAGGGTGCCGCTGCCGGTTTCCTGCAAGGTGATGCAGCTCTCGAACCATATCCGCTGGCCATCGCCGTGGTCGAAAACCAGTCTGGACGGCGGGGTGATTTCCTTGAACACCGAGTGGTTGGGGTAGCGGGTGCCGTCGGGCCCGACCATCTCGAATGTCCACGCGCCGCCCACCCGGAAATCCATGGTCACGTTTTCGTTCCTGAAGCCGTCCGGGCCCCACCAGCGGTTCTGGTGTTCGGGCACGGTCATGGCCTTCCAGACGAGTTCGCGGGCAAACGGCACTTCGCGCTGAAGGACCACTTCACGTTCGTTTTCGCTCGGCATCATCGTCTCTTTCCTTGGTTGATCTGGATCGTGTGGAACCGCATGATCAGATACCCCGCTTGACCATGGCGACCAGTTGATCGAGCGCGACGCCCCAGCCTTCTTCAAAGCCCATGGAGGCGTGCATCCGGCATCCCGCCTCGTCTGCATGAATGACGGTTGCGCGGTAGCGGGTGCCGTTTTCGCCATGCGGGGCCATTTCGACCTTGGCGGTGAACATGAATTCGGCCGATTCATCGCCGCAGGGGGCATTCACCAATGCAGGCCGGAAACCGGGCAACAGGGCATTGGTCCAGACAAGCTTTTCGTTTTTGACCGTTTCCAGGTAGCAGCCGA
This sequence comes from Hydrogenophilales bacterium RIFOXYD1_FULL_62_11, assembly GCA_001802655.1. Lineage (GTDB taxonomy): Bacteria > Pseudomonadota > Gammaproteobacteria > Burkholderiales > Thiobacillaceae > Thiobacillus. The sequence continues at coordinate 65,984 of MGZO01000091.1, forward strand.
GATTGGGGAATTCTTTGCCTTCGGGCGACTGCATGGTGGTGCGAAAAATCCCGCCGGGGCGCACGTCGACTTCGGCGTCGATCGTCTTCCATGGCAAGGGGCAAAACCACTGCTTGATCAGCTCGGGTTCCGTCCAGGCCTGCCAGACTAGCTGGGGCGGCACATCGACGATACGCTCAAAAGTCAAATCCAATTTGTTGTTGAAGCTTGTCGTCATCTGTTTTCTCCTTGGCTGTGGGTTGGTTTTGAGCGGATCGTGTGGCGGGCTTGGGTTTTTTGGGGCTTGTGGCGGCTTGGGCCTGCTTTTCAGTTCTTCTTTTGGCCTTGTCCGGGGTATCGGTTGGCTTGCTTGCGTCTGGACTGGTCACCATTTCTTGCGCCGGCCTGGCCGCTGATTCA
>MGZO01000091.1:66416-71915 GCA_001802655.1 Hydrogenophilales bacterium RIFOXYD1_FULL_62_11
GGTCTTGATCAGCAATCCCGCTTTTTCCAGCACTTTGATGTGTTTTGAAACGGCGGGCAGGCTCATCCTGAACGGGGCTGCAAGCTCATTGACCGAGGCCTCGCCCTGAACCAAACGCGCCAGCATCGCCCGCCGAGTGGGGTCCGACAGCGCAGCAAAGGTCAAGCTCAAGGTGTCTATTGCAGGGCTCATCCGTATTTTCTCTATCGGTTAATTAACCTTACGGTTAACTATAGGACGAGGCTTGGCATTCGTCAAAGGCAACGGAATGCTTTCTTGTTCAGCCCTCCGCCACCACTCCCAGCACGGCCTCGCCGTACGCTTCCAGCTTCTTCGTCCCCAGCCCGGATATCTCGCCCAGTTCCGCCAGCGTGGCGGGGCGGCGCGCGGCGATTTCGCGCAGGGTGGCGTCGTGCAGGATGACGTAGGCGGGCACGCCTTTTTCGTTGGCGGTTTCGCGGCGCCAGGCGCGCAGGGAGAGGAACAGCGGATCTTCGTCGTCGTGAACACCTGCTCCTCCGCTTGCGGCAAAGCGGGATTTCTTGCTGCGCGCCGGGCGCACTTCGATGGCGCGCAGCATGACGGTTTCTTCGCCCTTCAACACGGGCTTGGCGGCGGCGGTGAGTTTCAACGCGCCGTAAGCAGTGTGGTCGACCTCCAGCAACCCGCGCACCACCAGTTGGCGCAGCACGGCGCGCCAGACTTTATCGGTCTGGCTGGCGCCGATGCCGAACACGCTCAATTGAGTGTGGCCGAATTTGTCGACTTTTTCCGTGGTCTTGCCGAGCAGCACGTCGATGACGTGACCTGCGCCGAAACGCTGGCCGGTGCGGTAGACCGCGCTCAACAATTTCTGCGCGGCTTCGGTGCCGTCCCACAGGGTAGGCGGGTTCAGACAGACGTCGCAGTTGCCGCAGGGCTGGCTGGCTTCGCCGAAGTAACTCAGCAGCGCGACGCGGCGGCAGCTGGCCGCTTCGCATAGCCCGACCAGCGCGTCGAGCTTGGCGTGGCCGCTGCGCTTGTGCGCGTCTTCGGCCTCGCCCTCGTCGATGAAGCGGCGCTGGGTGACGACGTCCTGCAGGCCCCACGCCATCCACGCTTCGGCGGGCGCGCCGTCGCGCCCGGCGCGGCCGGTTTCCTGGTAGTAGCCTTCGACCGAGCGCGGCAAATCGGTGTGGGCGACGAAGCGCACGTCGGGCTTGTCGATGCCCATGCCGAACGCCAGCGTGGCGACCATGACCACGCCGTCGTCGCGCAGGAATTTTTCCTGATGGCGGCGGCGCGTCACGTTGTCCATGCCGCCGTGGTAGGCCAGTGCGGTGAGGCCGGCTTGATTGAGCGCGTCGGCGGTGTCTTCGACTTTCTTGCGCGTGCTGCAATAGACGATCCCGGCCTCGCCCTTGTGCTCGCCCAGAAAGTCGAGCAGCTGGCGGCGCGGGTCGGATTTCTCGGAAATACGATAACGGATGTTGGGGCGGTCGAAGCTGGCGACGAACACGCGTGCTGCGCCGAGATCGAGCCGGGTGAGGATTTCAGCGCGCGTCGCGGTGTCGGCGGTGGCCGTCAGGGCAATGCGCGGCACCTCGGGAAAGCGTTCATGCAGCGTGGACAAGCCCAGATATTCCGGGCGGAAATCGTGCCCCCATTGCGATACGCAGTGCGCTTCGTCGATGGCGAACAGCGCGACGCGCGCCTGTTCGAGCAGGCTCTGGAAACGCTGGGTGAGCAGGCGTTCCGGCGCCACATACAGCAGCTTCAATTGGCCAGTGACGAACTCGCGCTCGACCTGAGCCGCTGTCGCGCCATCCAGACTCGAATTCAGAAACTCGGCGGCGATGCCCAGTTCCTTCAAGGCGGCGACCTGATCCTGCATCAGCGCGATCAGCGGCGACACCACCACCGCGCAGCCCTCGCGCAGCAGCGCGGGGATCTGGAAGCACAGCGATTTGCCGCCGCCGGTGGGCATCAGCACCAGGGCGTCGCCACCCGCAACAAGGGCATCGACGATGGCCGCCTGCTCGCCGCGAAACGCGGGGTAGCCGAAGACGCGGTTGAGCAGGCTTAAAGGGGTGTCGGACATGGCAAAAAACAGGCTGGCGGCGGGTGTGTCACATTGGCTATAATTGTGTCACGTTTTACCCCCCATTCCGAGGTTTGCCATGAAAACCCTGACCATCCGCGAAGCCCGCGAAGGCCTGTCGCACCCCGACCAGATGTTCGCCGACAGCGACGAGGTGCTGGTGGTCAAGCATGGCGAGCCGGTGGCGCGGATTTTGCCGGTGGAACCGAGGCGCCGGGTGCGCTCGTTGCGGGCATTTCTGGAAAGCCAGCCCATGCAAACGGTTCCCAGCGAAGACATTCTGGCGGCAGAGCGCGAGGAGCGTTTTTGAGCGCGTATATCGACACCAGCGCACTCGCCAAGTGCTACATCCGCGAGCCGCGCTCGCTGGATGTGCTCGACTGGGCCGATGCTCAGGATGAAGTCGTCTCCAGCCCGCTTACCCTGGTTGAATTCCGCTGTATGTTGGCGCGCCGCCGGCGCGCCCAGCAGATCGACCTGCCGCTTGAACGCGTTGCCCTCGCCGAATTTGACCGCGACGTGCAGGCGAATTCATGGCGCATCCAGCACGATTCTCCCGGCCTGTTTCTTGAGGCCAGACAACTGATCGACCTGATTCCTGAACTGCCCTTGCGGGCGTTGGACGCATTGCATCTGGCGCATGCCCGCCATTACGGCGCGACCAGTTTCGCCACCGCCGACAAAAACCAGGCCGAGGCCGCCCGTGCGCTCGGCATCCCCGTATTCACCTTTTACTGAACTGGCATCATGACCGAACCCACTTCCGCCCCCATCCTCGACGAAAACCAGATCATCGCCGAACGCCGCGCCAAGCTCGCCGCGATCCGCAAACAGGGGATCGCTTTCCCCAACGACTTCGAGCGCCGCGACTACGCGGGCAAGCTGGCTGCCGCCCATGGCGACAAGACCAAGGAAGCGCTGGAAGGCGAAGCGGTCGAAGTGCAGCTGGCCGGCCGCATGATGCTGAAGCGGGTGATGGGCAAGGCCAGCTTCGCCACGCTGCAGGACATGAGCGGGCAGATTCAGGTGTATGTGTCGAATGACCACGCCGGGCTGGAGTCGCACGACGCGTTCAAGCACTGGGATCTGGGCGATTTCATCGGCGTGACCGGCATCCTGTTCAAGACCAACAAGGGCGAACTGACGATCCAGGCGAAAGCGATCCGCCTGCTGTCGAAGGCCCTGCGTCCGCTGCCGGAAAAATTCCACGGCTTGTCGGACCAGGAACAGAAATACCGCCAGCGCTACCTCGACCTCATCACCAACGACGACGCGCGCGAGACCTTCAAGCGTCGTTCCAAGATCATCCAGGCGATCCGCGCCTTCATGGTCGAGCGCGAGTTCCTCGAAGTCGAAACGCCGATGATGCATCCGATCCCCGGCGGCGCCGCGGCCAAGCCGTTTGCCACCCACCACAATGCGCTCGACATGGAGCTGTTCCTGCGCATCGCGCCCGAGCTGTATCTCAAGCGGCTGGTGGTCGGCGGCTTCGAAAAGGTGTTCGAAATCAACCGCAATTTCCGCAACGAGGGGCTGTCGACGCGGCACAACCCCGAGTTCACCATGATGGAGTTCTACGAGGCCTATCGCGAATACCGTTATTTGATGGATCTCACCGAGTCGCTGATCCGCGCCGCTGCGGTCGCCGCCACCGGCTCCACCGTGGTGCCCTACCAGGGCCACGAAATCGATCTCGGCAAGCCGTTTGCCCGCCGCACCATTGTCGAGGCGATCCGCCACTACCACCCGCACTACACGGTCGAACAGTTGAACGACCGCGACTGGCTGGTCGGCCAGTTCAAGGCGATGAAGGCCAAATTCAAACCGCAGGATGGTATCGGCGGCCTGCAGCTTTCGTTCTTCGAGGAAACCACCGAAACCCTGCTGATCCAGCCGACATTCATCATCGACTATCCGGCCGAAGTGTCGCCGCTGGCGCGCCGTTCCGACAGCGAGCCGGAGATTACCGAGCGCTTCGAGCTGTTCATCACCGGCCGCGAAATGGCCAACGGCTTTTCCGAGCTGAACGACGCCGAAGACCAAGCCGAGCGCTTCATGGATCAGGTGCGGCAAAAGGAAGCCGGCGACGAGGAAGCCATGCACTACGACGCCGACTACATCCGCGCGCTGGAACACGGCCTGCCGCCCACCGGCGGCTGCGGCATCGGCATCGACCGCCTGGTGATGCTGCTGACCGATTCGCCGAGCATCCGCGACGTGATCCTCTTCCCGCAGATGAGGCGGGAACAATAAATAGCCCGCAGATGCGGCGCGAGGCGCCCTAAGCACGCGCATCGCACGTTAATTGCTTCGCCAGACCTTTATCTTTCCCTTTCGAGATCGCCATGACCGACGCTTTCAACACCCAGGATTCCTTTTCCACCGCCAGCGGCAACAAGCAGTTCGCTTCACTGAAAAAACTTGAAGCCGCGCTCGGCCAATCGGTCGGCCGCCTGCCGGTGTCGATCCGCATCGTGCTGGAATCGGTGCTGCGCAATTGCGACGGCGTCAAAGTCACCCCCGAGCACGTCAAGCAGCTGGCGGGCTGGAAGCCGAATGCCGAGCGCACCGAGGAAGTCCCGTTCACCGTCGCCCGCGTAATCCTGCAGGATTTCACCGGCGTGCCGCTGCTGGCTGACCTCGCCGCGATGCGCTCGGCCGCACAGGCAATGGGCAAGGATCCGAAGCAGATCGAGCCGCTGGTGCCGGTCGATATGGTGGTCGACCATTCCATTCAGGTCGACGCCGCCGGCACCCACGATGCGCTCGACCTCAACATGAAAATCGAGTTTGAGCGCAATCGCGAGCGCTACCAGTTCCTGAAATGGGGCATGCAGGCCTTCGACACGTTCAAAGTGGTGCCGCCCGGCGTCGGCATCGTGCACCAGGTCAACATGGAATACCTGGCGCGCGGCGTGATGGAGAAAGACGGCGTCGCCTACCCGGACACGCTGGTCGGCACCGACAGCCACACCACGATGATCAACGGCCTCGGCATCGTCGCCTGGGGCGTGGGCGGCATCGAGGCCGAAGCCGCGATGCTCGGCCAGCCAGTGTACTTCCTCACCCCCGACGTCGTCGGCGTCAACCTCACCGGCGCGGCGAAACCCGGTGTCACCGCCACCGACATCGTGCTGACGATTACCGAAATGCTGCGCAAAGCGAAAGTCGTCGGCAAGTTCGTCGAATTCTTCGGCACTGGCGTGGCCGCCATGTCGGTCACCGACCGCGCGACGATCGCCAACATGGCACCGGAATACGGCGCGACCATGGGCTTCTTCCCGGTGGACGAAGCGACCTGCCAGTACTTTGCCGCGACCGGCCGCAGCGACGCGCAGGTGGATGCCATCCGCGCCTACTACCAGGCGCAAGGGCTGTTCGGCATTCCGCAGGCAGGTGACATTGATTACTCGCAAACG
>MGZO01000091.1:72000-76254 GCA_001802655.1 Hydrogenophilales bacterium RIFOXYD1_FULL_62_11
CAGACCACATCGTGGCCGATCCCGCGACCCTTTTCAGCAAGGGAAACGGCAGCCTCGGACATGGCGATGTCGTGATCGCCGCGATCACCTCGTGCACCAACACCTCCAACCCCGGCGTGATGCTGGCGGCCGGCCTGCTGGCGAAGAAAGCTGCCGCGTTGGGCCTCAAGCCGCCCGCGCACGTCAAGACCAGCCTCGGCCCCGGCTCGCGCGCCGTCACTGAATACCTCAACAAGGCTGGCCTGATGGATGCGCTGGAGCAGGTCGGCTTCAGCGTGGTCGGCTACGGCTGCACCACCTGCATCGGCAACTCCGGCCCGCTCAAGCCCGAAATCGACAAGGCCATTGCTGACCACGATCTGGTCGTCGCTTCGGTGCTGTCCGGCAACCGTAACTTCGAGGCGCGCGTGCACCAGGCGGTCAAGGCCAACTTCCTCATGTCGCCACCGCTGGTGGTGGCATTTGCGCTGGCAGGACGCGTCGACATCGATTTCGAGAAAGAAGCCCTTGGCACCAGCCAGGACGGCCAGCCGGTTTTCCTCAAAGACCTGTGGCCGAGCAACGAAGACGTCGCCGCCGTGATGTACACCGCCACCGACCCTGCTGCCTACCGCAAAATCTATGCTGACGTCGGCGCCGACAACCCGCTGTGGGATGCGGTCTCCGCACCAGCAGGCACGGTGTATCAGTGGGACACGGCCTCCACCTACATTCAGGAGCCGCCCTTCTTCGCCCAGCAACAAGGCGTGGCCAGCACCTCGATCAAGGCCGCCCGCGCGCTGGCGATCTTCGGCGACTCCGTCACCACCGACCACATCAGCCCCGCCGGCGGCATCAAGCCCACCTCGCCCGCCGGCTTGTATCTGACCGAACACGGCGTGCAGAAAGCCGACTTCAACAGCTACGGCGCACGCCGCGGCAACCACGAAGTGATGATGCGCGGCACCTTCGCCAACGTGCGCATCAAGAACCTGATGGTCCCCGGCTCCGAAGGCGGCATCACGCTCAAGGGCGGCGAACAGCAGGCCATCTACGACGCCGCGATGGCGTATCAGGCCGAAGGCACACCGCTGATGATCTTCGCCGGCGAAGAATACGGCACCGGCTCCAGCCGCGACTGGGCCGCCAAGGGCACCACGCTATTGGGCGTCAAAGCCGTCGTCGCCAAGAGCTTCGAGCGCATCCACCGCGCCAACCTCGCCGGCATGGGCGTGCTGCCCTGCCAGTTCAAGGACGGCGTCGATGCGGCTACGTTGAAGCTCGACGGCTCGGAAACCTTCGACCTCGAAGGCATCGAAACCGGCATCGTGCCGCAGCAGGATGTGACGCTGGTGATCCATCGCGCCAATGGCAGCAGCGAGCGCGTGGCGGTCAAGCTGCGCATCGATACACCAATTGAGGTGGAGTATTACAACAAGGGCGGGATTCTGCCGTTTGTGCTGGAGCAGTTGGTGGGGTAAAAAGTTGACCATAAACGAAAAAACGGATTTCCCTTATGCCCACTTAATCTACGGCAAAGACCTAATGTCAGGAAGCGAGAGGTTTATGGAGCAGCTACGTCTTTGTCTTAATGCCATTACACTTCAGAGACGAACTCGCATTCGCTAATGACATAAGGAAACTAAAAAAATGAAATCCACAATGACTAACTTTTCTGTCGCCGCTCTGGCTATGATTTCAAGCGGAGCAATGGCTGCACCGGTCGCCATTGATACGATGTATGTTGCTACTGGATCCTGGAATGAAGGTGGGTCTCCAAGTATACCCAACCCTTGGACCTTCTCAGGTAATGGCTTGGATCTGACCGCGGCCAACAACCAAACGTACGGATCCCCCTTCACATTCTTTTTTAACCCTGTCTATATATACAGTAGTGATGGTACCTACGCACCTTACGGCGGTTCACCTGCAGCGGGTGGTCCAACCATTAACGGCATGGTTGACGCAGCAACTGGCACCATCACGGTTGATATGTCCAATTGGACCATGAGTTGGTATTCCTTCAATTGGAACCAAGGTAACTCAAATGTTACCGGTTCGTGGAACTCGACTACCGGTGCATATAACATCGCTTGGTCCTCCACCATGCTAGGCGGCCCCTTCAACGGATCAACCGGTAACTGGAGCCTACAAGGTACGGCTGTTGCCGTACCGGAAGCGTCCACCTACGGAATGATACTGGCCGGCTTGGCGCTGCTCTACGGCATCACTGCACATCGTCGCAGACTCTGATTGGAGCATGGACGCGCGCGAGTCCAGAATTTAGTCTGAACATCCCAACAGAGGACCACGCTTTCTACCCAGTACAAAACCAACGACCATGTTCTATCTCGACCTCTTCTCCGCCCTTGACCGCCACCGAGTCGATTACGTCCTGATCGGCGGCTTGGCGGTTTCGCTGCATGGCATCGAGCGGGCGACGATGGATATCGACGTGACCGTGGCGATGACGCCGGAAAACCTGGCTTCAGTGGTGGCGATGACGCGTGAACTCGGGATGACGCCGGTCTTGCCAGTTGATCTGGATACCCTGATCGATCTTGACCAGCTTGCAGAATGGCATCGCGAACGCAATCTTGAGGTATTTGCCCTGCGTGCGCCGGGGCTGGCGGGCATCACTGTGGATGTATTGCTGTATCCGCCGGTTAATTACGCCGGGATGCGCGAGCGTGCCGTGACCTTCAAGGCTGGCGAGGTGCCCATCGTGGTTGTCGGCATTGACGACTTGATTGCGCTGAAGCAGGCAGTGAGGCGTCCGATCGATCTGTCCGATATCGAACACCTGAAACGACTGGGAGAAATCTGACCATGCTATTTGATCGCGGCGACCGCACCTATTTTGTCAGCGACGAGCGCTTGCGCGCCTTTCGCGCTTTGCCGGTCGAGAGCAAGCTGCGCTGGATCGAAGAACTCGCGATGTTTCTGCGAATGGCGAAGCCGGTCGGCGATCACGCCACCGTTGTGAAGAAAGAACGTCCGGACTGAATCAGCACGCGTAGATACCGTCTTGCTCGTCAAGCGCTTGCGGGCAAGACGGTCTACCTCCAAGGGAAATCATGACTTGAAACGCTGGCATCATTTCGATGATGCGCATTCAATTTGCGTGTTCCCGCCTCCACACCCATGGCGGCATCGGCGCGGCCTCCCGCCACAGCCCACGGGCTGCCTGCTGCGCATCGCGCTGAATTTTCTTCATGGCCGCTTTGCGCGACGCCCATGCCAGCCCACGCCTCACCAGTTCGGTATTCACCTGCACGTCACCTGCTTGGATCTGCGCAATGGTTCGGCCATAGAAGTCGGTCGCAACGGTGGTCACGTCCACCCGCTGATTCAGCACCAGTGCGCTCAACGCACGCGTGGCGGCCTCGCCGTAGGGCTGGTCTTTTTCCGGCGCATCAATGTTGGCCAGGCGAAGCTTGAGGAAGGCGCGCGAGGCAGCGCCATAGGAATCCGGTTTGAACAGGACGGTATCGCCGTCGATAACGACAAAGACAATGCCGCTCATCGTGTCTGCTGCCCGCGCCGGCGCAATGGTGACCAGCAGCAGGCACAGGATGCCTAACAGGCGTCTCACCCGGCGAGCATCTCCGCTGCGTGCTGACGGGTGGTGGCGGTGATCTTGATGCCGCCCAGCATGCGCGCGAGTTCTTCCACCCGCGCGTCGGGGTCGAGCAATTCGATGTTGGACGACACGAAGCCGCCGTTGGCCTGCTTGGCGACGCGCAAGTGTTGGCTGCCACGCGCGGCCACTTGCGGCAAATGGGTGATGACCAGCACCTGACGCGTTTCGCCGAGCCGGGCCAGGCGCCGCCCCACGGCTTCGGCGACGCTGCCGCCAATGCCGACATCGACTTCGTCGAAAATCAGCGTCGGCACGCCCGCCACGCCGGACAGTGCGGTCTGGATCGCCAGGCTGATACGCGACAGCTCGCCGCCCGACGCCACTTTGGCCAGCGGCCCGGGCGGCAAACCGGGGTGGCTGGCAACGAGGAAGCCGACATCTTCGAGCCCGTGGGCGCGCGGTTCGCTCACCGCTTGCAGCTGAATGTCGAGCCGGCCGCCGGCCAGCGCGAGTTCGTGCATCGCGGCGGTGACCTGTTTGGCGAGCGCGAGAGCGGCCTTGCTACGCTGCGCGCTGAGCTGTTTGGCCGTCTGCTGGTAATGCGCCAGGGCGGTGGTCTCGCTGGTTTGCAAGGCATCGAGATCGTCGCTGGCATCCAGCGCGGCCAGGCGTGCCTGAAACTGTTCCAGCAG
>MGZO01000091.1:76285-76793 GCA_001802655.1 Hydrogenophilales bacterium RIFOXYD1_FULL_62_11
TTGCGCGCCAGCCGGTGCATGTCGCTCAACAAACGGTCGAGTTCGTCGAGCCGTTCCGGGTCGAGATTCAGGTGATTGGAATAGCGGCGCAGCGCATGCACCGCCTCGGCCAGATCGGCGCTGGCAGAATGCAGCAAGGTGGCGACGTCCTTCAGGCTGTCGTCCACCCCCTGCATCGCATCGAGTCGCGCGCTCATGTCGCCGAGCTGGCTGGATACGGCCACCTCGCCTTCATCCAGCCCGTCGATCAGCGCCTGGCTGCCTTCGATCAGGGTGGTGACATGCGACAGTCGCGCATGTTCGGTCTGGATCTCGTCCCAGCGCGCGAGGTTGTCGCCCAGCGCACGCAATTCCTCCACCGCCAGCTGCAGACCTTCGCGTTCGATCTGCCGCGCCTGGCCCTGGGATTCGGCGTCGAGCCGCCGCTGGCGCGCGCTTTGCCAGGCATGCCAGGCGGTGCCGACGGCGGCCGCCGTTTGCTGGGCACCGGCGTAGGCATCGAGCACCT
>MGZO01000092.1:0-3326 GCA_001802655.1 Hydrogenophilales bacterium RIFOXYD1_FULL_62_11
TGCGATACGGTCGCCGCTCTGCTCCCGCATCGCCTGCAGCGGACGCTGCACGCCGTCGAAAATACCGCCCAACAACCCCGGCCCGAGTTCCACCGATAGCGGCCAGCCGAGGCCTTCTGCCACCTCGCCGGGGCGCAGCCCGGCGGTGTCCTCATACAACTGCGCCAGCGCGGTGTCGCCGTCACGGCCGATGATTTCTCCAACCAGGCCCATGCGTCCGACCCGGACCTGCTCGCCCAACACCGTCTGCGGCAGTTCGAGTTTGACCAGGGGGCCGTTGATTTCGAGAATTCTGCCCATGTGTCCTATCCGTGAATGAGCGTTCCGAGGTCAGGCGCGCTGGCAAACAGGCGTTCCATCGCCACGCGTGCCAGTTCGTCGGCGAGGCGTGCGCGGCGTGCCTCGAAGGTCTGGTCGAGTTGGGCACGATTGTCTGCCAGCCGCACGCGGATACCGCCTTCGGTCGGTTGACTGTGCGTGGCGAGCGTGACGGCGCGCCCTGGCGCGGCACGCGCAAGCATTTCATTCCACAAAGGTTGAAGACGCTTTTCGTCTTCGGGCCGGACCTCCGCCACCAGATCGCCCGGCGGCAGCGCCTGCGCCGCCGCTGCCAGCCAGGCTTCGAGCACACCGAGATAACGCGTTTCGTCCTGAACCAGTTGGCGGAAAGCAATTTTGACTTCGGACAGCGTGGATTCCGTGAGCGCCCAGCGTAGCCGGTCGAGTTCAGCCGCAAGTCGCGTTTCCGCCGTCTGGCCTTGCCGCCGCACCAGCCGCTCGGCTTGGACCTTGGCGGTCAGTACTTCGTGCTCACCAGCCAACTTCAGCTTTTCAGCCGACTCGGCGAGGATGTGTGCGCGTGCCGATTCGGCGTTCTGCAGGAACTCGCGTGCCAGCGTCCTGGCCTGCTGAAGCAGCGCCTGCTCGAGTTGGGAGACTTGTGAGTCAACTTCCATTTACGCTCCAGATTGAGATACTTGAGAAACCATCATCAAGCTTCACATTACAAGATGGATGGCCGGGCTTTTCCTTGTGCCTTGTATCTTGCAACTTGCATCTACTTCAACGCATCCGGTCCCAGAACCGCCCGCACCACCGCGTCCACCGCCGGCGCGTAATCCCGGGGCGAGGGCAAAGGCGGCAGTTCGGTGATGACAATGCGGCCGCCTTCGTCGCGCAAGCGATTGAGCCAGAAGCCGCCGGCGTGGGCCAGTGTGCTTTCCAGCAGCACCAGTGCTGCATCACCGCTATGGGCCAGTTGCTCCAGCACCCGCTCCACGGTGGCGGGATCAGCGTCGGCATGAACCTCGGCGCCGATGAGACTGAAGCCGTCGGCGAGACCGGCACTGCCCAGCACCACCAGACGGGCGCCATCGGAGGGGATATCGCTTGCGGTTTGCATCGCCTCAGAGCTTGCCAAGCAGCAGGATCGACATGACCAGGCCGTAAATCGCGATCCCTTCGGCCAGCCCCATGTAAACCAGGGTGCGGCCAAACATTTCCGGCTTCTCGGCGATTACCGCCAGCGATGCGGAGCCGATCGGCCCCAGCGCCAGCGCTGCGGCGATGGCCGCGAGGCCGGTCGGCAGGCCGATCCCGAGCAAGGCCAGGCCCTGCCCCAAGGTGATTTCGCGTGCTGCCGTCGCCGCCGGTTCAGCCGCCATGACCTCCTGCACGCCCATCAGCAGGACGCCGGCGACCCCCAGGCCAAACAGCCCCAGACTGGCCAGCAGGCCGCCCTGCAGCCAGCCCGCAGCAATACGCTGCGGCTTCAGCGTCAGCCAGATGCCCGCGCCCAGCGTCGCCGCCACCGGCACACTCATCAATACGATCAACCCAATCATGTTTTCTCCTTCTACGGTGAACGGTAAGCAGTGAGCGGTAAGCAGGGAGGCGGAAGGCACCTCCGCTCACTGCTCACCGCTTACCCCTCACGCCTTCTCAATTCGCAACGGCACAAATTCCCTTCCATCCCCGCTGAAAAAGCGCGAGAACCCTTCGTAATACATCAGGCGCAGCGCCTGGATCGCAACGATGCCGCCTTCCAGCACGATGATGACGATATTGCCCAGCACGAGGGTGATCCCGTGGCCGACTGCATCCAGACCGTGGGCCAGCGTGAACACCGCCAGGGCCAGCGCCACATGGTTGAGGCTGAAGGCCGCCACGCGCATGAATGACAGCGTATTCGAAAACAGGTTGATGGCGGTTTCCATCGTTTCGATGAGGGTGACCAATAGGCGCTCGCCCAACCCGGCTTGGGTTTCATGCCATTTGAACGCCGCCACCCCGGCGATGCCCAGGCCTGCCAGTATCGCGGCGGGTTGGGCGACAACCAGCACACCGGTCCAACTCGCCAGCACGCCGACAGCCCCGAGGTAGAACGCCAGCCCGGCCAGGCCACTGGAGTCGAGCAACGCCTCGGCGACGCGGCCAGCCACCCACTGGTTGTGTACATTGGCGAGCAGCGTGAACACGATAAAGCCGACGCCGAACGCCACGGCAATCGTCAGTACGCGTAGCGGATCGTGCAGCGGCGACAACCAGAGCGGCGGGAGAATGTTCTCGTAGCCGAAGATGCTGCCGTAAAAAAGGCCGAACAGCATCGACACGGCGCCTGCGGCGGTGCCAATCCAGACCGCGCGACCAAGCCGCCGGGCAAACGCCAGCGACAGCAGCAGGATCGTCGCACCGTGGCCGATGTCACCAAACATGGCGCCGAACAGCAGCAGGTAGGTGATGGCGAACGGCAGCGCCGGATCGAGTTCGCCATAGCGCGGCACGCCATAGCTTTTCACCAGCGGCACGTAAGGCTTGAGCCAGCCCGGGTAGCGCATCAACGAAGGCACTTCGGCCAGGTCGTCGGCAGCAGGCTCGCGCTGATCGAGCCAGTAGCGACGGTGAAGACGTGCATCCAGCGTGGCTCGCAATTCATTCAATTGCCGGCGCGGGATCCAGCCAGACAAGGCAGCCAACCCGCCCCTGCCGGATATGCCAGCCTGGGCAGCCTCGGCCAGCGGGCGTGCCAGGGCCAAGCGCATTCGCGCTTCGTGCAGGCGCGGCCCGAACTGTTCGCGCAGCCCGTCCCTGACCTGGCAGGCGGCGCCGGATTGCACATCCATCCGGGCGCGTTCGGCCTCCAGCCAGGCGCGTGCCGCCTGTGGATGGGCACGCAATTCGTCTGGCACCGGCAGCTCGCGCCAGCCCGCCTGGGCCAGCAGACCGCGCACCTCATCGTGACGGGCGCGCGCACCGGCAATCACCGCGAACACCTGGTCGCCGGCCTGATCGAAGCGCGAAACCAGATGCCCGGTCATGGCCAGCGC
>MGZO01000092.1:3360-4207 GCA_001802655.1 Hydrogenophilales bacterium RIFOXYD1_FULL_62_11
TGCGCACCTCCTCGATCTGCGCTTCGTTCTCATGGCAATCTGAACAGGCGATCCAGACGTCCTTCAGCCAATGGTTGACTTCCTGCAGGTCGGCGAGCGATGGGGCCTCGGCTGCATCGGGCAAGTCCAGCGGGCCGGTGTCGCCGCACGCGTCCAGCAGCTTTGACAGGCGAGCCTCGGCTTCAAGCCAGACCTCACGGTAGGCGACAGCGGGTGATTCCGCGAGCGCCTCTACCCTGCACGGTGCCGGATTGAATAAGCCAAAGCGGGCAAGCGTCAGCGCAGCGTCCTGCGCTTCGGATGCCAGCATCACCAATTGAATTCTGAGCAGGGGTTCGGCGCGCAGCATCAGCTCAGCTCAGCGGGACCGCGCCGCAGCGCCAGCCGGATATCGTCATCGGCCAAACCGAGGTGTCGGCCGCGCAATACCGCACGGACCGCGCGCAGGTCGCGTTCGCGCAGGATCAGATAGGCGAACGCGCGTGCAATCTCGGGTGCCCGTGAACGCAGCACCCGCAATGCCTGCTCGGCGGCGGCGTGCTCCATGTACGCGAATACGGCAGGAATGTCCTTCACGCCCGACAGCCGGGCCTGCCATGCTGCGTGCAGCGCGCCCAGCACCGCCGCCGGACTGTCCAGCGCAGCCAGCTCCCGCAGACGCGCGCTGGGCAGGCTGTAGCGTGAAGCCACCAGCAGGTAATACACCTGCGCCGGCGGCAGCCTGTAGTTGAACCGGTAGCGCAGCAGCCAGACCAGGTTGATGCGGTCGATGAGGTTGGCCATCAGGCTGCGGAACGGTTCACCCACCGTTTCCTCCAGCGGCTGGGCGTGCTGGACCAGGCCTTCG
>MGZO01000092.1:4216-10531 GCA_001802655.1 Hydrogenophilales bacterium RIFOXYD1_FULL_62_11
ATAGGGGCCGGCTTCCAGGCGGCGCAACAACTCGCCGACATCCTCGGCATGCGCCAGGTCCTCGTTGTCCAGGCGGCCAAACGTGCCCATCGGGATCAGCCGGGCGAGAATGGCCGCAGGGCGCTCGCCCGTCATCTTGCTGCGCAGCAGGGTTTTCACATTGGACATCTCGAAGCGCGCGGTCCAGAAGGTAAGAAACCTGCGCGCGTTGCCGGACAGGGGCCGGATCAGCACACGCGTCTCGTCGAGGACCTGGACAATGATGCGTTGTTCCAGCGAGCTGGAATCCTGCACGCCGTCCGTCCTGTCGTAGCCCATCGCCAGTTGCGGCAAGCCTCGTCCGATCAGCTTCTCTGCCACCGCCTCATCCGGCAGCTCGATCAGCTCCTCCAGCGCTTCATCCGGCAAGAGGCGGCCTGCATACAGGCTGACACGGGTATCGAGATAGGCAGACATGGCGGTTGGGTCGTGCATTGTGCGGGTCCCCCTTCCCGTCAGGGGCGGGGAACCCTCATACGGTCGGGTCGAGCAACAGGGCCAGGGCCGCATCCACTGCTTCGGACTCGTGGCGGGCTGCCAGCTCACGCAGCACGCGCTGGCGTTCGCCGTATTTACGCGAAAACTCCGCAACCACCTGGTCGGCGCGTCCCTGTGCCTCATGCAGATAAGGCGCCCGAAGCTCGACCCGGCCGGCATCGAAACGCGCCTCGGCGTCACGCACGGCAGCCAGCGCGTCATCCATCATGCGCTGACGTTCACGGCTGGCGTCGTCGATCACCGCTTGCGCGCGGGTCTCGGCTTCCAGCAGTCGTTGCAGGGTGTCATCCAAGCGATTTCCATCCGTCAATCATGTTCAGCTCCGCCCTTGCACCTTGGCCCAATAAAGCCGAACCCGAGCTACGCCAGGGCCAGCAGCGCTGCACCGGTGGCCACGATGCCAATGCCGGCCATCTGCATCGCACGGCGGCCGAGCAAGCCGCCGGCGATGCCCACACCATGCAGGCAAGCCGCCGCCAGCACGAAGCCCAGGGCATACAACACGGGCGACGTGGCCTGCGGCATTTCCAGTCCGTGGGCGTAGCCGTGGAACAGCGCGAATCCGGCGGCGACTGCCATGCCAGCCGTCACCGCCCATTGACGCCGCGTGGCGATCAGCAGACCCAATACCAGCACCGAGGCCGCGATACCGGTCTCAATCTGTGGCAGCGCCAGACCTGCCCACGCCAGCCCGCCGCCCAACACCATCGCGCTGACAAAGGCGGCGGGCACCGCCCACAGCGCACGGCCGCCCTGCTGCGCCGCCCACAGGCCGATCGCGATCATGGCCAGCAGGTGATCCAGTCCAAGGAAGGGGTGTGCCAGACCGCCGGCGAAACCGGCTGCCATATGACCGGGGTGAGCGTATGCCGAGCTGGCGTAGAGGCAGAGGGCGGTCAGGGTGATGGTTGGTGCATGCTTCATCGGTTTCATTGCGTGTTCTCCAGAATTCATCACTTGATTTTCACCTGCACCAGTTCATCGCCATCCGGGTCGGTCACGTGCACGGCGCAGGCGATGCAGGGGTCGAACGAATGGATGGTGCGCAGGATTTCGATTGGCTGTTTCGGATCAAGCATGACGTGGTTGTCCTGCAGCGCCGCCTCGTAGGCGCCCGGCTGGCCTTTTGCGTCACGCGGACCGGCATTCCAGGTGCTGGGCACCACCGCCTGGTAGTTGCTGATCTTGGCGTCGTCGATGACGATCCAGTGGCTCAAGCCGCCGCGCGGCGCCTCCATCAGGCCGACGCCCTGCATGTGCTTGGGCCAGGTCGACGGATCCCAGTACTGGTCGTTGAAGGTACGTACATCGCCCGCCTTGATGTTGGCGATGAGCTGGTCGTACCAACCCTGCATCGCGTCGGCCAGGATTTTCGATTCCAGCGTGCGCGCAGCGGTGCGGCCGAGCGTCGAGAACAGCGCATCGACCGGGACGTCGAGCGTCTTCAGCGTCATGCCCACCAGCTCCTTCGCTTGTTCGTTACCACTGGCATACAGCATCAGCACGCGGGCAAGCGGGCCGACTTCCATGGACTTTCCCTGCCAGCGCGGCGACTTCATCCAGGAGTATTTCTGGTCGACGTTGAGGTGTTGGTAAGGCGGTTTCGGCCCGGTGTAGTTGAGCTCGGTTTCGCCCTTGAACGGGTGCAAGCCCTGCGCATCGCCCTGGCTGTATTTGTACCAGGAGTGGCTGACGAATTCCTGGATCTCGTTGTCCGCATCCAGATCGATCGGGTGAATTGTGGTCAGGTCGCGGTTGAGAATCACGCCGCGCGGGATCAGATAGGAATCCGGATCCCAGAAACCTTTCGACGGCAGGTCGCCGAACGACAGGAAATTGCCCAAGCCCTCACCGCGCCCGCCCCAGTCTTTGTAGAAACCAGCGATGGCGAGCGTGTCCGGCACATAAACCTGATCGACGAAATCGCGCATCTGCCTGATGACGTTCTGTACCGTCTGCAGGCCCACCATGTTGAGCGCAGTGGCATCCTGGCCACCGCCGCTGGTATGTACCGAAATGGCCGAGGGCACGCCGCCCACCACGAAGTTGGGGTGCGGATTCTTGCCACCGAATATGGTGTGCAGTTTGACCACATCACGTTGCCAGGCGAGCGCATCAAGGTAGTGCGCCACCGCCATCAGGTTGGCTTCTGGCGGCAGTTTGTAGGCGGGGTGGCCCCAGTAGGCGTTGGAAAAAATGCCCAGCTGGCCTTGCTCGACAAAGGTCTTCACCTTCTTCTGCACGTCGGCGAAGTAGCCTGGCGAAGACCTGGGATAGCTCGAAAGCGATTGCGCCAGTGCCGAGGTGGCCTTGGGGTCGGCCTTGAGCGCGGACACCACATCGACCCAGTCGAGTGCATGCAGGTGATAAAAATGCATCACGTGGTCATGCACGTATTGCGCGGCAATCATCAGGTTGCGGATCAGTTCCGCATTTTTCGGAATGCTGTAGCTGGGGATGGCGCGATGCAGCGCATCTTCCACCGAGCGCACCGAGGCGATGCCGTGCACCAAAGTGCAAACGCCGCAGATGCGCTGGGCGAAGGCCCAGGCGTCGCGCGGATCGCGGCCGCGCAGGATGATCTCGATACCACGCACCATGGTGCCGGCGGA
Organism: Hydrogenophilales bacterium RIFOXYD1_FULL_62_11; assembly: GCA_001802655.1. GTDB lineage: Bacteria > Pseudomonadota > Gammaproteobacteria > Burkholderiales > Thiobacillaceae > Thiobacillus. The sequence goes on from MGZO01000092.1 coordinate 7,366, forward strand.
ATACGCGCTGATGATCTTGCCGCTGGCATCGGTTTCGGCCTCGATGCGCAAGTGACCCTCGATGCGGGTGATGGGGTCGACAACGACGCGCTGTGCTGTGGTCATGAATGAGGCTCCTTACGACTTGATTGCCGCTTGCGGCGCGTTGTCCGGAATGTGCTCGGCGATCAGCTCGGTCAAGCCGATCACCGGGAGTTCCATCTGGTAATGCTCGAGACTTTCTTCCAGCACGATGCGGCAGTTGGCACAGGCCGTCACCACCCGATCCGGTTTGACGGCTTCGAACTGGGATTTCTTTTTCTTGAAGGCTTCGAGCCGCAGTGCCTCGCCTTCCTCGATGGCCGATGCACCGCCGCCGCCGCCGCAGCACCAGTTCATGTAGCCGGCATCCGGCATCTCGACGAAATTCTTCGCCACCAGGTTCATCAGCGTGCGTGGCTGCTGGATCACGCCGCCACGGCGCACCAGCTGGCAGGGATCGTGAAAGGTCAGCTTGTCGGTCTCAAAGCCTTCGGTTTTCAGCAATCCTTGCTGCTGGAATTCGTCCAGCACTTCGATGATGTGCTTGACCTCGAAGCTGAACGGCCGCCCGACCAGATTGGCGCCCTCCCAGCGCAGCGCGGTGTAGGCATGGCCGCATTCGGGGCTGATCACAGTCTTGACCTTGAGCTTTTCTGCGCCTTCGACGATGCGCGAGACGATGACCTTGGCCAAGTCCGAGTTGCCAATCTGGATGCCGGCGTTGGTGGCCTCGAAGGCGGTCGAGCACAGCGTCCAGGTCTTGCCGGCCTGATGCATGATCTTGGCGACAGCAGCGAGGTATTCGGGGAAGTTGATGATTTCCATCGACGACAGCATCACCATGTACTCGGCACCTTCCACATCAAGCGGAATCGGAAGGCCGTAGTCTTCTTCGACGTGTTTCATCTGCGCCTGCACCGCAGGCAGTTTGACCCCCATCGGGCTGCCGATGGTGACGGTGCGCTCGACCGCGCCCTTGATGCCTTCAGGCGCGTGGCCGGAGGCCGACATGCCCTCGCGGAATTTGCGCACCATGTAGACGATGTCGTTGCCGACCGGACAGACAGCGGAACAGCGCCCGCACAGGGTGCAGCTGTTGTAGACCAGTTCCTGCCATTGATCGAGTTCGCCGTCGGTGACGGGTTTGGACAGCCCGACCATTTTCTTCAGCCGCCCCAGCAGGGTGTATTCCTGTTCGTAGATGCGGCGCAACGGCTCCAGCTTGTGGATCGGCGTGTACTTGGGGTCGCCGGTTTCCGTATAGAACAGGCACGCCTCGGCGCACAGGCCGCAGTGCACGCAGCTTTCGAAGTAGCTGGCGATGGGCGCGTCGATGACTTCCTTGAGGACGCGGATGCCTTTTTCGAGTGTGGCGCTCATACTGCTTCCTCCTTAACCATTGGAGTTATGCCAAGGCGATTGGGTCGGTCGCTACCAGCATTCGCGGCCGGTCGCATCCCCGCCTGGCGGGGCCCCTGCTCCCTGCTCATACGGGTACCCCCTTGTGCGCGTTCGCCCGGCCGTTGTACCAGCGCGAGCCGAACAACGTGAAGGCATGGAATAGCTTGGTGAAGGGCAGCACGATGAGCAGGATTTCCACGCTCAGGATATGCACGGCCAGCATCGTCGTATAGGGCAATAGCAGATGCTGCACCGCCATCCAGCCGGTCAGCACCGGCAGAAAAGTCACCGCCCAGGTGAACCAGTCCTCGAAGGTGCTGAGGAAGCGCTTGACCGGCTTGTTGATGCGGTCGACCAGCATCACCACCATCGCCGCCATCGTCACCACCGCAGCCAGATCGATGAACTGCGACGGCAGGCCGGGCCATGAGAGACCGGTGAGGTTCTTCACCAACAGGATGTGCGGCGCGAACCCGAACACGACGACCGCCAACCCGATGTGGAAAATGTAGCCGCCGATATAGCTCACCGGCGAACGCTTCAGCAGGCCTGGCGGCGGCAGCGAACGCCGGAACACGGTATGCAGGCCGGACGCGCCGGCAGCGTGGCGCGGCGCGGACAGATCCTTCTTACGCCCCAGCGAGTAGATTTCGAACAGGCGCCACAACACCCCCAGCAGGAAAATGCCGACGGCGATGTCAAGCCCCGGCCCGCGCACCCAAGTCAAAAATTGCAGTTCATTCATGCTCATTTCTCCAGGTCTTCCAGCGTCGTAGTCTCGTGCGCCTTCTTGGCGGCACCCTTCTTGGCACGGTTGGCGAAACTCACCGCCACGCCGGCGCCCACGCCCACCACTGCGGCGGCAGCGGCGATCTTGAGCGGGTCGGCCGGCATCGACAGCGCCTTGTAGAAGCCGCCGGCATCCCAGAAATCCGGTTCGGAACACCCCAGGCAGCCGTGTCCGGATTCAACCGGCCAGGAGGTGCCGCCGTTCCACTTTGCCGTGGCGCAGGCGTTGTGGGTCACCGGCCCCTTGCAGCCCAGCTCGAACAGACACCAGCCGTTGCGCGCGCCTTCGTCGTCGAAGGTCTTGGCGAATTTGCCCTGGTCGTAGAACGGACGGCGGTAGCAGCGGTCGTGAATGGTTTCGCCGAAGAAAGCCTTGGGGCGGCCCTTGTCGTCGAGTTCCGGCAGGCTGCCGAAAGTGAGGTAATGCGCCAGCACGCCGGTCATCACCACCGGGATCGGTGGACAACCGGGAATGTTGACGATGGGTTTGTCCTTGATGATGTCCGACACCGACACCGCACCGGTCGGATTCGGATTGGCCTTCGGGATGCCGCCGAAGGATGCACAGGAACCCATGGCGACGATGGCGGCCGCACCCTTGGCGGCTTCCTTCAATAATTCCAGATTGGAACGTCCGGCGATGCAGGAATAGGCGCCGTCGACACCCAGCGGAATCGAGCCGTCGATGATCAGCAGATATTTACCGTAGTTGTCCTTCATCGCGTTGTGAAGGGCTTCCTCGGCCTGAAAGCCTGCCGCGGCCATCAGCGTCTCCTGATAGTCGAGCGAAATCATGTCGAAAATCATGCCTTCGATCGTAGGCGAATGCGAGCGCGTGATCGACTCGGTGCAGCCGGTACATTCCTGAAACGGCAGCCAGATCACCGAGGGCCGTCTGGAGGCAGCCATCGCCTCGGCCATCGCAAGTCCGGCTGAAGGCGGCAAGGCCATCATC
>MGZO01000092.1:10544-12383 GCA_001802655.1 Hydrogenophilales bacterium RIFOXYD1_FULL_62_11
GATGTAAAACACGACAGCCTTTAAAACACCTCGACGCTCTAACTCACCTTAGAGATCAGCAATCATTAATTCAAGATATTCCTGTCCGCTTGCAACGTCCTGCGGATGGGCTTTCACCAACTCGGGCACAAAGGCCACCTCGATGAACTGCGAAGTGACAGCGCCCTGTTCGTTGTGATGTGTCACCCACCAGACGCCGGGGCAGGCGGTCTCGTTGAGCGTGGATTCGCCGCTGGCCTGCAGGGTGACGCCAATCTCACCCTCGCCCAGCTTGTCGTGCAGCCAGTCCAGATCGGCCGGCGTCAGCGGCAGTGCGGACAGATCGATGGCAGCGGTCTCGCCCGTCGCCAACAGGTGGCGCAGCAGTTCGGAAATCTCGTGCAGCAGCGGCGGCGCATTGCCGGTCAGGCCGGGGCCGACTGGCAATGTGTTGATGACGTGGATGGGAATGGCGTCAAGCGACATGCTGCCATTCCCGGATCAGTTCGCGGATCGCCGCACAGGCGGGGGGGATGGCGGCGGTAACGGCCGGGGTGGGCTGCTCGCCCCAGTCGATCACATCGGGCTGGATCGCGAGCATCGCCCGCCTCTCCGGCCAGTGCCCCGCCAGTATCGCAATAGCACGCAGATCGGTCAGCCCCACTTCATGAACCGTGGACTTGCGATTGCTCATCAGAAAGGCGTCCATGTCCTCCCCTTTCAGCAACGTCCATTCGCCCGGTTTGGTTTTGATATTGGCGGCATCGACGACGATCAGCGCATCGGCGTCCTCGATCGGCCCCGCCAGCGTGAACGACAGCGTACCGCCATCGAGCAGCGTCACATCGGGCCAGTTCGCCAGCTCGGGTTCGAGTGCCTGCAGCACATGAATGCCAATGCCTTCGTCGGTGAGCAGGGTGTTGCCGATGCCGAGCACGAGCGTTTTCATGGCTTCAATCTATCAGTACGCCACTCGAACAACAACCAAGTAAATCGCTCAAGTATCTGATTGTTCATCACAAATCGGTAATATTCGCGGCCCCGTGCAATGGCGGTAATTAACATATACTCAACTGAGTGTAGTTTCTGATTGCCAAATATGTGCCTCGCCATCCCGATGCAGATCGAATCGATCGAAGGCTTTACCGCCCGCTGTCAGGCCAAGGGCGTGTGGCGCGACGTCAGCCTGTTCATGATGCAGGACGAGCCGCCCGCAGTCGGTGACTTCGTCATGGTGCACGTCGGCTACGCCATCCAGAAAATTGCCGAAACCGATGCTCGCACCACCTGGGAACTGCTCGATCAGATCCTGGAGGAAAGTGGTGCATGAACTCGCTGTCGCCCAGGCGCTGGTCGACCAGGTGGACGCCGTGATCGATCAGCATGGCGCAACGCAGGCCAGCCTGATTCGCGTGCGCATCGGCCCACTCGCTGGCGTGGTTCCCGAATTGCTGGCCACGGCCTTTCCACTCGCGGCTGCCGGCAGCCGCATGGAACACGCAGAACTCGAATTCACTCACGCGCCGATCCGGGTACGCTGCCAGACCTGCGGCGCCGAGACCGAGGCCGCGATGAACCGCCTCATCTGCGGCGCCTGCGGCGACTGGCACACCCAGATCATGTCCGGCGACGAACTGCTGCTCGAAAGCGTCGAACTCGAAACCGCCTCTTCCCTGATCCCTGAATCCTGACCCCTGGTTCCTGAATATGTGTGATACCTGCGGCTGCAATCTCACCCCTGGCAACAAGCATCTCGCTTTCAAGCCCGTCGCCAAGGGCGCGACTGCGGTGTCGGTGCTAAAGGGCCTGCTGGCGAAGAACGACGACCAAGCCGCGCACAACCGCGAGCATTTCGACAAA
>MGZO01000092.1:12429-13782 GCA_001802655.1 Hydrogenophilales bacterium RIFOXYD1_FULL_62_11
TCACCTGCGCCGTGATCGAGGGTGATCTCGAAACCGAGAACGACGCCGAGCGCATCCGCGCCAAGGGCGTGCAGGCACACCAGATCGTCACCGGCACCGCCTGCCACCTCGACGCGCATCTGGTGCACGACGCGCTGCATCACATGAGCCTCGACGGCATCGACATCCTGTTCATCGAGAACGTCGGCAACCTGGTCTGTCCCGCCAGCTTCGATCTCGGCCAGCACCTCAACGTCACCCTGCTCTCGGTCACCGAAGGCGACGACAAGCCGGCCAAATATCCGGTGATGTTCCGCGCCGCCGACGCCATGCTGCTGACCAAGACCGATCTGCTGGCGGTGCTCGACGACTTCGACCCGGACAAGGCCGAAGCGCACCTGCGCAACCTGGCCAACCCGGCGCCGGTGTTGCGGCTGTCGGCGCGCAAGGAACTGGACATGGAAGCCTGGTACACCTGGCTAAGAGAACAACTCGCCGCCCAGCGCGCCCTTGTCGCCAAAGGTCAATCGCGCCGCCCGGCCATTCAGGGCGACGGTCAGAAATTTCACAGTACAACTGCGCGTTAAAGCTCATCGCCATGTACATCCCCGAGCACTTCAAAGAAACAAACCCAGAGCATATTTCTGCACTGATCAATGGCCATCCTCTTGGAATGTTGGTCACGGCTCCTGACGGTGTGCCCTTTGTCAGTCACCTGCCCTTCATGTTTGAGCGCCCCACAGGTACACAAGGCAAGCTGCTCGGCCACATGGCGCGGGCAAACCCGCAGTGGCAGCACTTCTCAAAAGGCAGTGAGGTTCTGGCTGTTTTTCAAGGGCCACATGCTTATGTTTCCCCTTCGTGGTATTCGTCGCCCGGCGTTCCAACGTGGAATTACGCGGTAGTTCACCTGCGTGGAACCGCCCGGCTCATTGAAGACGAGACCAAACTTGAAACCCTCGTTGAACAGCTAACCCGTGTTCATGAATCACCCATGCCAAGCCCGTGGGAACCCAAGCTGACGGGCGAGCGGCGCTCAAAACTTCTCAACATGATTGTAGGCTTTGAAATCGAAGTCACTCACATTCAAGGCAAGTTCAAACTCAGCCAAAACCGTCCGCTTGAAGATCGGCAGCACGTGGTTGAAGAATTGAGCCAATCAAACAATCAAGCTGATACCGCACTTGCAAAACTCATGTCGGGGGTCATTCATGACGAGCCTTAACAGATTTATGTTCGGCTTGCGCCCACTTCCAGCCAGCTCCTTACCTTGAACAATGGATAACGCCCGTACCTGGCTGGAGAAAATCCACGCCCTCGACTTCGACCACACGGTCAAGATCATGAACGTGTGCGGCGGCCACGAGCGCTCGA
>MGZO01000093.1:0-6138 GCA_001802655.1 Hydrogenophilales bacterium RIFOXYD1_FULL_62_11
CAAGGCGACGGCGACCACGAGGCCTTCAGGAATGTCCTGAATCGCGATGGCTGTAGCCAAGGGGATGCCGACCGACAAGTCGCCGCCTGAAAAGCCGACGCCGATGGCCATGCCTTCGGGGAAATTATGCAGGGCGATGGCGAATACCATCAGCCATACCCGGCGCAGCGCGATCCAGTCCGGACCCTGGCGGCCGGACTGCACATGCTCGTGCGGCACGGCCTTGTCGGCCAATAACAAAAGCAGTGCGCCGGCCACGAAACCGACGACCACAATGAGCGCACCGGCAGGCTTGTTGCCGAACAGTTCCGTCCCCGCAGCGACTCCGGGCAGGATCAGCGAAAAGCATGCGGCGGCGGTCATCACCCCGGCGCCAAAGCCGAGCATCACGTCTTCCCAGCGCGCGGAAATCCGCCGTATGAATAACGCGGGCAGCGCGCCGAGCGCCGTCGCCAGCGCTGCCGCGCCCGACCCTGCGAGCGCCTGTCCCATTGGCGTGGCGAGCGAGCTCCCCCCTTGCACCCAGGCCACCCACAGCAGCGTCGCCAGCAGCGACACGAATATCCCGCCGCTGCCCCATTTCATGGTGGCGGCGTGTCGCGGGTCGGCAAAATAGCCTTGCAGGGTACGGACGGCAGCGTTCATGGCTGAAGTTTAAATTCGATATCCGCGAATACAAGCGCAAGAAGTGGGGACATCAACCGATTCCCAACGCCACATCGTCGTCTGCCGTTGCCACGCCGCCGAGGCCGAGTCCGACCCGGCTCAAGACGTGAAGCATCGCGTGGCGCACCGGGTGGGCCGGAGCGGGATAGACCGGCGCACTGGCGCGCTGGTCGTTGCGGTATTCGTCATAGGTGCTGAGCATGCTCATGGCGATCATGGTGTTCTCCTTCGGGTTGGGGGAGGGCGGATCATGCCGCTCGATGTTCCATTCCACAGCGGAATGAGGGTATTTAAAGCCATGAAGCCTGGTTTGTATAATGAATAGTTTTGAACGAGACGATTGATAGAATCGAACGACGATGCGTGGCGCCCGAAGCCTGGGCTTGGACCGCATGGCTTCCGATGCAAGCCTGATCCTGAAATAAAAAAACGGCGTTTCGGATTTCCCGAAACGCCGCTCTTGATTTTGCCCGGGCGTCCCTCAGGGCCCGGGACTGCGGCAAAAATAGCGCTGCTTTAAGGTGTCCCGGTCATTGCAACAGGCTTTGGAGTTGTCCTGCAACAGCTCTCCGGAATCTTGTTGCCCAATCAGCCGAGATCAAAGCGGTCCAGGTTCATCACCTTGGTCCATGCCGCCACGAAGTCCTTGACGAATTTTTCCTGTGCATCCGAGCTTGCATAGGCTTCAGCCAGGGCACGCAGCTGCGAGTTCGAGCCGAAAACCAGATCGACGCGGGTGCTGGTCCATTTCTTTGCACCGGTCTTGCGGTCGGTGCCCTCGAACAGGTCTTCATCATTCGACACCGGCTGCCACGCCGTGGCCATGTCGAGCAGGTTGACGAAGAAGTCGTTGGTGAGCGTCCCCGAGCGTTGAGTAAAGACGCCATGCTGGGTTTGGCCGACATTCACACCCAGCGCGCGCATGCCGCCCACCAGAACCGTCATCTCGGGCGCGGTCAGCATCAGCAGCTGCGCCTTGTCGAGCAGCAGTTCCTCGGCCGAGACCGAGTATTTTCCCTTCTGGTAGTTGCGGAAGCCATCGGCGATCGGTTCGAGCACGGCGAAGGCTTCGACGTCGGTCTGTTCTTGCGAGGCGTCCGTACGGCCCGGCGCGAACGGCACCGTCACGGCGTGGCCTGCACTCTTGGCAGCCTGTTCAACGCCGGCACAGCCCGCCAGCACGATCAAATCGGCCAGCGAGACTTTCTTGCCTTCGGATTGCGCGCCGTTGAATTCGACCTGAATGCCTTCGAGCTTGCCAAGCACCCTGGCCAGTTGCGCCGGCTGGTTGGCCGGCCAGTCCTTCTGTGGCGCGAGACGGATACGCGCGCCGTTCGCGCCGCCACGCTTGTCGGAACCGCGGAACGTGGACGCCGAGGCCCAGGCAGTCGAGACCAGTTCCGGGACGGTCAGCCCGGCCGCCAGGATGGTGGCCTTGAGGGCGGCGATGTCTTGCTCGTTGATCAGGGGGTGATCGACGGCCGGGACCGGGTCTTGCCAGACCAGCTCTTCTGCAGGCACTTCGGGGCCGAGATAGCGCGAACGCGGGCCCATGTCGCGGTGGGTCAGCTTGAACCAGGCGCGGGCGAAGGCGTCGGCAAATTCTTCCGGATTCTGGTGGAAGTGCCGTGCAATCGGCTCGTAGATCGGATCCATGCGCATCGCCATGTCCGCAGCGGTCATGATGATCGGCACTTTTTTGGAAGCGTCGTGTGCAGCCGGTGCCATGTTGCTGTCGGTCGCCTGTTTCGGCGTCCACTGATGCGCGCCCGCCGGACTCTTGCTCAGCTCCCACTCGTTGCCGAACAGCATGTCGAGATAGCTCATGTCCCATGTTGTCGGCGTCGGCGTCCACGAGCCTTCGAGGCCGCTGCCGATCTGGTCGCCGCCCTTGCCTGTGCCGTACGCGCTCTTCCAGCCCAGTCCCTGCTCGGCGAGTCCGGCGGCCTCGGGTGCCGGCCCGACCAGTGCCGCATCTCCGGCGCCGTGGCATTTGCCGAAGGTGTGGCCGCCACAGGTGAGCGCCACGGTTTCGTAATCATTCATCGCCATGCGCTCGAAGGTCTCGCGCACGTCGCGGCCGGAACCGAGCGGATCCGGGTTGCCGCCCGGGCCTTCCGGGTTGACGTAAATCAGTCCCATCTGCACGGCAGCGAGCGGGTTTTCCAGGTCGCGTTCGCCGGTATAGCGCGCCTTGTCGTCGAGCCACTTTTGCTCGTTGCCCCAGTACACGTCGATTTCCGGCGACCAGATGTCCTCGCGTCCGCCGGCGAAACCGAAGGTCTTGAATCCCATCGATTCCAGCGCGACGTTGCCGGTGAGAACGAGGAGGTCGGCCCAGGAAATTTTGCGGCCGTACTTCTGCTTGATCGGCCACAGCAGTCTGCGCGCCTTGTCGAGGTTGACGTTGTCGGGCCAGCTGTTGAGGGGGGCAAAACGCTGGTTGCCGTGACCTGCGCCGCCACGACCATCGCCCGTGCGGTAGGTGCCCGCGCTATGCCAGGCCATGCGAATGAAAAAGGGGCCATAGTGGCCGTAATCCGCCGGCCACCACTCCTGCGAGTCGGTCATCAGCGCTTCGAGGTCTTGCTTCACGGCTGCGAGGTCAAGGGTCTTGAATGCCTCGGCGTAGTTGAAGTCTTCGCCCATCGGGCTGGCCTGCGGGGAATGCTGGTGCAGGATTTCTATTTGCAGCTGGTTTGGCCACCAGTCCCGGTTCGAAGGACCACTCCCGGCTTTGTGAACAAACGGACATTTGCTTTCTGACATGACGCGCGCTCCTATCGGTATTTGAGTATTCGACTCCACAACGGAGTTGATGCATTAAATGCCATATCCATCCATTTGTCTCATGAATTGTCTAGAATGAGGCCATTGATATTGACGATGGATCATCGTGACGCTGCAAGAACTCAAATACCTGGTGGCGCTGGCCGACCATGGCCATTTCGGCAAGGCGGCCGAGGCCTGTTTCATCACCCAGTCCACGCTGTCCACCCAGATCAAGAAACTGGAAGCGTTTCTCGGCATCACCCTGTTCGACCGCAGCCTCAAGCGCGTGACGCCGACCCCGACCGGACGCGAAATCCTCGCCGCCGCACGCAATATCGTCGAAGAATCCGAACGCATCCGCGAGCTTGCCAAGCATGCGCAGGACCCGATGACGCGCACCATTCATCTCGGCGTGATTCCCACCCTGGGGCCGTATTACCTGCCGCACGCGCTGAGCCTGGTGCATAAAAAACATCCCGGCCTGCGCCTGCTGCTGCGCGAGGAAATGACGCCGCAAATCCTGACGCATCTGAACGATGGAAAATTGGATGCTGGCTTGCTGGCGTTGCCGGTGAACGACGACAACCTGCGCGTCGAGCCGTTGTTCTACGAGCCCTTTTTTGCTGCCCTGCCGGCTGGGCATGCGCTCGCCAAACACGCGACGCTCAAGGTGGCTGACATCATGAAAGAAAAGCTGTTGCTGCTGGATGAGGGGCATTGCCTGCGCGACCAGGCGCTCGACGTCTGCGGCACCGGCTCGCGCGGCCGCGAGGAAGTGCGCGCCACCAGCCTGGAAACGCTGCGCCAGATGGTGGGTATGGGGCTGGGACTCACCCTGCTGCCGGCGCTGGCGGTCGACGCCGGACCGCGCATCAGCGAAAAATTGATCGAGATCCGGCCATTCAAGTCACCGCCGCCGGGGCGCACCATCGGCCTCGCGTGGCGCAAGCGCGCGCCGTTCCCCGAAACCTTCGAGCGCCTTGCCGCCACGCTCAAGGCCCATTTGCCCCCCGAAGTGGAGCCTGTCTGATATGTCCGACCTCAACGATCCCCGCGTATTTTTTGCCGCCGAGCGCACGCTGATGGCGTGGAACCGCACCGGCCTCACCTTGATGGCCTTCGGCTTCGTGCTCGAACGTTTCGGCCTGTTTCTGCACATGCTGCGGCAGGATGCGGGCGGCGCGGGGCGCGATATGTCGTTCTGGATCGGTGTCGCCTTCATCGTGCTGGCGTTGCTGGTGATGAGTTTTTCCATCGTCCAGTTCCGCCGCGTGCTGGCCACGCTGAAGCCCATTGAAATCCCCGCGCGTTACTGCACCTGGGCGGGCATGGCGATGAACCTGTCGGTGGTAGTGCTGGGGGCTGCGCTGCTGGCGTATCTGTTTTCGGAGCTTTAAGCGATTCCCGTGTCGACGCGCAGTTTGCCCGTTGATTTCCAGCATCGTCGTGCCGTCTTCCACCGCCAGCGCACGACCCTGAGCACTCGTTCAGGCGGGCCGAGCGTAACGACCGGTTCTCGGCCATTCCCGTCATCCGAGCAGTGGCCCTTAGTCCGCGTCAGTGTCTGCAATCAGAAACACTTGCTTATGGCGAGATTCGGCCGGGAGCAGGCCACTCTCCGCCTGCGCCAAGCTGCAACTGGGCAGTCGGCTACACTCGGTAACCGGCCGCACGTGCCTCGCGTGCCGTTCAGCCATTGCTGCCGTTCACACGAAACCGTGCGCTGGCTCCCATTAACTCGCCCCCTCTCCCGCGCGTGGGAGAGCTGGGAAGACGGTTAGCACAGTAACGGCACGTGCTTGGGCAAGAACAATCATTACGACAGCCAACACGCGGTTACCCGCCGCTAGGCGGGTAGCGGTTTGACAGCTTCTATTTCGAAGCTGACCCCTTTTCGCGCTTCAAGAATTGTCGGAATACTTTACAGTCTCACTGCCACTGATTCTTCAACTCATTGATTAAAAATGAACTCATAGACCGGCATCAAACTTGCTCATTGATTCCACGGGAACTGTAATAACTAACCGGGAGCCTATCAAATCTTATGAACAATAAACTCGTACATGGCACTGCCGCCCTGGCACTGCTCGCCATGTCCGGCGCCGCACAGGCGGTACCGATGACTTTCACCTACACCGGTGCGGTAACGAGCGTGTCGGGGGTCCCACTGAGCGCCCTCATGTCGGTCGGCGACACGTTTACCATCACAGTGGTCGCCGACAACGGAAACGCGTCGTTGATCTCGCAGAGCTGGGCGCCGCTGGACACGATCTCCGCGATCGTCACCGCGGGCGCCTATAGCGCGACCTTCGGCGACGGCTGGTGGACCTTTGGCGGCCCGACGACCTTCATCACCGACGCCGTGGGTAACCTGATCCAGACCAACTGGTATGGCATCGATGTCGACCCGACCGCGTTCGATACCTTCGGCGCCGGTGGCGATCTCAACAATGGTGCTGGCAACGCGTCCAACGGCAATAGCTACTTTTATCAACAGCCCCTGGGGACCGTAAGTGCGTGGAGTATCGGAGCATCTGCAGTCCCGGAACCCGCGACGCTAGCCCTGTTAGGTCTCGGCCTCGCCGGTATCGCCGCGGCACGTCGCAAGCGCGCGGCATAACACCCAGTCGACGTTACGATCTAAAGAGCCCCGCTTTCGCGGGGCTCTTTATTTGCGCATAACGACAACTACGAAACCAG
>MGZO01000093.1:6151-10859 GCA_001802655.1 Hydrogenophilales bacterium RIFOXYD1_FULL_62_11
CAGATGCCGCAGCATTCGCTTGCAGCGCTTGTCCTGTCGAAGGGTAGGTAAGTCAATCCCGGTCTGGGGCGCCACCGGTGGCGTGGAGCGTGGGGCGGCGCGTTGCCGGAGTACCACAATTCCGAGTTCAGAACTCCTGACATAGGGGGCAAGGTCTCCGCATAGGCACTTGCGTTTGCCCCCAGAGGTACGAAGCTAAACTTGTCCGTTTTTTCCGCCGAACTGCGGCAATTCAGCAGTATCGTTTACGACGGCAGCTAAAACGCGCTATTGCACCCCTTAGCGTGCCCCAAGGCCGGACGCTCGAATTTCAGGTGCGTAAGAAAGTCCGACAAACGACCGACTGTCCGGTCAGGCCGAACAAGAGACGGCCGCGCCCATCCATCTGAAATTTCGTTTCGGCCCTCCACGTTGGCTGTGTCCGGTTTTCGGCCAAGCCGGGCGCACTGATTCATGTTCAACGGGGTCGCGTAAACGCAGGCCAGCATAACGGTCTGTCAGACCAGTTCCTGCTGGGCGATGACTGCCGGTAGTCGTTTGGGCGACTGGATGCGCAGTTGCTTGTTCACATTCATGCGCCCGAAGACGACTTCGATGTCGCTGGCGGCCACACCAAACTCTCCAGCCAGAAACCGCACCATGTGGTCGGTGGCGCGTCCGGCGCGGGGCGCTGCGGTGACGCTGACTTTGAGTTGATGGCCATAGGGTTTGCCGATGGCGTCCTGTTTGGCGCTGGGCTTGCCGAGGATGTTGAGCACCAGGGTTTCGCCTTCCCAGTAAAAAAACGATTTCGGGGTCGCGCCTGCGTTGGCCGCCGCTTTTTTTCCGGGCTTTTTCATCAAACCAGCACCTGCCGCGTGGCAGCGAAATAGCGCTCGATCTGCTGTTCGATGTGCGGGGCGATCATGACTGCGGGACGTTTTCCGTGCGGGCAGGCCAGTCTGGGCGTGGTGCCGAACAGGCGGCAAATCAGCGGGCGCTCGGCATAGACCTGGCAGCCTGTTTTGCCGAGGTGGGGGCAGCTGAAGTCCGCAAGCGCCGCTGCATGCGCCGCGTCGCTTATGACTGGAAGCCGGGCTATTTCTTCGCTCGAGGTTGTCACCGGGCCGCAGCAGTCGTGGCAGCCGGGCACGCATTCAAACGCTGGAATGTGGCGGCGCAAAAAACGGATTTGCTGGCTGTTGGGGCTCATGGATGTCTCGATTCGGCCTTCTGGATGGTCGGGCATGGTACGGCCGGGCGGTTCACTCCAAGCTGCGGGTCCACGGCGTACTCGGCAACATCGTCCCCGATTTCACGCCCATCAACAAATCGTTCAGCCTCTCCCGCCGCTTGCCTGTTCCCCTCTGCGCTGGGTCGCAAGAAAAAATCACGCAAGCCAATTGACGGGGATGCGGCTGGCGCGCGTCCTCCGGGCCAGCGCGGAGGGACGCAGGCGGCAGGCTTCAGATACCGGCCGTGCTGTGCCCTGTTGGCCGGAACTTGTGTCAGGAGCGCAGGGTCGACCCCCGTGTCAATTAGAATCGCCCCATCTTGAAAACTTTTCTGATTGTCTTGGGGTCGTGCGTCACGCTGGGTAGCGCGACAGCCGGATCGATGCCGCTTGATCCGCCTGGGCGTCCTGGCGGTTTCTGGCTCACGCCCGATGCGCTGCCGCTGCAGACTGCCACGGCGGCCCCCCAAACCATGCGCTTCGTCAGCCTGGCTGCGCTCACCGATCACGCGCTGCGCACGCGTGCCGAGTCGCGCGCGGCCTGGCTCGGGATCGAGGCCGAGGCGGCACGGCTCGACGCCGCGAGCGCCGCCAACTGGCCCACGCTGACCGGACAGTTCAGTTTCACCCGCAGCCAGGCGCTGTCGAGCTCCGGCGCCTCGGTGCCGGTACTGCACCGCTACGGCCCCAGCCTCGGCCTCGTCTATGTGCTGTACGACTTCGGCGCCCGCGCGGCCGGCATCGATGCCCAGCGTTATCAGCTGATCGCCGCGCTGTTGAGCAATAACCGCACGCTGCAGGACATCGTGACCGGAGTCGAGACCGCGTGGTTTGCACTGCAGGCTGCACAGGCGCAAGCCGACGCCCAGACGCAACAGCTGGCGGCACTCGGCGCCAGTTTCGATGCGGTGGAGGTGCGCGTGCAGAGCGGGCTGGCATCGCGCGCCGACGCCTTGCGCGCCCGCGCCGCGCTGGCCGAAGCAGAACTGGCAAGCCGTGCCGCCACGCGCGACATCGCCAGGGCCGAGGCCCAGCTGAAACAGGCCGCCGGCATTGCGCAGACGCAGTCGCTGGTGCTCGACTGGCCGAATACGCTGCCGCCCGACCTGGATGCTGCCACCTTGCTGGCCGACCTGCTGGCGGAGGCCGAACGCCAGCGCCCCGATCTGCACGCCTTGCGCGCCGCCGCCGCGCGCGCGAAAAGCGAGGCTGATCGCGCGCGCGCGGCGCGCTGGCCGAGCCTGTCGCTGGCCGCCAACACCGGCCGCACGCTTTTTCTCGAAGACGAGCGCTCGCCGTCCAACACCTACAACGTGGGGGTGACGCTGTCCGTTCCCCTGTTCGACGGCGGCCGGCTGGCAGCCGAAGCGCGCGCCGCCGAGCGCGACGCCGAACGCTTTGCTGCCGCGGCCGATGTGCAGCAGCAGACCGTGGCGCTGGAAGTGGTGCAGGCGTTTGAAGAGGTGCGCTATGCGCAATCCGCGCGCGCCGGGATCACGCTGCAGTTCGACAGCGCCGACGAGTCGGCGCGCGCGGCCGAAGCGCGCTACAAGGCCGGCTTTGGCAGCCTGCTCGAATGGCTGACCGCGCAGGCCGCCCAGGCGCGTGCGCGGCAGGCCCAGGCCCAGGCGGACAGCGACTGGCTGGCAGCCTTTTCGCGTTTGAATCACGCGCTCGGGCGTCTGCCCGCCGCGCTTACCGAGAGTCCCTTATGAAAGGTCGCATCGTCGCTGTTGTTGTCGTGCTCGCGCTGGTCGCCGGTGTCGTCTATCGCATCCAGACTCAGGAAACTGGCGGCGGCTCGCGCGGCCCCGGTGGCAGCGAAGATCGCGCCATCGCGGTGAAAACCGTGGTGGTCGAGGTGCGTGATTTTCCGCGCGTGATCGAGTTGCCGGGCACCATCGAGGCGGCGCGCCAGGCCGTCGTCTCGGCGCAGGTCGGCGGCACGCTGCTCAAGCAGCTGGTGCAGGAAGGCGACAGCGTGCGCGCCGGACAGCCTCTGTTCA
This sequence comes from Hydrogenophilales bacterium RIFOXYD1_FULL_62_11, assembly GCA_001802655.1. GTDB lineage: Bacteria > Pseudomonadota > Gammaproteobacteria > Burkholderiales > Thiobacillaceae > Thiobacillus. The sequence goes on from MGZO01000093.1 coordinate 9,371, forward strand.
GCCTTGATGCGCGCACGGCCGCCACGCGTATCGCGCAAAGCCAGGCGAATCTGGCTGCCGCAGGCGCCGAAACCGCCGATGCCGAATCGCGCTTGCAGCGCCTGAAGCCACTGATGGCTTCCGGCTACATCAGCCAGCAGGAATTCGACGACGCAGCGCTGGTGCGCGCAGCCGCCCGCGCCAAGGCCGCCACCGCGCGCGCCGAGCTCGACGCCGCGCGGCTCGACGTCGGCTACGCGACCCTCCGCGCACCGTTTGCCGGCCGTGTCGGGCGCATCACCGTGCGGCCGGGCGACCTGATTCCGGCAGGCGGCGCACTGACCACGCTGGTTGCCGCCGGCGGGCTCGACGTCCGCGCCAGCGTGGCGCAGCAGGACTGGCCGGCACTGGCTGCCGCGCGTGCGCAGGGGCCGGTGGCGGCTGAAATATTTCACGATCTGGGCGACACGCTGGCAGCGCGCGGCCAGCTGGTCTTTGTCGACAGCCAGCTCGATGCCGCCAGCGGTGCCGTGCCGATCAAGGTGCGGCTCGCTGACGCGCCGCCCGGGCTGCTGTCCGGCCAGGGCGTGCGCGTGCGGCTGACTCTCGGCGTCGAGCCTGCTGCGCGGGTGGTGCCGGAAGCCGCGCTGCAGCACGCGCAGGATGGCAGCTATGTCTACGTGGTGCGCGAGGGCAAGGCAGTGATCCAGCCGGTGACGCTGTTGCGCGCGCTCGACGGCGAGCAGGCGGTGAGCGGCGACCTGCGCGCGGGTGAAGCGGTGCTGGTCGAGATTCCGCAGCGGCTGAAAGCGGGCAGCACGGTCAAGCTGGAAGGCGCGCGTCCGAACACCCCTGCGCGCGAAACCCGCCCATGAACCTGTCGCGGATTTTCATCGAGCGCCCGGTCGCCACGCTGATGCTGGTGCTGGCGATCGCGCTGTTCGGCGCGCTCGCCTACAAGCAGTTGCCGGTCAACGACCTGCCGCAGGTCGATTTCCCCACGCTGCGGGTTTCCGCCAGCCTGCCTGGCGCCAATCCGGAAACCATGGCGAACACGGTCGCCACGCCGCTGGAACGCCAGCTGTCGACGGTGCAGGGAATCGAGTCGATGAGTTCGAAATCGAGCCAGGGGTCGACCAACATCACCCTGCAATTCGAACTCGGGCGCGACATCGACGCCGCCGCGCAGGACGTTCAGACCGCCGTCGCGCAGGCGGCGCGCAACCTGCCGGACGGCATCGACCCGCCCCAGCTGCGCAAGATCAATCCGTCCGACTCGCCCATTCTGTATCTCGCCCTGTCGGCCGAGCGGCTGCCGCTCACCGAGCTCGACGCCATCGCCGACTCACACGTGGCGCAGCGCTTGTCGACGCTGTCCGGTGTGGCGCAGGTGCTGGTGTTCGGTTCGCAGAAATACGCGCTCCGGCTGTATCTCGATCCGGCCAAACTGCTGGCGCGCGGACTGACGTTTGCCGACGTCGCGGCGGCGGTGCAGGCGGCCAACGCCAAC
>MGZO01000094.1:0-1274 GCA_001802655.1 Hydrogenophilales bacterium RIFOXYD1_FULL_62_11
ATCAGCAGGCTTTGCCCGCCGTTGCTGATTTTCAATACGCAACTGAAGTCGTTGTCGCGGCGGCTGGTTTCGCTATAGGCCGTGGCTGGCGGGTTGAGAACATCGAAGCGCACGCCGTCCCATTGCCAGTGTTGGCCGCGCTGGCAATGGCGGGGTGTGGGGGTGCTGTTCAATAGCGGGCTGGTATCGGGCAGGCCATGCAGCAGCCAGCCGGTGGGGAGGTCGCGCAATACGGAGTGCAGGCCGCCGCTGTGGTCGCTGTCATCGTGCGAGACGATCATGCCGGACAATTCGCCAACGCCCGTTGCGCGCAGGTAGGGCACGATGATGCGCTCGCCGGCATTGCTGTCGGCAAAGGCGGGGCCAGTGTCGTATAGCAGGGTGTGGCGGGCGGTGCGGATCAGGATGGCGGTGCCTTGGCCGACGTCGATCACGTCGGCTTCAAAGTGCTTGGGCGCGATGCTGGCGGTCGGCGGGAACACCAGCGGCAGCCACAACAACGCACCCAACGCGCGTAGCGGAAATCCGCGTGGCAGCAGGAGCCAAACGGTACCGATAATCGCCAGCAGGATTGCCCAGCCGTCCGGTGCGGGCTGCACGGCGATGGCCCATGGCAAGGCGCTGGCCCACAGCAGGCTGTGTCCCAGTCCGTCCATCAGCCATGCCGCGGCATGCCACAGCGGCGGGGCGATCACGCCGAGCAAGGCCAGTGGCGTGACCAGCCAACTGACCACGGGTATGGCGATGGCGTTGGCCAGCGGCGAAATCAGCGATACCTGCTGGAACAGCAACAGCAGGGCGGGCGCCAGCGCCAGCGTCAGCGCGGCTTGCACAGTGACCCAGCCGCGCAGCTTGTCCGGCAACGCCACGCGGCCGAACGTGACCCACAGGATCACCGCCATGGCGCCAAACGACAGCCAGAACCCGGCTGACAACACCGCCCACGGGTCGATCAGCAAGACGAAGAACAGCGCCCAAGTCAACGCCGAAAAAGGCCGCGGCTCGCGGCGTCCCCAGAATGTCAGCGCCAGCACGGCGAGCATGAACAGGGTGCGCTGCGCGGGTACCTGAAATCCGGCCAGCACGGCATACGCGCACGCCGCCAGTACGGCGCCCAGCAGACCGGCCTGCCGGGAGGGCAAACGTTCCGCCAGGTGCGGCCAGCGTCGCCAGCCGAAGGCCACCAGCCAGCCGGCGAGGGCGGCGATCATGGTGACGTGTAAACCGGAGATCGACAGCAGATGATTGACGCCGGTGCGGGTGAACGCGCGCCA
>MGZO01000094.1:1305-9168 GCA_001802655.1 Hydrogenophilales bacterium RIFOXYD1_FULL_62_11
GGGGTGGCTTGTTTGCGTACATAGCCCGAGGCGGCGATGCCGCGTTCCAGCATCCAGGCTTCGAGATCGAAACCGTGCGGGTTGTGGGTGCCGTAAGGGCGCTTCAGCCGCACCGTGAGTTGCCAGCGTTCGCCTGCCTGCACGGTCGGGATGCGATCTTGCGTATTGCGCGGCCAGTAGCGCGCGATCTGGATGCGCTGCAGATCGGGTGCATTGGGGGTCAGCACCTGCTCGACATCGAACACAAAGCGTTCGCCGCGCGCATCGCTTTGCGGCAGATCGCTCACCACGCCCACCAGGCTGATATCCACCCCTTGCCAGTGATCGGGCAGTCGCTCGGCCAGCCGCAGGTCAGCGCGCCAGGCTGCCCAGGCAAAGCCGAGTGCAAGGCTCAACAGCGCAACGGCCAGCCGGCGTAGGATTTCAGGCGTGGTTCGGGAAAAGCGCGGCAGCCACAACACGCTGCCCAGCAGCGGCAACAGCCCCAGCCAGCGCGCGGAAGGCAGGCTGGCCTGCTGTTGCAGTAGCCACACGCCGAGACAGAATGCGATGAGATAAAACCGCATCGCGTAATGCGATTAATTGGTCAGCAGTATTCCATCAACCAGCCGCAGCTGCCGATCCATCCGCGCAGCCAGGTTGCTGTCGTGGGTGACGACAATGAGGCTGGTGGCCTGCTTGCGGTTGAGGTCGCGCATCAGGTCGAATACGGCATCGGCGGTGTGGCGGTCGAGGTTGCCGGTGGGTTCGTCGGCCAGGATGCAGGCGGGCTGGGTGACCAGTGCGCGTGCAATGGCGACGCGCTGCCGCTCGCCGCCGGACAGTTCGCCGGGGCGGTGACTCAGGCGATGGCCCAATCCGACTTCGGTCAGTACGTCGGCGGCGCGCGCCATCGCCTGCGCGCGATCCATTCGGCGGATGGTGAGCGGCATCGCGGTGTTTTCCAGCGCGGTGAATTCCGGCAGCAGGTGGTGAAACTGATACACAAATCCGAGCGCGGTATTGCGCAGTTCGCAGCGCGCCGCTTCGGAAATGGCAAAGGGATTGCGTCCCAGCAGTTCGACCGCGCCAGCGGTGGGCGTATCGAGCCCGCCCAGCAGATGCAGCAGGGTGCTTTTGCCCGAGCCCGATGCCCCGACGATGGCCAGCGATTCGCCCGCACGGACTTCAAGATCGACGCCAAGCAGAACCTGTACGTCGTTCTTTCCCTGGCGAAAGGTTTTGCTGAGTCCGCTGCAACGCAGCACGGTTTCATTCATAACGCAGTGCCTCCGCCGGGTTGATGCGCGACGCGGCCCAGCTCGGATACAAGGTCGCGAGCAGGCTGATCAGCAGCGAAATGCCGGCGATGACGCCGACATCCGCCCACACCAGTTTGGACGGCAACTGGCTGATGTAGTAAACGTCGGCCGGGAACAGATCCATGCCGAACAGGCGTTCGATCATCGGCACCACGGTTTCGACATTGAGCGCAAGCAGCACGCCGCTGACCACGCCGAGCAGGGTGCCGAACACGCCGATGAACGCGCCCTGCACGATGAAGATGCGCATGATCGATCCGGGCCGGGCCCCCAGTGTGCGCAGGATGGCAATGTCGGATTGCTTGTCGGTCACCGCCATCACCAGGGTGGAGACGATATTGAACGCGGCGACGGCGACGATCAGCAGCAGGATCAAAAACATCATGCGTTTTTCGATGGCAACCGCGCGGAAGAAGTTGGCGTGGCTTTGCGTCCAGTCGGTGAGGTAATAGCTGCCGTCGAGGGCTTGCGCCAGTTCGCGGGTGACGAAGGGCGCGCGAAACAGGTCGTCGAGCTTGAGCCGCACGCCCGACACGTCGTCACCCAGCCGCAGCAGTTTTTGCGCGTCCTGCAGATGGACCAGCGCGAGGCCGGAATCGTATTCGAACATGCCGGCTTCAAATATGCCGGTGACGGTGAACTGCTTGACGCGCGGCATGACACCCGCCGGGGTGATGTTGCCCTGCGGCGTGAGCAGCACCACCTTGTCGCCCGGATAGACGTTGAGCACGCGTGCCAGCTCGCCGCCGAGAATGATGCCGAATTCGCCAGGCTTGAGGTCGGTGAGCTTGCCCAGCTTCATGTGCCGGGCGAGATCCGCCACCTGGCTTTCCATCTCCGGCAACACGCCGCGAATGATCGCGCCGCGCACGTTGTCGCCATTGGCTAGCATGCCCTGCGCGTTGACATAGGGCGCGCCGGAGACGACGTTCTTGTTCTGTTTGGCCTGCAGCAAGACGCCGCGCCAGTCAGCCAGTTGGTCTGCCGGGCCGCTGATTTCCAGATGCGCGGCCACGCCCAGAATGCGCGCGCGCAATTCTTCCTGAAATCCGTTCATCACGGAGAGCACCACAATCAGCGCCATCACGCCCAGTGCAATGCCCGCCATCGAAACGATGGAGATGAAGGAAATGAAGTGATTGCTGCGTTTGGCATGGGTGTAACGCAGGCCGATTTGAAGTTCGAAGGGAAGCAAAAGAGGACTCACTGAAGGTTTGCGTCGAGTATGCCACAGCCGCCTGGTTCGACTGCCAATGCAGCCCGCCATTCCAGCGAATCCGCTTACACTCGAAGAATGCTTTTCTTGATCCCGCATTTATTTCCACCGCCGCGCTTGCTGGAGACCGCCGCGCAGGATTTGCAGCTGCCTGCGCTGCAAACGCTGCTCGCGCGCGGCACCCGGCTGCGCTGCCCGGACGAGGGCGCCGAGGCCGCCCTGTGCGAAGCGCTGGGAATCGCGCGCCAGCAGGACTGGCCGCTGGCGCCGATCACCCTTGCTGCCGATGGCGGGGCAGGCGGTGGCTACTGGCTGCGCGCCGACCCGGTGCATTTGCGGGTGATGCGCGACCGCATCGTGCTGGCGGACAGCAGTCTCTTCGACCTGTTGCAGCAGGAGGCCGATGCGCTGGTGGCCAGTATCCGCCAGCATTTTGGCGATGCCTTGCGCCCGCTGCCCTTGCATCCCACCCGCTGGTATCTGCATTTTCCGCATGCGCCACACCTGCGCACCACGCCCGTGTCCGTTGCAAGCGGGCGCGACATCCATCCCCTGCTGCCGCAGGGCGATGCAGCCGGGCCCTTGCGGGTGAGGCTGAACGAGTTGCAGATGCTGCTGTTTGATCACCCGGTGAATCTGGCGCGCGAGGCGCGCGGCGAGTTGCCGGTGAATTCGGTGTGGCTGTGGGGCGGCGGCAGTGCGCCTGTTGCCCCGCCGGCGGGACGGCCGGTTTATGCGCGGGATGCGACGGCGCGTGCGCTGGGCGCATTTTGTGGTTCAAGCGTTTATCCGCCGCCGCCGCAGCTGGAGCCAGCCATGCTGAAAACGGCAGGCGTGGTTCTGCTGGATGACCTGACTCTCGCCGGGCAATGTGGCGACGCCTATGGTTGGCGCGAGGCGATGCGCGAGCTGGAACGGAGCTGGTTTGTGCCGTTGCTCGCAGCACTGCGCACCGTTGATGCGGCTGGCCTGAGCCTGCTCGATCCGGTCAACGGCAGGGGGCTGCAGTTGCAAGCAATGGACGCCTGGAAAATCTGGCGACGTCCGCGCAGCCTGATCGTGGGACTGGCGTAAGCCGGATTCGCCAGACCAAACTTAGACCGGGGTGCCCCACAAATCGTGCTCGTCGGCCTCGTCGATGCGCACCTTGAGCCGCGTTCCCGGCTCCAGGTCAAACACCCCTTCGAGATACACCACGCCGTCGATTTCCGGCGCATCGGCATGGCTGCGCGCGAGGGTGCCGACTTCGTCTTCCTCGTCGACGATGACTTCGATTTCGCGGCCGATCTTGGCGTCGAGCCGGGCCGCCGAGATTTCTGCCTGGACTTCCATGAAGCGTTCCAGGCGTTCGTCCTTCAGGTCTTCGGGCACCGCGTCGGGCAGTTCGTTGGCCAGCGCGCCTTCAACCGGCGAATACTTGAAGCAGCCGACGCGATCCAGTTGCGCTTCCTTGAGAAAGGCCAGCAGTTCTTCGAACTCGGCATCGGTCTCGCCGGGAAAGCCGACGATGAAGGTCGAGCGTAGGGTGAGATCGGGTACGGCGGCACGCCAGGACTGGATGCGGTCGAGGGTTTTCTCGACGGCGCCGGGGCGTTTCATCAGCTTGAGAATGCGCGGGCTGGCATGCTGGAACGGAATGTCCAGATACGGCAGGATGATGCCGTCGGCCATCAGCGGAATCACGTCGTCCACGCTGGGATAGGGATAGACGTAATGCAGGCGCACCCAGGCGCCGAGGCTGCCGAGCGCGCCGGCGAGTTCGGTCATGCGGGTTTTGAGTGGGCGGCCGTTCCAGAAGCCGGGGCGGTATTTGACGTCCACGCCGTAGGCGCTGGTGTCCTGCGACACCACCAGCAATTCTTTGACGCCGGCGCTCACCAGCGCCTCGGCCTCGCGCATCACATCGCCGACCGGACGGCTCACCAGATCGCCGCGCATCGAGGGGATGATGCAGAACGTGCAGCGGTGGTTGCAGCCTTCCGAAATTTTCAGGTAGGCGTAGTGGCGCGGGGTGAGCTTGACGCCGCCCGGTGGAATCAGGTCCTCAAACGGATCGTGCGGTTTCGGCAGCGCCGTGTGCACCGCCTGCATCACTTCATCCAGCGCGTGCGGGCCGGACACCGCCAGTACTTTGGGGTGCGCTTCGCGGATGAGGTCGGCCTTGGCGCCGAGGCATCCAGTGACGATCACCTTGCCGTTTTCTGCCAGCGCCTCGCCGATCGCTTCGAGCGATTCCTGCACCGCCGCGTCGATGAAGCCGCAGGTGTTGACCACCACCACATCGGCATCGTCGTAACTGCCGACGATGCCGTAGCCTTCGGCGCGCAGCTGCGTGAGGATGCGCTCTGAATCGACGGTCGCTTTGGGGCAGCCGAGCGAAACGAAACCGACGGTCGGTGAGCGGGTGGAGGTGGCTTTGGTTACCATGACGTTCAATCCTGATGGAGCAATGAGATGTATATCGTAGCGATTGGCTGGGCGTATGTGATTCTGATGATGGCGATTACCGCCAGCAGCATCGGCAAGGCGCTGGCCATCCTGATCTTTCTGGGCGTGTTGCCGCTGGCACTGTTTGTTTATACCTTCGACCGGCCGAGCCGCCGTCGTCGTCGCTCAGTGCCCGTGGTCGAGGAGGTAGCCGATCAGCGCGACGGTTCCGATACCCAGTCCGATCAGCACTAGCTGTTGCAGGGTGGCGCCGATTTCAGCGCGCTTGTGCAGACCCGGGATCAGATCCGACATCGCCACATACAGCATGCTCGCGCCCGCCAGCCCCAGCAAAACCGGCGTCCAGCCCTGCAACATCGACAGGGCGTAATAGCCGATCAGCGCGCCGATCAGGGTGGCGACACCGCTCAGGAAATTGAGCAGCAGCGCGCGGGTGCGCGTATAGCCTGAATGCAGCAGGATCAAAAAGTCGCCGATTTCCTGCGGGATTTCGTGCGCAATGATCGCCAGCGTGGTCACCACTCCGAGCCGGAAATCGGCGATGAACGCGCCGGCGATGATGATGCCGTCGACAAAGTTGTGGAAGGTGTCGCCCACCATGATCATTCCACCGGAGCGGCCGTGATCATGGCCGTGGTCATGGCTGTGGCTGCCATGGGCCTCGCACACCTCGTCGTGACAGTGGCGCCACAACACCAGTTTTTCCAGCAAAAAGAACATCAAAATGCCGCCCAGCAAGGCCCTGCCGACGGTTTCGATATCGCCGCCCATTTCAACGGCTTCGGGCAATACTTCCAGCAAGGAGGCACCAAGCAGCGCGCCAATGGCGTAGCTCACCAGAACCGGAATCCAGCTGGGACGCGCCGAAAAAGCCAATGCCGCTGCGAGCAACAAGCTCAGCACACTGCCAGCGGCAGTCGCGATCAGAATGACGGCAAGGGTAGACATGCAATAGGAGAACGGCCAGGAAAGCGCGGATTATACTGGCTTGGCCAGGTTCATCAGCTTTCGGCCGTATTTGTTAGGGGCGAATCCCGCAGTCTGAGTTTCACTGCGAGATTCGCGATTGGCTGTTACAGAGACGCAGGCAAGCCGATTATTTTTTCTTGGCGCTGTCTGCGCCGACTGAAAGTTCGGTCCTGATTTTTTCAATGCTGGCTTTGCCGAAGCCCTTTACTTTATCCAGATCATCGACGCTCTTGAAACTACCGTTGGCTTCACGGTAAGCAATGATGGATTGGGCTTTGCTTGGCCCCAGGCCTTTGACGGCCTCCAGTTCGGATTGCGTTGCGGTGTTGATATTGACCGCGGCAAAAGCCGGGAGCGCCATCAAGCCTGCAACCACCATCAGCAACACATTGACCATTTTTTTCATACTGCCTCCTTGATTAGTCGTTGAGCGTGGGGATTCCCACGCCGCGAACTTAGCGCCAATCAGGAAGAATGGATGTACAACTTTAGTTGTAGAGATGGGGTATCCATCTGAATTTGAATGGAAAATAGTTTCAAGCGTTGCCCGGTGTCACGGAAAACGTCTGTGCCAGGTGTGGGCATCTGGATGCGGTATGGGGTTTGAGCGTATCGCCAAGGGGCGACAGGATGATTCAGGTTGCTGCGAGAGGAGGGAAATGTCTGACTCGATCAGCAGGCTGGGCGCTGAAGGAAAGTTGCAGCCAGATTGACTGCAACCTGGTCCTGGACCGCATGGCGGCCCTGAACCAGGATTTGCCAATGATTACTTCTTGGCCTTGGTGCCGTTGACCGTAGCCTTCAGCGTTGCGCCCGGTTTGAATGCCGGAACCTTGGAGGCCTTGATCTTCAGTTCTTCGCCGGTCTTGGGGTTGCGGCCGGTGCGAGCGGCGCGCTTGCGAACTTCGAAAGAGCCGAAGCCAACCAGTGAGATGGAGTCGCCCTTCTTCAGCGTGTCGGAGATGATGTCGATCAACCCGGCAATCGCACGTTCGGCATCTGCCTTGGTGGATTCGGTTTTGGCTGCCAGTGCGTCGACAAGTTCTTTTCTGTTCATGATCGTTTTTTCCTTTGATGGTTTGAAAGGTTTGTTGCGGATTATCGAGAGACGCGACCGGCTGACTAAAGTCCCGATCGTGCGTCTGGCGTCATTTTCGGTCAGTTTGTTCCAAACTTGAACTGCGTTCTGGCCTGATCGCTCGCTAGAACAAGGGCGGATACTCCACCTGTAAGCCCAATCGATCAAGCCCTGCTCGTGTGATGCGGCGGTTCATGACCGATCGTTGCAGTCTGGCATGCGGGCAGATGCGTCGGTGGAGGCGGTCAGTTGTCGCCCTGGGTGGGAGTGCGGAGTGCGGATTGTGTGATTGCAACCATATGATTATTAATAATAAAATATGCAACTGGCAAGGGGGAGGAAAACCGGGCGGCAGGCATGCCCATGCATGCGATCTCTATTCGTTATTCCGGCGAAAAAAGCCCTGCAATAGAACAAAACACCCAATAGAGTCAGGGTTGAAACCGCAAACAACCGCCAGCCTCAGACCGTGGTTGCGCGCCTGCGCCGGGTGGCTCGCGCCATCAGCCACGGCTCCTGTTACGCTGCCGGCCTTGGTGGGGCGGGTTTCATCCAGCCATTCAGGCGTTGCATTCGGGCCCTGCACAGGCGCCACACACTCAACCAACCCTGGGGAGGGCGCATGCGCTTTATTCACTGTGCGGACATTCATCTCGACAGCCCGCTGCGCGGGCTTGAATTTTATGATGGCGCGCCAGCCGCGGAGATGCGCCAGGCCACGCGCCGTGCTTTCGCAAATGTTGTCGATCTGGCCATCGACCGCGCAGCCGACTGTGTGTTGATTGCTGGCGACATTTTTGATGGCGACTGGCCGGATTTCAATACCGGACTTTACTTTGCGGCGCAGTTGC
>MGZO01000094.1:9190-14003 GCA_001802655.1 Hydrogenophilales bacterium RIFOXYD1_FULL_62_11
TGCCGAGGCGGAGATTCGCGTCTTCCTGAGCTATGGCAACCACGACGCCGTCAGCAAATTGACGAAGTCGGTGCCGTTGCCGAAAAACGTTTTCAGTTTTCCTGCCGACCATCCGGCCACCGAAGTCATCGAGTCGCTCGGCGTGGCGATCCATGGTCAGAGCTTTGCGTCGGAGGCCGTGACGGCGGATCTGTCCGCGGCGTATCCGGCCGCCTTGGGTGGGCTGTTGAATATCGGCGTTTTGCATACCGCCCTGTCAGGACGCGAGGGGCATCAACCCTATGCGCCGACAACAGCCGACCGTCTGGCCGGCAAGGGTTACGACTACTGGGCGCTTGGCCACGTCCACACCCGGGAGATCGTCCGCGAGGCCCCCTGGATTGTCTTTCCCGGCAACACCCAGGGCCGGCATGCCCGTGAACTGGGCGCGAAAGGCTGCATGGTCGTCGAGGCCGAGCCTGGCATGGGCATCCACAGCGTCGAATTCGTTGCGACCGACGTGGCCCGCTGGCATCACTTTGTCATCGACATCGCCGGGCTGGCGTCCGAAGACGCGTTGCATGCGGCCGTGCAGGCTGAGGTGCGTGCGGCGCAAACCGCAGCGGGAGACCGCACACTCGCGCTGCGGCTGACCCTGACGGGACGCGGGCCGCTGCATCACGCCATCGTGTCGAACCGGGCGTCCATCCGGCCCCAGCTTGCCGCCTCGATCGGAGAAGCGTCTGCCGGCATGGCCTGGCTCGAAAAAGTACGCATCAAGGTGACGGCGCCGCTCGATCTGGTGCGCCTGGCCGAGCGCGACGATCCGATCGGTTTGCTGATCCGCTCCCTCGAATCGCTGGATACGGACCCGGCAGCCCGCAAGGCGCTGACCGACGCCGCGCTGACCGAACTGGGGCAAAAGCTTCCGCCGGAGTTGCGCGGCGCCGAAAGCGCCTGGGCGCTGGATTCCCCCGAGGCGCTCGCTGACGCGCTGGCGCAAGCCAGGGAACGGCTGCTGGATGCCCTTGCTGCCGGGGACGTGGCGTGAAAATCGAACAGATCGACCTCAAGGCATACGGCCATTTCACCAACCAGACCCTGACGCTGGATGGCGCCGCCGATTTCCACATTCTTTGCGGGCCGAACGAAGCCGGCAAAACCACGCTCTGGCGTGCCATCAACGGTGCGTTGTTCGGCATCCCGGAAGGATCACAGGACACGTTTCTGCACGACAAGAAGCTGCGCATCGGGCTTGCCCTGATCGCGCGCTCGGGCGAGCGGCTGGCCATCATGCGTCGCAAAGGGCGTAAAAACACCCTGCTCAAATATGACCCGGCAACCGGCGAGGAAGCGGCTGACAGCGTCCCGGAGGACACCCTGCTCGACTGGCTGGGCGGCTTGAGCGAGGGACTTTTCCGTGCCATGTTCAGCCTCGACCACGAGGCCCTGGTGAAGGGGGGAGAGGCGCTGGCGCAAGGCAAGGATGATGCCGGCGAAAACCTGTTTGAAGCCGGTACCGGACTCACAACGATCCGCGCCCTGCGTAAAACCCTCGATCTTGAAGCCGCCAACCTGTTCAAGCCCCGTGCCTCCACGCCGGCCATCAACAAGGCCTTGTCCGAATACGAGGCAGCGCGCAAGCAGGCGAAAGACGCCGCCGTGCGTCCTGCCGAATGGACTGCGGCCCGGTTGGCGAGGGACACGGCAGACAAGGACTATCAGGCCGTCAGGGAGGCTCAGGCGCAGGGTCACATGGAAGCGCGCCGACTGGAACGGCTTGCGGCGATTCTGCCGGATGTGGCCGCGCTCGATCTCGCGCAGCAGCGCCTCACCGAACGGATCAGCGTGCCTGCGCTGCCGCCGTCAGCGCCCGCCGAGCGGGTCGCCGCCGTCACCCAAAAAAGCCAGGCGCTGGATGCCGAACAGGGTGCGACGCAACGCTTGCAGCATCGGCAGGCCGAGCTGGCAGCGATCGAGCTTAACGAAGCCGTGCTGGCTGATGCCGAATCGATCGAAGCGATTCATCATGCGACCGCCGCCTACCGCGACGCGCGGATTCAATGCACCAGGCTGGAGGCCGGCATCGACAATGCGCAAGGCGATTTCACTGCCGTGCTGCAGCAGATCGCCGCCGACGCCAGGCCAGACGATTTCCTGCAATGGCTGCCGGATCCAACCCGGCTGGCCAGGATACGCGCCCTCATCACGGCGGGCGCGACGCTCAAGGCCAGTCATCAGGCGTGCCTCAAAACCCTGAGCGAGAAAACGCTTGGGATCGAGCAGCTCGACGCTGAAATTCTCCGCCTTGGACCAATCGATCACGCCGGAAATTTGAGTGTCTACCTCGACTCGATCACCGACCTCGGCGATCCGGAAGGGCGGGCGCAACAACTCGAGGACGAGGTGGCCGCAACGGCAGCACAGCTCGACACCGAAGCTCTGACCCTGAAAATGCCATCGGCGGAAGCTGCCGCGCGGACAACCGTGCCGCTGGATGCCGAGGTTCAGGCCTGCAAGACGGAAGACGAGGAAGCGCGTCGCCTGGCCCGTTCAGTCCGCGAGTCGATCGAAAAGATCGAGGACGACCTTGCCACGTTGCAGGCGGAAATCAGGGGGCTGGAAGTTCGCGGTGAGGTGCCGACGCGCGAAGCCCTTGCGGACGAACGTAAGCGGCGCGACAGCCTGTGGCTGGGCATTCGTCGCTATTTCATGCCGGCACCGGGTGAGCCCGCTGCGGTGGAAGCGCCGCCGCCAGCCGAGCGTTATGAACAGGCGGTCTTGCGCGCCGACCTGGCTGCCGACGGCCTGTTTTCCGATGCCGAGCGCGCCGCCCGCTACGCTGAATTCCGGGTGCGCGAATCGCAGATGCAGGCTGCGCTCGAACTGGCAAAAGCGCGTGCGACATCGGTTCAACAGGCGCACGCCGCACTCGAGCGGCGCTGGGCCGCGCTGCTGGCCACGCATGGCTTGCCGGGGTTGCAGATCATCGAGGCCGGGCAGTGGATGGCCCGGCGGGAGACGCTGCTGCAGCGCTGTGCGGCCAACCAGACCATTCTGCGTGAGGCTCAACTGGGCCGCGCGCAGGCGCAGGCAGTCCGCGCCCGGCTTGACGAGATTTACCGTCTGATGGATCTGCCGGGCATTGCCCCCACCGAGCGGCTTGCCGAGACGCTGGCGCGGGCGCGCAGTCTCGCCCGGCGCCATGCCGAGCAGCTGACCGAGCGGCAACTCAAACAAGCGCAACGCGCAAACACCGAAGCCGCACTGAAACAGGCCGAGGCGGCCGAATCCGCCAGCCGGGTCGAGCTCGACGCATGGAAGACGCAGTGGGCCGGCGCGATGGCAGCCATTCGCCTCGCGGGCGACGCAACCGAAGAAGAGGCCACCGCCCGGCTTGAACAGTTTTCCCAACTCAAGCAGGCACACGAGGCGCTGGCGCGCTTGCGGATCGAACAGAGCCATGCCCGGGTGCAGATCGATGACTATCAGTTACGTCTGGAAAAAACCTGGCAGCGCGTAACGGGTCAGCCGCTTCCCGGCGATGGTCGCAGCCACGATGCGCTCGCGGGGGAGCTCTATCGCGAACTGATCCTGGCCCGCGCGCAGCAGGAGAAAAAGCACACGCTGGCCGAGCAGGTCGAAGATGACCGCAGGGCGATCGAGGCAGCCCGCCAGACTGCAGCGCGCGCAGTAGCCGTCATCGATGCACTGCTGCGCCAGGCGGGCTGCATGACGCTCAAAAGCCTCGAGCGGGTCGAAATGCAAAGCGCGCAACGGACGGCGCTGGAGACGGAAATCCGCGATATCGAAGACCGGCTGGTCAAGTCTTCCGGCCTGTCGCTGGCCGATGCCCTCAAGCAGGCCAGGGGTCAGGATCCCGACGCCATAGCAGCGGCGCTCGCTCAGAACGCGCAGCACGTTGAACAGAATGCTGTGCGGATTCAGGAACGGCATGAGGCTTATCTCGCTGCACGCCAGGCATTCGAGCAGATGGACGGCTCCGCAGCGGCCGCCGACGCCCAGCAAACAACGGCCGAACGGGCTGCGCGGATCGGCGAACTGGGGGCCGAATATGCCGCATCGCGAATCGCCTCCGCCGTGCTTGCACAGGTCATCGACACGTACCAGAAGCGCAATCAGGGGCCGCTTGTCGAACGGGCGTCGCAGCGGTTTGCGATCCTCACCGGGGGACGCTACAGCGGCGTCGTCATCGACTATGACGAACAGCTGCAAATCCTCAAGGCGGTGCGCGCCGATGGGGAGCGACTGGGCATGGAACAATTGAGCACCGGTCGCCGTGATCAGCTTTTTCTGGCCTTGCGGCTGGCCGCCATCGAAGGCCACATCGACAAGGGCGAGCCTTTGCCGGTGATTGTCGACGACATCCTGATCCAGTTCGACGATGAGGCCGCAGCCGCCACCTTCAAGGTGCTGGCCGATTTGTCGCAGCGAACCCAGGTGCTGTTTCTGACGCACCACGCGCACTTGCTGGAGGTTGCCGAGACCGCCATCGGCGGAGCGGCTTATCGGTCACACCGGCTGGGCGCCTGAGCGGGCAGACGCCAGGCGGAAACGGGGCTTGAGGCGCACGGTTGGCGCTGCTTTCAAGGCGCCGGGGTGGTTGCAGGCGAGTCGTTGAGCCGGCTCATCAGGGTCTGCGCCGCCCGCTCCGACACCACCATCACCAGCTTCATCGTCGCCCGCGTCATCCCCACAAACAGCTTGCGCAGCGCTGCTTCGTCGAGCTCCTCGAAATCGATTTCGGTGAAGACGATGCACGGCGCGGACTGACCCTTGAAACGGTGAACCGACTCGATGAACAGATCGCCCA
>MGZO01000094.1:14022-30120 GCA_001802655.1 Hydrogenophilales bacterium RIFOXYD1_FULL_62_11
GAGCAGATCGTACTGCCCGGTAAAGGCCTTGATGGCGTGCGGCCCCAGCCGGTCGAGCGATGTGAAGCGGGAGTGTTCGCGGCCGCGGAAGGTGACCACGGCCATCATGTCCTTTTTGAAGCCGGCACCGAGGCCGCGGGTGATGGCGGTCTTGGTCTTGTCCATCAGGTCGGCGTGGCCAGAGTAGGTGAGGATTTCCACGTCGGAACCGTCGAGCGGACTACCGGATTCGATGGGCTGCTGCGGCCCGACCAGACGTTGCAGCGTGGCCAGGATATCGCGTGGGGTGCGGTAGTTGGTCTGCGCGCGCAGAACGACCCAGCCGGGCAATGCGACCGGTGGCCGGCCGTAGAGGTTCTGCATCGGATCTTCCAGCCACCAGATGCGGCCGTTGGGCTTCAGCAGGTTGAGCAGGGCATCGTGCCAGGCGGGCTGGAAGTCCTGGCCTTCGTCGATGATGATCTCGTCGAACTGCCCGTCGGCATCAGGCCGGTAGCCGGCCATGAAGGCTTCCAGCATCTGGAATGCGCCCGGCCGGGAGAAGTCGGGTACCGCACCGCCTGCGCGCAGGATGCGATCACACAATTGGTGATAGGTGGCGACCGTCGATCCTGCTGGGGCAATCCGCGCAACATGGTCGGCCAGCGGGCGGTTGTAGCAAACGTAGAGCGAGCGCCTGCCGGCCGCCACAGCGTCCTGCAGCACGTTGAGCGCGAGCTGGGTCTTGCCGGAGCCCGCAGTGCCGATCACATGCAGCCGGAATGGCTCGCACTCGATGCAGCGCGCCCATTCGGCCAGGCCGCCCGAGAGCCGGGTGTAGAGCGTGCGTGCCTGGCCGGCCACCGTCGCGACGTCGGCCACCAGGCGTAATTCGTTGCGCAGGAAGCGATGGACCTCATCGGCGAGCGGCGTGGCGGGTGCATCGTCCGGCAGCAGGGTGCGGATGATGCGGGCCAGATGCTCGCGCTTGCCGGCATCGATGATGCGGGCGGGGTCAATCCCTGCGGTGCCGGGCTGTTTGACCTGGTAGTCAGGGCAGTAGAGCAGGCTGTCGAGCGTGGGCGTGTTCCCTGTACAGTATTGGTTGAGGCGGGCGCGCAACGCCTCGGCGGAACGGGCCATCTGCGCCGGCACACGCTTTTCCGTCTTGTCGTACTGCTTGACCAGCCCCTCCGGCGTTTCGCCCAGAAACCCCGATTTCTGTTCGATCAGCAGCAGGTTGCCCGCCGGGTTGACGATGGCGAAGTCGATCTCGCCCACCAGCGCGTGGCCCTGGTTGACGCGCGTCCAGTGCACGCCGTGATAAAGGGTGTAGCTGTCGGGCAGGGATGCGGCGAGCTGCGACAGGGTCTCGATCTCGCGTTGCGCCGCACCTGTGGCCTGCAGCGCCTGCCAGCCTTCGGGAATGATGTGTGCCATCGGGTTCAGCTGAAAGGGGGACCCGGCGAATTGTACAGACGGCCAAGGCGGGGCTTTTGACCGCGCGGGCTCGCGTTTGAACTCAGGGTCTTGTGAACGTGCGCACGGTGTTCCCGCGCTTGGCCAGTTGCGCTTTGAGCAGTTTGTAGGTGTCCAGATCGAATGGCGCATCGGCCGGTGCCTGCAACAATTCCGCCAATTCGGATTCCGAACGGGCGGTACCGAGGTGGCGCCAGGCGTCGACCAGATGCACCGCTTCGCGGTCGAGGAAGGCATTGCGCTCGACAATGCCGACCGGGCCCGGGTAGGGCCAGGTGGCGATCTTGAGCCGGGCGAGCGCGCTCATCAGGCGCGCGCTGTGGATGCTGATGGACTCCCTGCCGACGCAGGCGCCTTTGCACTGGTGTAGCTGGAAGGACAAGCAGGGACGCCCCGGCTGGCTGGTATTTTCCAGCCCGACGATGGCCGGACAAAGCTGGTGCGCCTCGCTGATCTTGCGCAGGGCGAGTGTGGCCTCGCGCCGGGTGGCGAAGAGGCCGTAGAGCGCGCTGTTGTGGCCGGGGTCGGCTTCGGCGCCAGTCACCAGGCGCGGGCGGAAATCTCCCGGCGCGACTTCTTCGAGTTGCCAGGCACAGAGCTCAGCCACGCGCCGCGGCTGCCGGTTGTGCACGGGCTGATGTTGCTTGACCCAACGCGACTCGAGCAGCAGGGCGCCCAGTTCGCCAACCGTCTCCTGCCAGTCGAGGCGGCGGATTTCCTGGGCGATGCGCCGCTCCCGCGCGTCCCGCGTGCCAGCCGCAAAATGTGACAGCACGCGCTGGCGCAGATTGAGGCTCTTGCCCACATAGAGCGGGGCGTCGTTCTCGCCATAAAACACATACACCCCGGGGGCTTCCGGCAGATCGTCGAGGCAATCCGGCGGCAGCTGGGGCGGCAGGCTTGGGCGCTGCAGCTGATGTTGCACCGCCTCGCCGATACGCCCGGCATCCACTTCGCGGCCGACGGTTTGCCAGAACTGCCAGATCAGTTCGGCATCGGCCAAGGCGCGGTGGCGCCCGGCGACCACAAGACCATGGCGTTCAATCAGGCTGTCGAGGTTGTGCTTGTAATGTGCCGGAAACAGGCGCCGCGACAGCTTCACCGTGCACAGCACGTCAGCCTGGAAACGCTGGCCCAGGCGCTGGAAAGCATGGCGGACAAAGCCGTAGTCGAAGCGCGCGTTGTGGGCAATGAACAGGCGGCCCTGCAGGCGCTGGCCAAGCTCGGCAGCGATCTCGTCGAAGGTCGGCGCGTCGGCGACCATCTCATTGCTGATGCCGGTCATGTGCTGAATGAACTCGGGGATGCTGCGCTGCGGATTGACCAGGGTATTCCAGCGGGTCACCGTGTCGCCATCGACCTCGACGATGCCGATCTCGGTGATGCGATCCTCTGCCAGGTTGGCACCGGTGGTTTCGAGGTCGATGAAGGCAAGGCGGTCGGGAATCATGATGAGCCTGGCGGGACGGGGCAGCAAGCCGGGGAGAGCAACAACCGGGAATTATCGCCTAACTTCAAGCTCTGGAATGGCTGCCATTCCCTGCCAAACGTGTTGCTTGAGATGGGCAGGTTCAGGCTCGTCAAACCCAGGATTCATCGCGAAAAATCAAGTTGAAGCCTTGCGAGGGGGTATTCAGGGCGCCGGGCGGATGCATCACGCGCACGTGCGACGAAAGGCGCATCAGGCATTGCATCAAGTGTATGCAAACCCGGCAGAAAGGACGGTCTGAATTTGCTGAAGGAAAGTGGTCGGGGCGAGAGGATTCGAACCTCCGACTCCTGCGTCCCGAACGCAGTACTCTACCAGGCTGAGCTACGCCCCGAGGCAGATGGCGGTGCCGGATGTGATCCGTACACCTTGTTTGACAGACTAACGGGAACTACACAAACAACGCGGTTAAAAACTACGGTCAACCGCGAAAGCCGCTAATTGTAGCAAAGCTGACTTGGAATTTGAATCGGGCAGGACAGAAATTGCTGCGTTGGCAGCCTGAGCTTCACGTTGTGCAGCGTCGCGGGTGTATTGCAGGGCCTGCGTGTCCTTGATGGCGGCCAGTACGCTCTGGAATTCGGTGAGGCCGCCGTGTTCGATGGCATGGCGAATGCTGGCGGCCTGCTCCGGCGTGCCGTGCTTCATTGCATAAAGCAAGGGCAGGGTGGGCTTGCCTTCGGCCAGGTCGTCGCCGATGTTTTTGCCGGTTTTGAGAAAATCGCCCGAATAATCCAGCACGTCGTCGATCAGCTGGAATGCGGTACCGAGATGCATGCCGTAACGCGCCAGCGCGTCTTTCTGCTCTTCGGTGCCGCCGCTGATGACGGCACCGAGACGGCCGGCAGCCTCGAACAGCTTGGCCGTCTTGTAGCGAATCACGCGCAGGTAATTGTCTTCGTCAATATCGGGGTCGTGACAATTGAGCAGCTGCAGCACTTCGCCTTCAGCAATGGTGTTGGTGGCGTCGGACAGGATGCGCATGATTTCCATGTTGTCGACCGCAACCATCATCTGAAACGCGCGTGAATAGAGAAAGTCGCCAACCAGGACGCTGGCGGCATTGCCGAACAGGGCGTTGGCGGTTTCGCGGCCGCGGCGCAATTCGGATTCGTCCACCACGTCGTCGTGCAGCAGGGTGGCCGTGTGGATGAATTCAACCACGGCCGCGAGGGTGTGATGGGCGTTGCCCGAATAGTTGAAACAGCCGGCAGACAACAGAACCAGCGCCGGGCGCATCCGCTTGCCGCCACTATTGATGATGTACTCGGACACCTGGCGAATGAGCGCCACGTCGGAGTACAGACTTTGGCGGATGACATGATCGACGGCATGCATGTCGTCGGCCAGATAGGATTGCAGGCTCTCCAGAGACACGATTTGGGCTATTCAAGCTTGTTATTAGGACAATCCCGCAATGGTATCAGTCTGGCCTGGCTTTTTCACAGCAGCCTGCCTTGATAAAGACTTGTCGAAGCGTTTGACTTACTTTGGGTTCGCCGCTAAAATCTCGCGCTTTCCCGGGTTCGTAACGGTTGGAGACCCCCATGTACGCAGTCATCAAAACCGGCGGCAAGCAATATCGCGTGTGCGCTGGCGACAAACTTAAAATTGAAAAGCTCGAGGCCGACATCGGCAGCGAAATCACCTTCGACCAAGTGTTGATGGTGGGCGATGGTGCCGACATCAAAGTGGGTGCGCCGATGCTGCGCGGAGCCACAGTGATTGCCACGGTCCTGAACCAGGCACGCGGAGACAAGATCAAGATTTTCAAGATGCGTCGTCGCAAGCATTATCGCAAGAGCCAGGGCCATCGTCAGTACTTCACTGAAGTGCTAATCGGCGGCATTACCGCATAAGGAGCAGATAAATGGCACACAAGAAAGCAGGCGGTAGTTCGCGTAACGGCCGTGATTCGGAATCGAAACGTCTGGGCGTGAAATGCTACGGCGGTGAGTTTGTTCTGGCTGGAAACATTATCGTGCGTCAGCGCGGTACGCAGTTCCACCCCGGCGATAACGTCGGTATTGGCAAGGATCACACCCTGTTTGCCAAGGCTGAAGGGACCGTGAAGTTTGAGGTCAAGGGCGCAGCCCGTCGCCGCATGGTACGAATCGAGCCGCTGGTCGCTTAATTCGAGCCGGGGCCGATTCGGTCGCCAGAAAAGCCCTGTCCGCCGGATGGGGCTTTTTTGTTTGTGCGGGGTAATGTTGATTAGGATCACTCCAATATGAAATTCATCGACGAAGCAAAAATTCAGGTGATGGCCGGCAAGGGCGGCGATGGCAGCGCCTCGTTTCGCCGTGAAAAGTTCATCCCGAACGGCGGGCCGGATGGCGGCGATGGCGGACGTGGGGGCAGCGTGTTCGTTGTGGCCGACTGCAATATCAATACCCTGGTCGAGTTTCGCTATACCCGGATTTTCAAGGCGCAGAAAGGCGAAAGCGGGCGCGGTGCACAATGCTATGGAAAAGGCGGCGAAGACCTGACCGTGCGTGTACCGGTCGGCACGGTATTCACCGACATCAACAGCGGTGAAGTGGTGGCTGACCTGGCCGTCAACGGCCAGAAGATTTGCCTGGCCAAAGGGGGCAAGGGCGGGCTGGGCAATCAGCATTTCAAGTCCAGCACCAACCGCGCACCGCGCCAGCACACCTTGGGTGAGCTGGGCGAAGAATGGGAACTGGCGCTGGAGCTGAAGGTGTTGGCGGACGTGGGCTTGCTGGGTATGCCGAATGCGGGTAAGTCGACCTTCATCCGTGCGGTATCAGCTGCGCGCCCCAAAGTCGCAGATTATCCGTTTACCACGCTCGCGCCGAATCTCGGCGTGGTGCGGGTGGATAGCGAACGCAGTTTCGTTATTGCCGATATTCCTGGCTTGATTGAAGGCGCCGCCGAAGGCGCGGGGCTGGGCCACCAGTTTTTGCGGCACCTGCAGCGGACTCGGGTGCTGCTGCACCTCGTCGATATTTCGCCGCGCTGGGAAGAAGGCGATCCTGTGCACGAGGCGCGCGCCATCGTTGAAGAGCTGCGCAAATACGATCAGCAACTCTACGAAAAACCGCGTTGGCTGGTGTTGAACAAGATTGACATGGTGGACGAGGCCGAACGCGAGACGGTGGTCGCGCAGTTCATCAAGGATTACGAGTGGTCGGGGCCGGTATTCGCGATTTCGGCGCTGGAAGGCACAGGATGCACGGCACTGACTTACGCACTCATGGATTACCTTGGTGCCCAGGCTCCGCGCGCTGCGGAGGAACCCGAGGCCGTTACCCCTGCGCCCGCTGATTAAAGCACGGGGTCAGGAAGTGACCTGGTCGTCGGCTGGTAGGGGCTCACCGCCGATGCGCTTCCAGTCGTTCTCCTGCAGCGCAACCTGGTAACGCGCCCAGCGGGCGAATTCAAGCGGGGTGCAATGCCCTTTCTTGCGGCGGCAGACGCCTGCCACGCCCTTGAAGTGATAAACCGTTTCGCCGCTTTCGGCATCGTGCGCGATTTCCGCGAGCTGACGCACCCCCCATGTGCGGCCGTAGGCGCCGTTGCTGTAAAAATACCCTGGTTTCAGTTCGTCGAGGCTCATGTCGTTCGGGCTTAAGTCGTGATGCGGCGGTAAATGTCGGTGACTTTGACCGGTAATTGTCGCACGTCATCCAGGATGACGTAACGTGCCGAACCGTACATGTGTGGCAGGTAGTCACGTGCATCGCGATCGAGCGTGATGCAGAAGGGGTGAATGCCGGTGCGCACGGCTTCAAGAAGCGCCATGCGGGTGTCCTCCACGCCGTATGCGCCCCGATAGACGTCAAAGTAATCATCCGGCCGGCCATCCGACAGAGTGATTAGCACACGTGTCTTTGCTTCAACCAGATTCAGCAGTTTGGTCATGTGGCGTAACGCAAACCCCATGCGCGTGTACTCCTGCGGGTGGATGCCGGAGATGCGTGCTTTCACTTCGTCGTTGTAGGTGTCGTCAAAAGTCTTGATGCGGAACAGTTCGCAGCGTTTTCGCGTGGTGCCGGAAAAACCGTAGATCGCGTAGCGGTCGCCTAGCAACTCCAGCGCTTCGCACAGCAGGATCAGGGCTTCGCGCTCGGCTTCGTTGATCCAGCCCTTGGTCGAGCCGCTCATGTCCACCAGAAAAGCCACTGCGATGTTGCGTTCGGCACGGTGCATGCGCTGGAACAGGCGATCGCTCATTTCACGGCCATCGCGGGCATCGGCCAGTGCTTCGATCAGGGCATCGAGGTCGATTTCGTCACCCTGGGTTTGTCGCTTGTCGAGCCGGTTTTCGTCGCGCAGCGCCTCGAATTTCTTGCGTAGATGCCTGACCACCCCCGCGTGTTTGTCCAGTGTCTCGCGATAGAAGGTGTCGTATACCGGCGTGACATTCTTTTCGCGCATCACGCACCAGTTCTTGCGGTAATGCTGGCGGCCGTGATCCCACTCCGGATAAAGCGTTGCGCCTTTTTCGTGATAGGTGCCCTGCCACACGGCGTCGGGGTCTTCGGGCTGGTCAAACACCTGGCTAGCATCGTATTCGCCTTCGCCTGCAGGGGTGAGGTATTCCGGCGGGATGTCGCCGAAATCGAGATAAATCGATGTGAGCAGTTGCTTGACCCCTTCTGGCGGTGCGATGGGCGCATCGTCGAGGGTGATTTCGAAGTCGAGCTGACCATTTTCGTCTTGGGTCGTGACCTCGAACTCAGGGGGCGTTTCGGGCGCGGGCCTGGATTCGGATTGAGCCGCCTGATGCTCCTCCAGCATGTCGGCGAGCTTGATGCGCAGGCGCGCTTTTTCCTTTTCTAGCCGTGCGGCGCGTGCGGCGGTGATAGCGTCGGGCCGCAGGCAGCCCTGGTCCGAAAAGTGCGGACAGCCGGCTTCGGCATAGGCTGCGCCGAGCAGCGCGAGACTGTCGTCCAGCGTGGCATCGGGAGCCGCAAGCTGGCTGGCGAACGTTTGCCAGGCGGGTGACAGCGGCGCATCCAGCAGGCTGCGCAAGCGTTGCATCTCACGATGCAAGCCCGGCAGTTCGCGCGCAATACGCGCAGATAAACGCAATACTTCCAGTGCATATAAATGGGTCAGCGCGCGCTCGGGATCGGGATAGCTGGCAGCGGCAGCGACAGGGTCGATGCGGAGCGTGCCGAACCGGGTTTGCGCCCACAACAGCGCCACTGTGATTTTGGCGAGCTGAAAATTGTCCGCATGGTCGGGCCGGGCGGCGATCAGCGGCGGCAGCACGATGCGTTCGCCGTCGGTCCACGCGGCGTCACCTTGCTCGATGCGCAAGCGCCGTCCCGATAGTCCGCAGACAAAATTGCCCAGCACGGGCGCAATTTCTTCAAACAGGGCACCCGCCGAGTCATTCTGGTGTTGAGCCGCGTCGAAACTGTCCACCTGCTCCATGACCCGCAGCGCATTTTGCAGGCCTGTACGGTCGAATACGTCGCAGGTATGCAGCGCCCAGGCTTCGAGCAGGCGCAGTTCCATATGCGGGAGCAGCGCGGGCGCGCGGCGGCCGAACTGCCAGGCGAGCGTAATGTGAGTGGACGCGATGCGGCGGATCCAGCCGAGAATGAAGTCCTGTTCCTCGCGCGCGAGTTGCACCAGTTCGTGTGCGAGTTGGTCGACCTTGTAATACGTGAACTCGGTGTCGAGCCAGACGTGGAGGCTCGCCTCCATTTCGCCGGCAGTGAGCGGGCTTTGTGCCATGGGACAGAGGGGTGGCTACCGTTTGCTCAGCTTAACGAATTGATGCTTTTGATGAAGAAATTCTCCAGTTCTTGGATGACACGAGTATCAGAAAATAATACTTCACTTCGATCTTTAATCTTCTCCGTGAGAGCCATCCTGTAATCCTTATCCTTACCAATATTTACGGCCAGTTTTATATAGTCTTCTTTGTTTTTCGCTACACAATTCGACATCCCCATGGCCGAATAGTACGAGTAGGTATGCCTTCCGCGCTGGAAATTACCAGGAAGTGTCACGATAGGCGTCCCAAGCCCCAAACCTTGCAGGGAGGTGCTGCCCCCCCCATAGTGATAGGTGTCCAACATGACATCGCATGTTTCAATCATTTTCAGATAACCAGTCGGACCCGGGTAGGGGAGGACTCTGATCCTTTCTGCGACATCAGGCAGAGACTTGTTTAGACGATTCATTAGTAAATTGAGCCAGGACTGATGGCGACATTCCAGCAGAATGATTTCACCATCTGGATCTTCTCGCAGGATTCCACCCAACATCTCATCGAAATCAGGGTGGAATTTAAATAACACTTGTGGGCAAAGGTAAGTATTTTTCTTTTTATCCCAAGCGGGTAGTGCCTGATTGCCGTCTGTATGAGTTTGATTTGGCTTCGGATAAAACGTTGGCGCAGCGCTCAGGCGAACGAGTTGTTCGCTGTAGTGTGATTCGGCATCTCGGGGTTCGAAAGTATCGCAAGTAAGGTAGTAGTCGATATTCGGAATACCGGTCGTCACGGCGTGTCCCCACGTTGTGCATTGAACGGGCGCCAGTCGTGAATAAGCCAGAAAATAAGTGTACGGCTCCATGCCGATGTCCGTGTAGAACAATATGTCTAGCTTTTGGCTTGCAATTAACTCATGAGCCTTCTGCCAATCGCTCGGCAGGAAAACCACACGGTCTGCACTGGCATTAATTTCTGCGGCCAGAGAATCATCACGGTAAGGGAAGGTGAGCAATACCACCTCGAATTGCTCACGTGAGAGGTGCTTGATGATGCCCCGCATTACTTGACCAATCGTGTGCGTGCAAAAAAACCTCGAAATGAAACCGACTACGATTTTGCTTTTGTTGGCTCTGTTTGCGTCAACATGACTCGCGATGTAACTAAGCTCAGGGGCGCATTCCAGATAAAAATCTGCAAGCGACCGGTTAATCTCAAGATCGTTGAGTCCATGGTAAACCGTATAAAAAGGAAGCTTGCCGATGCTGGCTGCGGGGTTTGATATATGTAACTTTCGCTCCCGTATAAGGCCGATATTTTCCAGTAGGGAGTGACGATAATGTCCGATTTGATCGTTGGACTCCATGATCACTGGCATCACGATGGCTTTTTTTATTAGTACAGAAACAGATTCCTTGATTCGCAGTGATCGATCATAAAGCTCAATAGACTCTTTGAGATTTCCAAGTTCTTGCTTCACATCGGCATAACGCTCAAGGATGAGTGCGTTTTCAGGCGTCAAGTTCGCAGCCTTGTCATAGAGTGGCAGTGCTTCCTCAAGACGTCCCACCAAGTGCAGCATCCCTCCGTAATAAAAAAGTGCGTCAGCATAGTCAGGCTTGAATTTCAGTGCAGACTGTACGTGGGATTCGGCATCAGCAGAATCGCCATTATTCATCCGAGCCTTTGAAACGCCGAGATGTCCGATATGCTCCATGCCATGAATATTGATCAGCTTTTTATATGAGGCTTCGGCCTCGGGTATTGCCCCCAACTGTTCACAGACATGCGCGTGCATGTGGATCGCGTCAGTTCTATCTGGGGTGATGCGTAGCGCGATTTCCAGCGTTTTTCTCGCTTCTGTTAATTTTTGCAATTCAATTTGAGCATGTGCCAGATTCACATACCCTTCGATATTTTGTGGGGCTTGCTGAATGACTTTGGTAGCACAGAGTTCAGATTCACTATGTTCGCCTCGCTTCGCGCTCAGGACCGCGCGAAGCAGCCAAGCTTCAGTGTAAGCCTCGTCACGGGTGGCCTGTACAGTGTGGATGTAAGCTTTCTCGTCGTTCTTAAGGAGTAGATAAATGCGAGCCAGCGAATAATGTGCATCAAGTGTCTTGGGTTCAATTTCCAGACATTTACTCAGATGTCTAATCGACTCACTGAAATTTCCAGAATCGCCATAAATCATGCCCAACATAAGCCAAGCATCTGAGGCTTTCGGATCGTCTATGCATATCTGTGAATAAATGGCAGTTGCTTGTTGCAACATGCCTTTTTCCATTAGAGCATCCGCTTCTCGGAGCAATGCGGTTGTGTTGTGTGCCATGTTGAGTTGATTTCGACCGGTTGTTTTTGCCAGTATTTCTCTCTGAGTCACGATTCCGTGGCTAGAAAATTGATGAGGACAGTTCCTGAATGGCTTTCAGCATATCTGCGTCGTCGGTTACTGCTTGCGCTACTGCCGCCTTGCACGCCGATATCGGGGAAACCCCATCGGCAATGAGCTTACCGGCGTGCACCAGCAAGCGGGTGGACGCGCCTTCTTCCAGCCCGCTGCCCTTGAGGTTGCGCGTCATCTGCGCAAAGCGCACGAGGTTGTCGGCGATGCTGTCGGACACGCCGGACTCGGTGGCGACGATGCGGCGTTCGAGTGCGGCATGGGGGTAATCGAATTCGAGCGCGACGAAGCGTTGCCGGGTGGACTGCTTCAAGTCCTTGAGCACGCTTTGGTAGCCGGGATTGTAGGAAATCGCCATGCAGAACTCGGGCGGCGCTTCGACGACCTGGCCGAGTTTTTCCATTGGCAGATTGCGGCGGTCGTCTGCCAGTGGATGGATCACCACCATGGTGTCCTTGCGCGCTTCGACGATTTCATCGAGATAGCAGATGCCGCCGCAGCGCACCGCGCGAGTGAGTGGGCCGTCGACCCACACAGTCTCGCCGCCTTTGACCAGATAACGGCCGACCAGATCGGAGGCGGTGAGGTCGTCGTGGCACGATACAGTGATAAGCGGGCGCTTGAGTCGCCATGCCATGTGTTCCATGAAACGCGTCTTGCCGCAGCCGGTGGGACCTTTCAGCAACACCGGTATTTGCTGACGATAGGCTGCTTCGAACAGCTGGATCTCGTCGCCGACCGCTTCGTAGTACGGCTCTTTTTCGATCAGGTGATGGGCGGGGTCGAGGGTGCGTGCGTTCATGATGGGATCCATTAAAAGCAGCCGGATCGCTGTTTTTTAGTTTCGAGGGCTTCGATTTCCTGGTTCCATTTGTTCATTTGCTCCTGTGTGTACCCCTTGCGGCGCGCTTGATCCATTTTGTCCAGCACCGTTCCGAGTTTGTCAGTCAGGCTGTCGCATTGGCTGGCGGTGGCTGGCTTGACGGGCTTGCCGATGACGGGGTGCGTGTTGACCTGGGGGACAGAGACGGGTGCGGACGGCAAGGATTTCATCGGTGCCACATGCACAGGAGAGGACTTGGCCACGGGCGGTTTGACCGGATCGGGCCGGGGTGCCGGATCGATTTCCACCGCCCGGGCTTCGCGTGCATTGAGACAGGGGAGGTTGGAATACGTGACCTGTCCATGCGCATCGATGCATTTGTTAAGCGTGGCGGCCTGCACACTGGTTGCCATGAGCAATGCAACGCAGCTCATCATGATCGCGCTTCGCATGCTTAGTGATCGCTCGAATATCTGTCGTCCTCGCGCGCCATTTTTTGCTCGAACTCGGCTTCCGGGTTTTGCTCGGCCAGGGCGCGGCGGCGCGCTACACGTTTTTCGTAGGCACCCGGATGCTGTTTGACGAACTCTTCACCGAACAGGGTGTGGCGCAAAAAATTCAGGCCAAAGTCAAGCAGGGCTTCGTCATCGGCGATGAGCGTCGCCATGATTTCGACCGGGATATCGTAGGTGTCGTTGAAGCTCGGACTCATGACAAAGGCGCGGAAACGATCCATGTCGTAGCTCGCCATGAAGAACAGCTGGTTGGATACTGGCGAAGGCTTGCCGATAGTGGGGCCGGCCGATTTGCGCTTGACCACCAATTGACGCCAGGCGTGCGCCTTCTGGTCATATTCGACTACGCCCTGTTCGGCACGGTATTGCTCGATGGTCTGGGTCTTGTCTTCAAAGTGACCTAGACAGTGCGACTCCCGCACCAGGGCGTAGGCGCTGCGATCGACGTATTCGTCTGAGCGGCGCATGGTCAGCAGCGCGACCGGGTAGTAACGGCAGGCGGTGGGGCGATCCTCGTAGACGCCGCATCCCTCGGGCGTCATGAACTGGCACGCGGTGCCGCCTTCGACCGGATTCAGCTTGATGCCGGGCATACCTTCCTTGTCCATCTCGAACGGGATCGAGTACTGCTTGAGGAAGTCACCCGATGACATGTCCAGGCGCTTTTTCAGGCGCAGCACATCGTAGGGGGTGAGGGGAATATCGATGTTGCTGCAGCAGGCGTTCCAGCATTTGACGTTGCGGTGGCAACGGAATTGCAGCGACGCGTTTTCTGCCAGCATGATGGGTTTGACCGGGCTGCCCGCGAAAGGGGAGTCGTCGATCAGGTCTTTGAATTCATTTTCGTTCATTTCAGCCTTCTTTCGGGGTTAACCCCTAATTCAACACACACACGAAAACGCGAGGTTACGCGCTTTCGGCTAGATGCTAAACCTTGTCAGCCATGCTGTTTTGCCGGCCGGAAAAAAAACGGACACCCGAAGGTGCCCGTCTGCATGCTGCGTGCGCGGATTAGTGCGCAGCGGGCTTGAACAGCTTGGATTTATCGACCAGATCCACGTGGGCACGCTTGAAGCAGTTCCACTGTTTGGAGTTCTTGTCGTAGACCGAGTTCACGAAACAATGCCAGTTTTCTTCATCGACAAAGTTCTTGTCCATGCGGTAGTAGAAGCCGGGGTAACGGCTTTCTTCGCGGAACTGGATGTGCTTCATGTGGGCTTCCGCCGTCAGGATGCGGTGGTAGTTTTCCCAGGCGCGGAGCAGTTCGTGCAGGTCTTTCGCACGCATTTTCTCTGCGTCTTCCTTCAGCATGTTCAGCTTGTCCTCTGCCACGCCCAGCATGTTTGCGTTGGTCGTGTAGTAGGTGGCGACGCCAGCAACATACTCGTCCATGATCTTCTGCAGACGGAACTGCAGCATCTTGGGCGTGATGTAGTTGGGGTTGACGTCGATCGCCGTGGTGTAGTCCTTGTGCTCGAGGAAGGTACGCACCGGCTTGTAGATGTCTTCCACCAGCTGCTCGACGGAGGTGTCGAGTTCGGGCTTCATGTCCTTGTTGTCGATGCAGTACTTGACCATGGACTTGGCGCACATGCGGCCTTCGGCGTGCGAGCCGGAGGAGAACTTGTGGCCGGATGCGCCCACGCCGTCGCCGGCAGTGAACAGACCCTTGACCGTGGTCATCGAGCGGTAGCCCCAACTCCAGCCCTTGGGCAGGTGAGCCGGAATCTTGGCAGCGTCAGCGTGATCTTCGGAAGTCGGTGCGCCCAGATCGGTCGGACCCGACACCCAGATACCGCAACAACCGGAGTGGCTACCCAGCAGGTAGGGCTCGGTCGGCATCAGTTCGGAGTTTTTCTTCTCCGGCTCGATGTTCTCGCCCACCCAGATGCCGCACTGGCCGACGCACATGTCGAGGAAGTCTTCCCAGGCTTCAGCTTCCAGGTGCTTCACTTCGCGCGGGGTCAGCGTTTCACGCAGTTTTGCCAAAGCGGTCACGGTGTCCATGTAAATGGGGCCGCGGCCTTCCTTCATTTCCTTCAGCATCAGGTGGTTACGCAGACACGATGCGGGAACGGCTGCCTGCCCGTAGGGGGGGTAGTCGTTCAGCAGTTCCTTGTTCTTCACCATGTAGACTTCGCCGTAGGCGTTGACAGCTTGCGCCTTGAACAGCAGAAACCAGGCGCCGACCGGGCCGTAGCCATCCTTGAAGCGGGCGGGCACGAAGCGGTTTTCCATCATGGTCAGCTCGGCGCCAGCTTCGGCAGCCATCGCGTAGGTCGAACCGGCGTTCCACACCGGGTACCAGGCGCGGCCGGTGCCTTCACCGACGGAGCGTGGACGGAAGATGTTCACGCAACCACCCGCAGCCAGCAGAATCGCTTTGGCTTTGTATACGACAACCTTGTGGTCGCGGGTCGAGAAACCGACAGCACCCGCGATGCGCTGCGGGTCGTTCTTGTCGTTGACCAGCTTGACGATGAAGATGCGCTCTTCGATGCGATCCATGCCGAGTGCCTTCTTGGTGGCTTCAGCAACGATCCATTTGTAGGATTCGCCGTTGATCATGATCTGCCATTTGCCGGAACGCACGGGCTTGCCGCCGTCCTTCAGAGCGGGCAGTCCTTGGGCGCCGTCATGACGCTCGCCGTTTTCGTCGGTTTTCCAGATCGGCAGGCCCCATTCTTCGAACAAGTGCACGGAATCATCCACGTTTCGGCCTAGGTCATAGGCCAGGTCGTCGCGGGTGATGCCCATCAGGTCGTTGGAGACCATGCGGGCGTAGTCGGCGGGGTCCTGCTCGGAGCCGATGTAGGTGTTGATTGCGGACAGACCCTGCGCAACAGCGCCGGAACGGTCCATCGCGGCTTTGTCGACCAGCTTGATCTTCAGGTCGATGCCTGTTTCAGCTTTGGCAGCATCTGCCCAGCGCATGACTTCGTAACCAGCGCCGCAGCATGCCATGCCACCGCCAATCAGGAGGATGTCGACTTCCTCCTGGATAACTTCGGGATTACCAAATTCTCCAGCCATTTCACACCTCTTTCAATTAATTCTGGATTACTTACGAATCAGTTCGGCAGGGTTGCCAGCGCGGTAACCGCCCATCATGTCGCGGGTAAAGGATCCCGTGGTTTCGATGTCGGCCATCTTGGGCATGGGCTTGTTGCCGTAAGGATCGATCGAGCCTTCGGGCGTGGTGCGGATCGGGAATTTGAAACGCTTCAGCACGCCATTGCGGAACTTGATGGTCCACATGATGGAGTCGGAACCGCGCAGCGGCTGCACCATGCCACCCAGCGGCACAACGTCAGCATAGTGGCGACATTCGATCGCCTGCTGCGGACAAATCTTCACGCAGGAATAACATTCCCAGCACTGCTCGGGTTCCTGGTTGAATGCGCGCATGGCATGGCCGGTTTCAGAACCGTCCTTGTCCAGCTTCATCAGATCGTGCGGGCAGATGTACATGCAGGCGGTCTTGTCCTGACCTTTGCATCCGTCGCACTTATCGGTACGAACATAGGTTGGCATTACAGTCTCCTTAAGTTAGCTAACTTCCGCGTACGTCGCGGTCCGCTTAGAACTGAACCCGTCCTTGGCCGGGGCGTATCGCGAGTCCGCTTCCGGTAGGCTCGTGTCCTAAAACCCTTGTCCTGTATTGAATACAGGTAAAAATCATGCGGCCGAGTGACCTTTCAGTTCGACCTTGACGTT
>MGZO01000094.1:30176-35695 GCA_001802655.1 Hydrogenophilales bacterium RIFOXYD1_FULL_62_11
GGCTGAATTCGACTGGCAGATCCTGGCCCTCGGAAAGCATTGAACGCACTTTGGTGCCGGATAACAAAATGCGATCTTCCTTGGTATGCGGGCAGGTGCGCTGCGAAGCCATGCCGCCGCACTTGTTGCACCAGAAGGTCCAGTCGATGTTCATGTTCTTGGTTTCGAGCGCGTCCTTGGGGATCTCGTCGAATATCTTCTGCGCGTCGAACGGGCCGTAATAGTCGCCCACGCCAGCGTGGTCGCGGCCGACGATCAGGTGCGAACAGCCATAGTTCTGGCGAAACAGCGCGTGCAGCAGCGCTTCGCGCGGACCGGCGTAACGCATGTCGAGTGGGTAGCCGGCCTGGATCACGGTGTTGGGGGCGAAGTAGTTGTCGACCAGCACCGAGATGGCTTCGGAGCGGACTTCGGCGGGGATGTCGCCCGGCTTCAGCGCGCCAAGCAGCGAGTGGACCAGCACGCCATCCATGGTTTCGATGGCTATTTTGGCCAGGTATTCGTGGCTGCGGTGCATCGGATTGCGGGTCTGGAAGGCGGCGATCTTGGACCAGCCCAGTTGTTCGAACTTGGCGCGGGTTTCCGCAGGGGTCATGAACTGGTCGCCGTACTCTTCCTTGAAGCTGCCGGTAGACAGGACTTTGACCGGACCGGCCAGGTTGACCGGACCTTGTTCCATCACCATCTTTACGCCGGGGTGTTCGAGGTCGGTGGTTTTGTAAACCTGCATGCACTCGTGCGCTTTGTCGATGGCGTATTTCTCGGTGATTGTCATGGTGCCCATGATTTCACCGGTTTCACCATTGACCAGCGCGACATCCGCACCGACCGCGATACCCTGGCCGGTTACTTCGTCAGTGGAAAGCGTGACCGGAATCGGCCAAAACAGACCGTTAGCCATTTTGTAGCCATCACACACGCCTTGCCAGTCGGCATGCGTCATGAAGCCATCCAGCGGCGTGAATCCACCGATGCCCATCATGATGAGGTCGCCGGTTTCGCGCGAGCTCATCTTGATTTTGGGGAGCGAGGCAGCACGCGTTTTTTCGGCAGCGAGGGCATCTCCTGCTAGCAGAAGGGGTTTGAGTTCTCCACCGCCGTGGGGGCGTACCAGTTTGGACATGCTGTCTCCTCAGACTTTTTGTGGATATTGGTGTCCGAGGAGAATAGCATCGTGACTGGCGCCTGAATAATGCTTTATTTTTATAAAAGGATAAGCGGGGCTGATATTGATTTTTGCTGATCGCCTGGTATGAAAAAAGCCCGGACATGCCAGGCTTTTTTGTTCTTGAACAACAGGTTATGCGTCAAAAAATGCAGGCATGTCGGATTGTTCGGTCTTGATGACATCAATCCAGGCCGGCTTGGTATCCCCGCCGGCTGCAGCAAGCTTTTTGGTTTCGTCGTAAAGCATTTTCCAGCGGTTGTAGAGACAGTCGCTGATTTTGCGCATGCCTGAATCAAAGTAAGAATTGTGTAAGTCACCGATCGTGCGGGTGAACGATTCCATCTGCTCCAGCAGATTATGCGGATAGCCTTGGCGGTTTGGATCGGTGTATTTCACCATTTCGCGTTTGACCGCCCGCGTGAAAACCTTTTGGCCTTCGGTGAGGTCAGACTCCGCGCGGGGCGCGCCGCCATAATTCATAACTTCGTGAATGAAGCCATTCAGGCGTTCACCGAAATCGAAATGGGTGTAATCGACGTTTTGCATAAATCCTCCGTTAATTCTTGATGATGCGAGTAAGGCTGGGTTTAACCCGGGGTTTATCCTACGCCGCATCACGCGCCTGTCCAGCAATGCGGGCAGGCTTATTGGCTAAGCCCTTGAATCCAGCAGGAATAAATTTTATCAGCCAGCAGATGGAGCTGCGCGACTCGCGCCTCCAAATCCGTTTGAATCGCATCAGGTGATTGCACGCCCGGGCTGTCGCTGGCCGCAATTTCAGCTGCGCCATGATCGCACCAGCTGGCGATGAGTTCGGGTGTCATTTCGACGTGGCACTGCATTGCAATGTGACGGCCGTTCAGCACATAGGCCTGATTGGCGCAGTAAGCGCTTTCGAGAACATGCGTTGCCCCGGGCGGCAAACTGAAGGTTTCGCCGTGCCAGTGAAAGGCAAGCATGGGCACGGCAGCATCACCCAGCCAAGGGCGTGCCGCGATGGCATCCGTCGCCCGGACGTTACCCCAGCCGATTTCCTTGACCGGGTTTCTGCTGACTGTGGCGCCGAGGGCTTTGGACATCAGTTGCCCGCCCAGACAATGGCCGATCACCGGCACGTTTGCCGCGATGGCCTGACGGATCAGTGACAGCACCGGTGGTATCCAGGGCAGATCGTCATTCACGCTCATCGGCCCGCCCATCAAGCACAGCCCGGAGATGCCGTTAAGGGTTTCGGGCACGGCATCGCCCGCGTCGATGCGTATCAGTTGCCAGGGGATGCCGTGGCGATCCAGAAACGTGGTGAAATACCCCGGTCCCTCGGTTGGGGAATGACGAAAAATCAAAACAGGATTCATGATGGCGCTCAAACAAAAATTTACTGCAGCCATCTTAGCTGCAGTTTGCCTTTCCAGTTCCATTGCATGGTCAGCCAGTGTATCGGTCGTGGGTTTGTTCAGGGACAAAGCCATCCTCAGCATCGACGGTGGCAAGCCGCGCACTTTGAGTGTTGGGCATACCCTGCAGGGGGTGAAACTGATTGCCGCCGATTCAACCAGCGCCAGCATCGAGGTTGATGGCAAACGCCGCACCCTCGCTATGGGACAATCGTTCGCGGGGGGGGCGCCGGCGGGTACGCGCCAGACGGTTTCTCTCACTGCCGATGCACGGGGACATTTTGCCGCGCTGGGTTCGCTGAATGGTTTTCCGGTCACCTTCCTGGTCGACACGGGCGCCACCAGCATTGCCATCAATGCATCCGAGGCCCGTCGCATGGGGCTTGATTATCGGGCGGGGCAAGCCGTGGGTGTGAGCACGGCGGGGGGAGTGGTACCGGCCTGGCATGTCAAATTCAATACAGTGAAAGTGGGCGGGATTGTGCTCAACCAAGTGGACGGCATGGTGGTGGAAACGGGTTTGAGTGTGCCGCTATTGGGAATGAGTTTTCTGAACCGGATGGAAATGAAGCGCGACGGTCAGACCATGACCTTGACCCAGCGATATTGATTTCAGTGCGCCGGAATGCACCAAAGGCCTGCAATTGCAGGCCTTTGTTTTTTTACACCCATATGAAGAGGTTACGGCTTCGTCTTGTCGCGCTCGATCAGCGCATAGGCACTGTGATTGTGGATTGATTCGAAATTCTCGGCTTCCACCACATAGGCATCAATCAGTGGTTCGGCGTTCATGGCTGCCGCCACGTCGCGCACGATGTCTTCGACGAATTTTGGATTGTCGTAGGCGCGTTCGGTGACGTATTTCTCATCCGGGCGCTTCAGCAGGCCGAAGAGCTCACATGAGGCCTGATCCTCGACTTTGCGCACCAGGTCTTCGATCCACAGGAAGCCGTTGGTTTTCGCGGTCACCGTAACGTGCGAACGCTGATTGTGTGCGCCGTATTCGGAGATTTTTTTGGAACAGGGACACAGGCTGGTCACCGGCACCTGCACCTTGGTCGTGTGGGTGAATTTGCCGTTCTCGATCGCACCGACGAAGGTGACTTCGTAATCGAGCAGGCTCTGCACGCCGGAAACCGGCGCGGCCTTGTTGACGAAGTAGGGGAAGCTCATCTCAATGTAGCCGGATTCTGCTTCCAGGCGTTCGACCATCTGGCGCAACATGCCTTCGAAGTTTTCGACCGAAATCTCGCGCTCGCGCGTGTTGAGAATCTCGATGAAGCGCGACATGTGGGTGCCCTTGAAGTTGTGCGGCAGGTACACGTACATGTTGAAGTTTGCGATGGTGTGCTGGACGCCGCCGGTCTTGTCCGCGACCCGGACCGGGTGGCGGATGCTTTTGATGCCGACCTTGTCGATGGCGATTTGCCGGGTGTCGACAGAGTTTTGTACGTCCGGCATGCAGGTGGTGTCGCAGATGTCGTTCATGACCATTCCTTGGATATGAGTTCGGCTTGGCTGGATCCTGCTGCTGACCCAGTACAGTTTAGACTAAGTCTACACTGCGATAATAGTTGAGTAAACTACTCAGGTAATAGGGTTATCCGCTGGCGGACGGCGCATTCAATTCCCGTCGAATCAAGGCCGCATTCAGCCAGCATGGTGGGGACGTCGCCGTGTTCGATGAAGCGGTCGGGCAGGCCGAGATGGAGCACGGGTACTTGAATGTCGAGTGCAGACAGCGCTTCCGCCACGCCGGCACCGGCGCCGCCGGCCACCGCGTTTTCTTCCAGTGTCACCAGCAGTCGGTGGGTTTGCGCCAATTCGCGCAGCAAATCCATGTCCAGTGGTTTCACGAAGCGCATGTCGGCAACGCTGGCGTCGAGCGCCTCGGCGGCGGCCAGCGCGGGGGTAACGAGGCTACCGAAAGCGATCAGCGCAATGTCGCGGCCACGCCGGCGCTGTATGCCTTTGCCGACTTCAAGCGGATCGAGTCCCGGCTCGATCGGCGCGCCCTTGCCGCTGCCGCGTGGGTAGCGGACCGCTGACGGGCCGTTGTGCAGAAAAGCGGTGGTCAGCAGACGGCGACATTCATTTTCGTCTGAGGGCGCGGCGATCAGCATGTTGGGGATGCAGCGCAGGAAACTCAGGTCGAAACTGCCGGCATGGGTGGGGCCATCCGCGCCGACCAGGCCAGCGCGGTCAATGGCCAGCATCACCGGTAGATCCTGCAGGGCGATGTCGTGGATAAGCTGGTCATATGCGCGCTGCAGAAAGGTCGAATAAATTGCGACCACCGGTTTGATGCCTTCACACGCCAGGCCAGCGGCAAAGGTCAGGGCATGCTGCTCGGCGATGCCGACGTCAAAGTAGCGTTTGGGGTAGTCCTGCGAAAAACGCACCAGTCCCGAGCCTTCACGCATGGCTGGGGTGATGCCGACCAGCCGGGTGTCGGCTGCGGCCATGTCGCACAGCCAGTCGCCGAAGACTTGGGTGTAAGTGGGCCTGGCACCCGTTTTTTCGGTGATGCCTGTCGCCGGGTCGAAGCGCGATACGCCGTGATAGAGGCAGGGATTGGCTTCGGCGGGGGCGTAGCCTTTGCCTTTGCGGGTGACGACATGCAGGAACTGCGGACCGCTGAGCTGCTTGATATTGGACAGCGTATCCAGCAGTACGTCGAGATCATGGCCGTCGACCGGACCGATGTAGTTGAAGCCGAACTCCTCGAACAGGGTGCCGGGCGTGACCATGCCCTTCATATGTTCTTCCGCGCGCTTGGCCAGTTCGCGGATCGGCGGCGCAACCGACAACACCTTTTCGCCGGCGCGACGGGCTGCAGCGTAAAACTTGCCCGACATCAGTCGTGCCAGATAGTTGTTGAGCGCGCCGACGTTGGGTGAAATCGACATGTCGTTGTCGTTCAGCACCACCAGCAGCGGCAGGTCGGTGGCGCCGGC
>MGZO01000094.1:35712-36497 GCA_001802655.1 Hydrogenophilales bacterium RIFOXYD1_FULL_62_11
AAGGCCTCGGCCATGCCGAGCGCGGCCGAAATCGAGGTGCTGGAATGGCCGACGCCGAACGCGTCATATTCGCTTTCGGCACGACGCGGGAAGCCGGCGATGCCGCCCGCCTGCCGCAACCCGGCCATGGCTGCGCGGCGGCCGCTGAGGATTTTGTGCGTGTAGCTCTGGTGGCCGACGTCCCACACGATGCGGTCATTCGGGGTGTCGAATACGACGTTCAGCGCCAGCGTCAGT
Source organism: Hydrogenophilales bacterium RIFOXYD1_FULL_62_11 (assembly GCA_001802655.1). Taxonomy (GTDB): domain Bacteria; phylum Pseudomonadota; class Gammaproteobacteria; order Burkholderiales; family Thiobacillaceae; genus Thiobacillus. The sequence continues at coordinate 35,950 of MGZO01000094.1, forward strand.
TCCACTGCGCCCAGGTTGGATGCCAGATGTCCCCCGGTTTGCGCGATCGACTCGACCAGGAATTCGCGCAATTCCACCGCGAGTCTGGGCAAGTCGGCCGTTGGCAGGGCGCGCAGATCGGCCGGGGAGTTGAGCTTGTCAAGCAAAGGCGTGCCCATTTAAAACGTGCGCTCCACAACAAAATCAGCCAGCTGATGCAGCCGATTGGCCGCTGCGCCCGCATTCTCCAGGGTGGCGTGTGCATCGGCGCGCAGCTCCTGCGCCAGTTCGCGCGCGCGCGCCACGCCGAGCAGACTGACGTAAGTGGGTTTGTTGTTGGCTGCATCCTTGCCCGCGGTTTTGCCGAGGGTGGCGCTGGACGCTTCGGCGTCGAGCACGTCATCCACTACCTGGAAAGCGAGCCCGATGCACTTGGCGTAGTGATCCAGCGCGGTGGCAGTAGCGTCGGGTAGCGTGCCGCAATGCGCGCCCAGCAGCACCGAGGCGCGGATCAGTGCACCGGTTTTGTGGATGTGCATGAATGCGAGTTCGGTCAGGTCGAGCGGCTT
>MGZO01000094.1:36531-58097 GCA_001802655.1 Hydrogenophilales bacterium RIFOXYD1_FULL_62_11
GCCATGCCGCGCGAGCCGGCTGCTTGCGCCAGAAGCTTCACCATCTCTAATTGGCTGCGCGCATCTGCGGCAAGCGGCTGCGCGGCAAGGATGTCGAACGCAAGACTTTGTAGCGCGTCGCCCACCAGCAGCGCGGTGGCTTCGTCATATTCGACATGCACGGTGGGCTTGCCGCGCCGCAGCGTGTCGTTGTCCATGGCCGGCATGTCGTCATGCACCAGCGAATAGGCGTGCATCAATTCGACTGCCGCCGCCGCGTGTTGCACCTGTTCAATATTTGCGCCGGTGAATTCGCCAGCCGCGAATGCCAGCAGGGGACGCACCCGCTTGCCGCCATCCAGCACGGCGTAACGCATCGCTTCGTGCAAGCGCGCGGGCGCGATCTGAGCCGGGGGAAGATGCGCGGCCAGCACGCTTTCAATGCGTGTCTGACAGGCCAGTGTCCAGACGGAGAAATCAGTCATCGGTGGGATCGTTTTTGAGGGGCGATTCGGATTTGAAATTCGACAGCGTGCCGTTTTCCATGATCTTGACCTGTTGCTCGGCATCGGCCAGTTGCTGACGGCAGTAATTCAGCAACTCGGCACCGCGCTTATAAGCAGCCAGTGAGGCGTCCAGCGGGAGCTGGCCCGATTCCATCTCAGACACAATGGCTTCAATCTCGGCCAGTGCGGATTCGTAATCTTTGGGAGGCGTGGCGGCGCGGGATTTGGCCATTGATTCTTACCCGGGCAGAAACAAAGCCCCATACTTTAACCGAGATTGCGCACCGGAGCCCTCCCCTGAGGAGGCGAATCAGGTTGAACTCACCAAAATCATCTGCTGCAGGCGCTGGCAGAGCGTATCGATGATGCGGCGCGACAGCGGGGCGGAATGCGTCATCAGCTCCTCCAGCACGTACGGTGGCAAGGCCATTACAGTGATTTCGGTTTCGGCGATGATCGAGGCGGTGCGTTTCTCATTCAGCAAGTAAGCCATTTCGCCGAACAACTGGCCTGCTTTGAGCGTGCCGATCTGGCGTTGGCCCTCGTCGGTATGCTTGTAGACATGGGCGCGGCCGGTGTGAAGAAAATAGGATGTGCGCGAATCGCTGCCCTCCTCAATCAGGGTGTGACCGGCAGGGTGAACTTCGCCGTATTTATCCAGCAGGCGGTGGGGGTCGCCAAAGACGAACGCCTCAAATCTGCCTACGCCGCTGGTGTGGCCGAGAAAGAGTTTTTCCAGCGCGGTGATGTCCGCCTTGCCATAAGCGTATTGCGCCTGCGCCCAAAGATAAAACAGCAGAAAGGCCAGGAAGGCACCGGTCAACACAAACACCACACTGCCGGGCGCACCATACAGGCTGCGCAAGTTTTCCAGCTTGTAGAACGTGCCGAATAACGAGAACAGCACGGCCAGGCTGAGCGTGGCAGCGAGGGCGAACAGGGCTGCGACCGGCGCAGAGGGATGCTGGCGGGGGAGCCGCCAATAAGCAGCGAACAGCAGCGACCACACCATGGCAATGCCGAACAGGGAATTGAGCACCTGCAACATCTGCGCATTGCCACTGCCGATAAAATTGTGCTGCGCCAGAAAGCTCAGGGTCATTTGCGCCAGCACGGCCAGTCCCATCAGCAGAAACAGCAGCGGCAAAATGATCAACGGCAACACCCAGGACAACACCAGATTGCGCTTTTTCGGGTAGGGAAAAATGACGCTGAACGCGCCCTGTACCGCGTTGACCAGTCCACGCGACGACAGCACCAGTGTGAGCAGGCCAATGCCGCCTACCGTCAGCTGAGCCTGGCGCGGGATGAAACCCAGTTCAGTCAGCGTATCCAGCCGCATCTGGTCGTAGAGCGCGGCCATCAGGATGGTGGCGGGCACCGAGTTTTCGGCAAGATGGCCCAGCAGCTGCAGGGCGTAGCTCAGTAACAGCAACAGTGGTGTGGCGGATAGCAGAAAATAAAACGCCGCAGCAGCAGCGTGATTTTGTAACCTGTTCTGGCCGAACAAGCGAGCGGTGGTATGGGCCAGCTGGAGCGGCCAGCCCAGGCACTCACGCAGAAAAGCCAGGACGGGAAAGCGCATGGTCCGAGCCTGCCCGTTTTGACGCACTAGGCCAGTGCGGCGGCGATGCGGCTAATCGCCTTCTCCAGATTGACCTGCGAGGTGGCGAAGGACAAGCGAATATAGCCCTCTGCGCCAAACGCCGAACCGGGAACAACGGCGACGTCGGCGGATTCCAGCAAATATTCGGAAAATGCGATGTCGGTCGGCGCATCGATGATGTCGCGGGCCAGCAGATTCATGATTGCGTCGCGCACGTCGGGGAAGGCGTAGAAGGCGCCGCCGCTGTCCAGGCACTTGACGCCGGGGAGAGCGTTGAGCGCGTCTACGACATAACGGTGGCGTGTTTTGAAGGCATCGAGCATCGGTGTGATGCAGTCCTGGTCGCCATTGAGCGCGGCTTCGGCAGCCCACTGCGAGATCGAGGTGGGGTTGGAGGTGGACTGCGACTGTACGTTGGTCATCGCGCGCAGGATGGCTTCCGGGCCTGCCGCATAACCAATGCGCCAACCAGTCATCGAATAGGCTTTCGACACGCCGTTCAGCACCAGGGTGCGGTCGTACAGGTCGGGGCAGACGTTCAGAATATTGACGAACGGCACCTCATCCAGCCGGATGTGCTCGTACATGTCGTCGGTGGCAATCAGCACCTGGGGATGCTTCTTCAGCACCGCACCGAGCGCGGCGAGTTCGTCGCCGGTGTAGACGGCCCCGGAGGGGTTGGACGGGCTGTTGATGACAACCAGTTTGGTCCTAGGCGTGATGGCTGCCTCGAGCTGTGCCGGCGTGATCTTGAAGCCCTGCTCGATGCCCGCCTCGACGATCACCGGTTTGCCGTCAGCCAAAATGACGATATCGGGGTACGACACCCAGTAAGGCGCGGGGATGATGACTTCGTCGCCCGCGTTGATCACCGCCTGCACCAGGTTGAAAAAGCTCTGCTTGCCGCCGCACGACACCAGGATCTGCTTCGGCGTGTAGTTGAGCCCGTTATCGCGTTTGAGCTTGGCGATGACCGCTGCCTTCAGGCTGGGGGTGCCGTCCACTGCGGTGTATTTGGTCAACCCCGCGTTGATTGCCGCGATTGCAGCATCCTTGATGTGCTGCGGCGTATCGAAATCCGGTTCGCCGGCGCCGAGGCCGATGATGTCGCGGCCAGTTGCCTTGAGCGCGGCGGCACGGGCGGTAACGGCCAGGGTGGGGGAGGGCTTGATGGCCTGTACGCGGCGGGAGAGTTCCACTATGGTTCCTTCATGCATCCGTCGTGACGGAGTGCTACTATCGGTTGGTTTTTGCCGCGCGATTTTACCTGTGTTCGTCACCTTCCCCAATAGCCCGTTTCGCCTGTTCCAGCCATTTCCCCCGGCCGGCGATCAACCGACCGCGATCGAAAAACTGGTCGAAGGCATCGAGGACGGGCTGGCCTTCCAGACCCTGCTCGGGGTGACCGGGTCGGGCAAGACCTTCACCATGGCCAACGTGATCGCGCGTCTGGGACGGCCGGCGCTGGTGATGGCGCCGAACAAGACGCTGGCGGCGCAGCTATATTCGGAAATGCGCGAGTTCTTTCCGGAAAACGCGGTCGAGTATTTCGTTTCCTATTACGACTACTACCAGCCCGAAGCCTACGTGCCGGCGCGCGACCTGTTCATCGAAAAAGACTCCAGCATCAACGAACACATCGAACAGATGCGTCTCTCCGCGACCAAGTCGTTGCTGGAGCGGCGCGACACGGTGATCGTCGCGACGGTGTCGGCGATTTATGGTATCGGCGATCCGTCGGATTACCACAGCATGATCCTGCTGCTGCGGGTGAACGAGAAGATGAGCCAGCGCGACGTCATCACGCGGCTGACTCAGATGCAGTACGAACGCAACGACGTTGATTTCTCGCGCGGGCATTTCCGCGTGCGCGGCGATGTCATCGACATTTTTCCGGCGGAACATGCCGAGACCGCGATCCGCGTCGAGCTGTTTGACGACGTGGTGGAAACCCTGCATCAGTTTGACCCGCTCACCGGACAGATACTGTCAAAAGTAGCCCGCTTCACCGTGTTCCCGTCCAGCCATTACGTGACCCCGCGCGAGACGACGCTACGCGCGATCGAAAAGATCAAGGTCGAGCTGCGCGATCGGCTGGAGGGGTATTACGCCAACGGCAAGCTGGTCGAGGCGCAGCGGCTGGAGCAGCGCACCCGCTTTGACCTGGAAATGATGGCCGAACTCGGATTCTGCAAAGGCATCGAGAACTATTCGCGCCATCTGTCCGGCCGCCAGCCAGGCGATCCGCCGCCGACGCTGATCGACTATCTGGCGAAGGATGCGCTGATGTTCATCGACGAGTCGCACGTCACCGTGACGCAGGTCGGTGGCATGTACAAGGGCGACCGTTCGCGCAAAGAAAACCTGGTCGACTACGGTTTTCGCCTGCCGTCCGCGCTCGACAACCGCCCGCTCAAGTTCGAGGAGTTCGAGGGGATGATGCGGCAGACCGTGTTCGTGTCGGCGACCCCGGCCAAATACGAAGCCGAACACGCCGGCCAGGTGGTCGAGCAGCTGGTACGCCCGACCGGGCTGGTCGATCCGCTGGTTGAGGTGCGGCCGGTCGGCACCCAGGTCGATGACCTGATGAGCGAAGCCCGCAAGCGCATTGCGGTCGGCGAGCGCGTACTGGTGACCACGCTGACCAAGCGCATGTCGGAAGACCTCACCGATTATCTGACCGAACACGGGCTCAAGGTGCGCTACCTGCATTCGGACATCGACACGGTCGAGCGCGTCGAAATCCTGCGTGATCTACGGCTGGGCGTATTTGACGTGCTGGTCGGCATCAACTTGCTGCGCGAGGGGCTGGATATTCCCGAGGTGTCGCTGGTGGCGATCCTCGATGCCGACAAGGAAGGCTTTCTGCGTTCCGAGCGCTCGCTGATCCAGACCATTGGTCGTGCTGCACGCCATTTACATGGCAGTGCGATCCTGTACGCCGACAAAGTCACCGAGTCGATGCGCCGCGCGATGGACGAAACCAGTCGGCGTCGCATCAAGCAGCTTGCGTACAACACTGAACACGGCATCACGCCGCGCGGGGTGGTCAAGCGCATCAAGGACATCATCGATGGCGTGTACGACGCCGACGCCTCGCGCCAGGAACTCAAGGCCGCGCAGATCGTGGCCGAATACAAGGTGCTGGACGAGAAATCGTTGACCAAGAAAATCAAGAAACTGGAAAAAGACATGGCGGGCGCGGCAAAGAATCTCGAATTCGAGAAGGCAGCGGAACTTCGTGACCAGCTGAGAGACCTCAAGCAGGTGCTATTTGGAGTGGAAGAACACGATACATGACCAAAGTCTTATTCGTTTGCATGGGCAATATCTGCCGTTCGCCGATGGCGGAAGGCATGTTCCGCAAGGCTATCCAGGAAGCGGGGCTCGAGCAGCAGGTGGAAGCCGATTCTGCGGGCACCCACGCCTACCATGTGGGCGATGCGCCCGACCTGCGTGCGCAACAGGCTGCGCGTCAGCGCGGCGCCGATATCAGCCGCTTGCGCGGGCGCAAGGTGGCGGACGCGGATTTCGAGGCGTTCGATTACATCCTGGCGATGGATGGCGACAACCACAGCATTCTGATCGAGCGTGCGCCGGCGCAGCATCACGGCAAGATCCAACGGTTGCTGGCGTTCAGCCGCAAGTATCCCAATCTGGACGTGGTCGACCCCTATTACGGCGGGCCGCAGGGCTTCGAAGAAAACCTCGACATGATCGAGGATGCGGTGCAGGGGTTGATCCGCGATATCACCGGCGACCGCCAGGCCGGCAGACGCCCGGGCGCCTGAGTCTGCGCCAGTCGATTAACCAGCCTTGACAACGCAGTTGCGGCCTTTTCCCTTCGCCTGATACAGCCGCCGGTCCACCGCTTCGATGAACGCGACGGGCTCATCGCCATGGGCGGGAACGACTGTGCCCACACCGATGCTGACGGACAGGATCTGACTTACCGGCGAGTTCTCGTGCGGGATCTGCTCCTTGAACAGCAGGTTGCGGCAGCGCTCGGCAATCTTGGCGGCGGACTCTTCATCTGTTTCGGGTAGGACCAGCACGAACTCTTCGCCGCCAAAGCGGGCGACAAAATCGCGTGAGCGGGTTGCGGCGGAGGTCAGAACCTGCCCGATTTGTTTCAGGCATTGGTCGCCCTGAACGTGGCCATAGTGATCGTTGTATTGCTTGAAATAATCGATGTCCAGCATGATCAGCGAAAGCGGCTGGCTGCTGCGTCGGGCATGGGACCATTCCATTTCCATGACGGAATCGAACATGCGCCGGTTGGCGATGCCGGTCAGGCCGTCCTTGAACGACAGGGCTTCCAGTTCCTTTTGCAGGTCGAGCAGTTTCTGCTCGGTCTTTTTCCGCTCGCTGATGTCGAACATGAAGCCGACCAGCGCTTCCACTTCGCCCGCTGCGTTGCGCATCACGTGCACCACATCGCGGATCCACACATAGTTGCCCGCCTTGGTGAGCGCACGATAATCCGCCTCGTGGTCGGTTCCGGCCTGGGACTGCGCGACGCAAAAATCCACCACCCATGCACGATCTTCCGGATGCATGCGAGTCGCCCAGTCTTCGGCGCTCACCCAGCTTGCGGGCGTCCAGCCGAGCAGGCGCTCGATCTGTGGGCCGATGTAGGCGAAGCGCATGCTGGCCCAGTCGATTTTCCAGGGAATCGCTTTGGTCGATTCCAGCAGGGTCTTGTAGATGCCACTGTCGGTTTCAATGTCTTGTGCAAAATCGCTCATTGCTCGTGATTCCTGTCTGCTGCATTGCTAACGTGAGATGGCATGCGCAGCTCAAGGAAGCGAGGCACGCGCAAAAAGCTCCATCAGGGATTCCGGGTCATCATAAACGATGCGCCGCCCGGCACGCAGATCGCGGCGCATCAGCCGGACCATCTGCTGGAGCACTTCGTCGGGGAAGGACTTCGCCGGACGTCCGGTGACTTCAGACAGTCGCCCGGCAATCACGGCCGGGTCGCTGACGACCGGGCAAATGCGGTAACGGTATTCGCCGCCGATGGCTTCCGGCGCGAGATCCATGAAGCGGCCGGCCTGCTGCCGGAAGGAGCTCAGGGGCAGGCGGTAGGCGTTCCGGCCGAGGATGGGCAGGTCGTCCGGTACCGCTTCGTTTTCATCCAGCACCTGCAGCCCGCTTGCCAGCGGCAGCAACTGGTCGAGCTGGTAGTCCTGCATGTGCGGATTGCCCACCCGCACCAGGTTGGCAATCAATTCGCCGAGCGAGGCATGGCCGATGATCGCGGCGCGTTTGGGCAGGCCGCCCCATGCGCCATCGGCGCCATTGAGCAGGGCCTCGATCACGGAGGCGTTTTCGAAGCCGGCGCCGGCATGCATGTGCACCAGGATTTTCAGCGGCGGCGGCAGGAACACTCGCGCCGCTGCGACGTACGCACCCACCTGGAAAGGTAGATAGGTGCCGCGGTCATCCTCGATGCTGACGCCTTCGATCGGCAGCCCTGCAAGCAGCCCCAGGACTGAAAAAACCGTCTCGGGGTCCTCGGCAAAGGCATCGCAGCCGTCCACGATGTTGATCAGGATACGCGGCCTGGCGCCCGCGTCGCCGCGGATGTTTTCGTTGAGCCACTGGATGCTTGCGGGCAGGCTGCGAAGCAGGGTCGCGAGATCATATTGCCCCTGCATGCCCGCCTTGCTGAGATAGATTTCGTGCAGCGTGTTGGGCACGCCATAAGCCTGCAGCTTGAGCTGGGAAGGCGAGGGCATAAACCTGCCATCGGGCTGGGCGATCCCGATGTCGGTAAATGCGAAACAGCCGCTCATGTCGATCTGGTGATCGCGCAGGTAGAGCATGAAGTCGTCATCCACCTCCAGCTCATCCGGCAGGGCGTAATCCAGCGTGCCCAGCAGGATGTTGCTGAATCCGAATGCGCGCAGTCTGGGCAGGATGGCCAGCTTGTCCGCCAGCGTTTGCCCGATGCGGGCCCCCACCGGGTTTTCGCGCAAGGACAAGTCGATCAGATAGGGGCGGATGCTGCGGAGGGTTTCCACCTTGTTCTGCGCGCCCGCCAGAATGGCATGCGCTAAGTTTGTTTGCGAGGTCGACATGTTGATCCCGGCCAGGGTGTTGGATGACTGCATTGTGCACGGCGAATGCTACATGCCTGGGTAGGTGACGAAAAAAGAGCCGCATCAAGCGGCTCTTTTTCTTGCACTGCAGGCGCTTACTTGGCCTGGGTTTCCACCTGAACCAGGGGCTCCTGGGTAGGAATGACCTGCGGGCGCGGGCGGCGACGCGTGGGGTGCGGCGCATCAGCCGTTACCGTTTCAACGACAGGTGCTGCCGTGGCACTGGTTTCCACCTGCATCAGGCTGGTGGCGCCGGTGTCCGCAGGCTTGGCCGCTGGACGGCGACGGCGGCGTGGACGTCCAGCATCCTGTGTGTCTGATGCGCTGGCCGCGACGCCCTGGGTTTCTACCTGTTGCAGGTTGGCGGCAGTGGCCGCCATGTTCGCCAGAACGGCGGTGGGCGAGGCGGTGACGGCGGGCACGCCGGGTACGGCTGAGGCTTCCAGTTGCAGGTCCTGCTGGGTAGACGCTTGCGGGGCCAAAGCTGCTTTGGGCGCACGCGCGATCTCGACGATGGCGCGGAAACCTGCGATTTCGATTATGGCCATCGGCATGCCGCTTGCGCCTTCGGGGCGTGCTTCGCGCGGGCGGCGATTGCCACGGCCACGACGGCTGCGTGATTCGCGCTTTTCTTCGCCGCCGTTTTCGCTTGGCGCTTCGGCCGGCTCAGCGATGCGCGGTGTTGCTTCTGCCTCGGGGCGCGGCTTCGGCTGGCGAGGCGGGCGCGCAGGCCTGTCTGCTTCCGTGCCCCGTGCTTCGTTCTGGCGGGGCGCGTTCTGGCGCGGCTCGGTTGGGCGTGACTCCGACTGGCGGGCATCTCCCCGGTTTTCGCCATTACGATTCTCTCCTCCACGGCCTTCACCGCGTCCGCGACGCTGGCCGGACTTGCGCTCGGTCGGACGTTCGCGGCGTTCGCTTGGCCGTTCGCTGCGCGCAATGGCGGCAACGACTTCAGTGGGCGATGATGCTTCGGCCGCAGGCGTATCGTCGCTCCGCTTCTTGAACCAACCGACAATGCGGTCGAGCAGGCCGGCTTGAGCCTGGGGCTCGACGGCCACGACCGGTCGCGTGGCGGGAACCGGCTTGGGTGGGGCAATCGACTTGACCGCCGCTTCCTGTCGGATCGGGCCGGGTGCCTGTTCTGCCTGATAGCCCGATTCGGTTTCCGGCAAGGTCGCCATTTTGTAGCTTGGCTCGGCGGTGTCGCGTTGATTCAACTCGTCGTGACGCAACCGGGTCATGGTGTAGTGCGGGGTTTCCATGTGGATGTTGGGGATCAACACCACATTGACCTTGAGGCGGGATTCGATCGTGTAAATGTCGACGCGCTTCTCGTTCAGCAGGAAGGTGGCGACGTCAACCGGTAGCTGGACGTGGATCGCGCCCGTGCTGTCCTTCATGGCCTCTTCCTGAAGGATGCGCAGGATGTGCAACGCTGAGGATTCAGTGCCGCGAATATGGCCGGTGCCGTGGCAGCGCGGGCAGGGGTTGTAGCTGGTTTCGCCAAGCGAAGGCTGCAGCCGCTGGCGCGACATTTCGAGCAGGCCGAAGCGTGAGATCTTGCCGGTCTGCACGCGGGCGCGGTCGTAGTGCAAGGCATCCTTCAGGCGATTTTCGACTTCGCGCTGGTTTTTCGGGTTCTCCATGTCGATGAAATCGATCACGATCAAGCCGCCGAGATCGCGCAAGCGCATCTGGCGGGCGACTTCGTCTGCCGCTTCGAGGTTGGTGGCGGTGGCGGTCTGTTCGACGTCGCTGCCCTTGGTGGCGCGCGCCGAGTTGACGTCGACCGACACCAGCGCTTCGGTGTGGTCGATCACGATTGCGCCGCCGGATGGCAGGTTGACCTGGCGCGAATACGCCGATTCGATCTGGTGCTCGATCTGGAAACGCGAGAACAGGGGGACGTCGTCGTGATAGAGCTTGACCTTGTTGACGTTGTCCGGCATCACGTGGGCCATGAACTGCTGTGCCTGATCGAAAATATCCTGTGTGTCGATCAGGATTTCGCCGATGTCGGCCGAAAAATAATCGCGGATGGCGCGGATGACCAGGCTGCCTTCCTGATAGATCAGGAAAGCGCCTTTTTGCGAGGTGGACGCGCCGTCGATGGCTTTCCACAGGCTCAGCAGGTAGTTCAAGTCCCACTGGAATTCCTCTGCGGTACGGCCGATGCCGGCAGTGCGGGCAATCAGGCTCATGCCTTCGGGGATGTCGAGCTGCGCAAGCGTGTCGCGCAGTTCGTTGCGCTCTTCGCCTTCGATGCGACGCGAGACGCCGCCGCCGCGCGGGTTGGTCGGCATCAGCACGACATAGCGGCCGGCCAGCGAGACGTAGGTGGTGAGGGCGGCGCCCTTGTTGCCGCGTTCGTCCTTTTCCACCTGGACCAGCAGTTCCTGGCCTTCTTTCAGCGCATCTTGCGGACGACCGTTGCCGGGCAGGCAGGCACGGGAAATTTCCTTGAACGGCAGGAAGCCGTGACGCTCGCAGCCATAATCGACAAATGCGGCTTCCAGGCTGGGCTCGACGCGGGTGATGACACCCTTGTAGACATTGCCCTTGCGTTGTTCCTTGCTGGCGGACTCGATGTCAAGGTCGACGAGTTTTTGCCCGTCGACGATGGCAACCCGGAGTTCTTCCGCCTGGGTTGCGTTAAATAGCATGCGCTTCATTGTTTACTCCCGCGCGCGTGCATACGGGACAGGCCAGACTGCCGCTGGTTTTAGCGGCTCATGCGATTACAGGGGATGTGAGTGAAACGGCATGGGTTAAGGGTGTCCTGTTCCTGGAGAGTGTCGTCGGCAGAGCCGAGGCGGTCTTTCCGATTCCCGCTGGCGTGGGCCGAGCGTGAATGCTTGTTTTCGTATGCGTGTTGTCGCGTCATTATTGATAACATCGCTGCTTTGCCAGCTGGCGGGGCAGGGTGGTTTCGACTGTTCGCGCCAACTTGATTGTTAGCTGGGCGGCAGGAATCCAGACGGGCCGGGCAGACGGCGGCCGGTGAGCGTTGTAACCGGCGGTAATCTTTTATAGAGGTCAAACCCCTAAATTGTCAGCCAAAACAAGGCCTGAACTGGCGGTAGTGTATATGAAAAATAATGACTTAGAGAAAGATTCGGTACGCCGTCTGAAGATTGACGACAGCGCCGATGGCCAGCGGCTGGACAATTTTCTGATGGCGAAGCTGAAAGGCGTACCGAAAAGCCGCATTTATAAAATCGTGCGCGGCGGCGAGGTGCGCATCAATGGCGGCCGCGTCGAGGTCAGCTATCGCTTGCAGTTGGGCGACGAGGTGCGGATTCCGCCGGTGCGCACCGCAGCGCCCGTCATCACCCCGGCCACACATTTGCCGCAGGGCGGCATCCGGCTGCTGCCGCGCATCCTGTACCGCGATGAGTCGCTGATCGCGCTGAACAAGCCCGCCGGCATGGCGGTTCACGGCGGCAGCGGCATTTCGCGCGGGGTGATCGAGCAAATGCGGCTGGAACTGCCGGAATGCCGCTACATGGAGCTGGTGCACCGGCTCGACCGCGAAACGTCGGGCGTGCTGCTGATCGCACTGAAACGGCGCGCGCTGGTTGGGCTGCACGCCGCGATGCGTGACGGACAGATCGAAAAGCGCTACCTGACCCTGGTGGCCGGGCGCTGGCCGAATCCGCTGCAGCATGTGAAGCTGCCGCTGCACAAGCGCGTTACCGATGACGGCGAAAAGCGTGTCACCGTGCGCGATGACGGCCAGACCGCGCATACCATTTTTCGCCGCCTGGAGTCGTTTGCCGATTTCACCCTGCTGGAAGCGGAACTGAAAACCGGGCGCACCCATCAGATTCGCGTGCATACCTCACATTTGGGGTTTCCGATTGCAGGCGACGATAAGTATGGCGACTTCGAATTGAATAAAACGCTGTCCAAAAACGGACTTAAACGGATGTTCCTGCATGCGGCCAAGCTTTCGTTCGCCCATCCCATTACGGGTGAGCGTTTGTTAATCGAAGCGCCATTGCCTGCTGATCTTTCTCCTTTTCTGGATTCGCTTCATGCCCAAGCATTATGACCTGCTGATTTTCGACTGGGACGGCACCCTGATGGATTCCGCCGGGGTCATCGTCGATTCAATCCAGCGCGCCTGTGAAGACATCGGCCTCGCTGCGCCAAGCGACCGCGCCTCACGCCAGATTATCGGGCTCGGGCTGATCCAGGCGCTGCAGGCCTTGTTGCCGGACTTGCCTGCCGATGATTACCCGCGGCTGGTTGAACGCTATCGCCATCATTATCTCGGACGCGATAACGACATTCCGCTGTTCGCGGGCGTGGTCGACGGCATCGGCCAGTTGCATGCAAGTGGTTTTCAACTCGCTGTCGCCACCGGCAAGAGCCGTCTCGGCCTCGAACGGGCGCTCGCGTCCAGTGGTTTGGGTGAGTGGTTCGCCGCCACCCGTTGTGCCGACCAAACGCACTCCAAGCCGCATCCGGCGATGGTGCTGGAGCTGATCGCCGAACTCGACGCCGATCCTGCGCGCACGCTGGTGATCGGTGATACCAGCCATGATTTGCTGATGGCGTCGAATGCCGGGGTGGCCAGTCTGGGGGTGACCTATGGTGCGCATGAGCCGGATGACCTCTCCCCGCACACGCCGCTGGCGCTGATGAACAGTTTTTCCGAGGTGCATGCGTGGCTGAACGCGAACGCCTGATCTGTGCAGCCAGCGACCTCGCTGAACAGGGCAAGGGTGTGCGCTTCGAGCTGGAGCGCCACGGTCAGCCGCAGCCTGCCTTTGTTATCCGCTTCGACACACTGCCGCGCGCCTTTCTCAATCAGTGCGGCCACGTGCCGGTGGAGCTCGATTGGCAGGAAGGCGAGTTCTTCGACGACTCGCGGCACTATCTGATCTGTGCCACGCATGGCGCGCTGTATCATCCCGCCACCGGCGCGTGCGTGGGCGGACGCTGTGCCGGGCGCGGCCTGATCCCCTTGCCGGTCGTTGAACACGACGGCCATGTTTACTTGACTGAGACACTTCCTAATTGAACCAGCCTGACGGAAACCCTATGAGCGAACAACCACCAAACTGGGAGCGCAGCGTGCTCGAAAAGCTGGCGTTATCGGCAATCCAGGAACAGCGCCGCACGCGCCACTGGGGCATCCTGTTCAAGACGCTGACTTTTATCTACCTCTTTATCGTGCTGTTTCTTGCCGCCGGCTGGTTCGGTTCGGACGGCGTTTCAATCAAGGAGCACACCGCGCTGGTCGATCTGCAGGGCGTGATTGCATCTGATCAGGCAAGCGCCGACTCGGTGATTGCCAGCCTGCAAGGTGCATTCGACGACAAGAAGACCAAAGGCGTCATCCTGCGCATCAACAGCCCGGGCGGCAGCCCGGTTCAGGCCGGCCAGATTTACGATGAAATCAAGCGTCTGCGTGCCAAGCATCCGGAAATCCCGCTTTACGCTGTGGTGGATGACATTTGCGCGTCCGGCGGCTACTACGTTGCTGCCGGAGCAGACAAGATTTTCGTAGACAAAGCCAGTCTTGTTGGCTCCATCGGCGTTTTGATGGATGGCTTCGGCTTCACTCAAACCATGGACAAGCTCGGCGTTGAACGGCGCTTGCTGACGGCAGGTGAAAACAAGGGCTTTCTCGATCCTTTTTCACCCGTTGATCCCAAACAGCAAGCCTTTGCCAAGCAAATGCTCGAAGAAATCCACGGCCAGTTCATTGCTGTCGTGCGCCAGGGCCGCGGCAAGCGGCTGAAGGAAACGCCGGAAATGTTCAGCGGCCTGGTGTGGAGCGGCGAAAAAAGCATCCAGCTTGGCCTCGCTGACGGTCTCGGCAGCGTTGAATCGGTCGCCCGCGATGTCATCAAGGTCGAAGACATCGTCGATTACACCCAGCAGGAGGGGCTGGCCGAGCGCCTCGCCGGTCGTTTGGGTGCCTCGGTCGCCAAGGCATGGACACCGTTCGAAAAAACCGGAGTCAGTCTGCGGTGAGCGATTACCGGCCAATTGCCTGCGTCGATCACGAGCGGCTGGAGTTCGCCGCCCTGACCCGGCAGCAACTGACTGTGCGCGTGAATGGCTTGTCGATGCGCGTGCTGCCGCTGGATATCTATGCCCGAAATGGCGCGGAGTGGATGCTGGCCGAGACGGAGTCCGGCGAACGCCTCACGCTGCGACTGGACGGGTTCGAGCTTGATGCATTGTCCACGCCGGACTGATCGTTGCCATGCCGCAATTCAATGACGAATTCAGTGCACTGCTGGATGCGCGCTTCCCGATTCTGCTCTGCGAAACACATGAGGAGTCGCGGGTGCTTACGCGCTTGCGCGAGATATGCAATGCGCGAAATACCCCGCTATTTCTGTGGAGCCTGGCGGACGGCCTTAAGCGCAGCACGGAGACGAACGCCGTCTACAACACCAGTGAGTTCACCGATGCCCTGAAGTATGTCGACGTCACACCGCAAAACGGCCTGTACGTCTTTCTCGATGCGCATCCGTTTTTCGATAACCCACTGAATACGCGCCTGGTGCGCGAAATCGCCTTCGATCATTACCGCCGCGATCGCACGCTGCTGTTCGTGAGCCCCCGCCTTGATCTGCCCTCCGAGCTTGCGCGCATGTCGGCGCGCATTGCGATGCTGGGCATTACGGCAGACCGGGTGCGCAGTTTGCTGAAAGAGGAAATCGAACGCTGGCAGCGCGAGTCGCGGCGTCAACTGGTGCTGGACCGGGAAAGTCTGCCCATTCTGGTTCACCAACTTGCCGGGCTCGGCGAAGAAGAGGCGCAACGCCTGATCCGCCAGGCAATCAGCGTGGATGGCGAACTCAACCTCAATGACGCCAAACGCATCGCTCGTTTCAAGCAGGATCAGCAGACGGGCTCGCTGGAAATGACTTTGCCCGACGTCACACTGGACCAGGTCGGCGGGTTTGTGCGCCTCAAAACCTGGATCGGTCAACGCCAGGCGGTTTTCCAGAATCCCGCGCTTGCGCCAGGCCTGCCGATGCCAAAGGGCATTTTGTTGCTCGGGGTGCAAGGGGCGGGCAAAAGCCTGGTAGCCAAAGCGGTGGCGGGAAGCTGGAAACTGCCTTTATTGCGCCTGGATTTCGCGACGCTCTACAACAAATACATCGGCGAAACCGAAAAGAATCTGCGCCAGGCGCTGGATGAGGCCTCGCGCATGGCGCCGTGCCTGCTCTGGATGGACGAGATCGAGAAAGGCCTCTCGGCGGGTGATGCAGACGATGGCGTTTCACAGCGCATCCTGGGCAGCCTGCTGACCTGGATGAGCGAGCGCGACACGCCGGTCTTCGTTGTCGCGACCGCGAACGACATCAGCAAATTACCGCCGGAACTGTTGCGCAAAGGCCGTTTCGATGAACTTTTTTTCGTGGACTTGCCATCAGGCCCCGTGCGCGAGGTGATCTTCTCGCTGCACCTGAAAAAACGCGGCCTGGATCCGGCCCACTTCCAGATGCCTCGATTGGTCGAGCACAGCGAGGGCTATTCGGGCGCGGAAATCGAACAGGCCATTATTGCGGCGCAATACGCCGCGCTGGCAGCAGGTGGGCCGCTCAAGCATGCCCATGTCGAAAGCGAACTGATGCAAACGCGCCCGCTCTCGGTGATCCGCGCCGAAGATTTTGAGCGTTTGCGTACTTGGGCACATCAGCGTTGTGTCATGGTCGACTGACCGACAGCCGGGGAAAATATCCTTGTTTGCGGGTTTTTCTCGACACGTCCGGCGAGTTTCGGTTAAGATGCGCCCCGCATTAGGCGCGTAGCTCAGCTGGTTAGAGCACCACCTTGACATGGTGGGGGTCGATGGTTCGAGTCCATTCGCGCCTACCAATATTTATGGGTCGGGATGACCTTGGGGATAGCACGATGTCGCTGCGAACTAGCAAGTGGGTCACTGGATAAACACTGGCGCATTGCGGTTCACAAAACATTAGGCATCTTCTTGTAGTATCTAAAAGCGCGGGCAGTCCGCGCTTTTTTTCATTCTGGAGTTTGGGTCATGGTTAACGTCACGCTTCCCGATGGTTCGGTTCGGCAGTTCGATGCACCGGTCACGGTCGCACAGGTTGCTGCCAGCATCGGCGCGGGGTTGGCCAAAGCGGCGCTCGCCGGGCGGGTGAATGGCGGGCTGGTCGATACCAGTCATGTCATTGACGCCGATGCTGCGCTTGCCATTGTGACCGACAAGGATGCCGACGGCCTCGACATGATCCGCCATTCGACAGCGCATTTGCTGGCTTATGCGGTGAAGTCGCTGTACCCCGACGCGCAGGTAACCATCGGGCCGGTGATTGACGACGGTTTCTTCTATGATTTTTCGTACAAGCGCCCGTTTACGCCGGACGACTTGGTGGCCATCGAAAAAAAAATGGCCGAGCTGGCGAAGCAGGATATCCCGGTGATTCGCAGCGTGATGCCGCGTGACGAGGCGGTGACTTTCTTCCGCGACATGGGGGAAGCGTACAAAGCCGAAATCATCGCCTCGATCCCGAGCAATGAGGATATTTCGCTTTATCGTGAGGGCGATTTCATCGACCTCTGTCGTGGTCCGCACGTGCCGTCGACCGGCAAACTCAAGCACTTCAAATTGATGAAGTTGGCTGGCGCGTACTGGCGCGGTGACAGCAAGAACGAAATGCTGCAGCGGGTGTACGGCACGGCGTGGGCAAAGAAGGAAGACCTCGAAGCCTATCTGTTCCGCCTGGAGGAGGCCGAGAAGCGCGATCACCGCCGTCTCGCCAAACAGCTTGATCTGCTGCACATGCAGGAAGAAGCGCCCGGCATGGTTTTCTGGCATCCCAAGGGCTGGATCGTGTGGCAGCAGATCGAGCAGTACATGCGGCAGAAATTTGTCGATTACGGTTACCAGGAAGTGCGCACGCCGGCGGTGATGGATCGCAGCATGTGGGAGAAATCCGGCCACTGGGAAAACTACCGCGACAACATGTTCACCACGGCCTCTGAAAATCGCGATTACGCAGTGAAACCGATGAATTGCCCCGGTCACGTGCAGATTTTCAACAGCGGCCTGCATTCCTACCGCGATTTGCCGTTGCGTCTGGCCGAATTCGGCTCGTGTCACCGCAACGAGCCATCGGGCGCGTTGCACGGCATCATGCGGGTCCGCGGTTTTACCCAGGATGATGCGCACATTTTTTGCACCGAGGAACAGATCGAGCCCGAAGTGGCGGACTTCATCGTCATGTTGCAGAAGGTTTATGCTGATTTCGGTTTCAGCGATGTGCTGGTGAAGTTGTCGACCCGGCCGGACAAGCGGGTGGGATCGGACGAATCGTGGGATGTCGCCGAAGCGGCGCTTGCCGCCGCCCTGGACAAGAATGGGCTGGCCTACGACCTGCAGCCAGGCGAAGGTGCGTTCTACGGCCCCAAGATCGAGTTCACGCTGAAAGACACGCTTGGCCGTCTATGGCAGTGCGGCACGATCCAGCTGGATTTCAACCTGCCGGTGCGCCTCGGTGCCGAGTTTGTCGATGAGGACAATAGCCGCAAGCCGCCGGTGATGTTGCACCGCGCGATTCTTGGGTCGATGGAGCGCTTCATTGGCATCCTGATCGAGCATCATGCGGGAAATTTCCCCGCGTGGCTGGCACCGGTGCAGGCGATGGTTCTCAATATCAGCGACAAACAGGCGGATTACGCCCATGAAGTTGTTACCAAACTGCGTGCGGCTGGCATCCGCGCAGCGTCGGACTTGAGTAACAATAAAATAACCTATAAAATCCGCGAGCATAGCTTGCAGAAGCTGCCGTATTTACTGGTGGTCGGCGACAAGGAAATGGAAACCCATGCGGTTTCCGTCCGGGCGCGCGGTAACCAGGACCTGGGGCAGCTCGGTTTGGATGACTTGATTGCGCGCCTGAAAGCGGATATCGCGGCGCGTCAATAAGATAGGTCAGACAAGGCGCTGGGGAGAAACCCGCGCCTTGTTTGCATTTTGCCCCGGCAGATTCCGGGTGATATTTTGGAGAACGGCTCATCGCGACAGAAAAGAAACAGACACGCATCAACGGGGAAATCAATTGCCCGGAAGTGCGTTTGGTCGGTGTGGAAGGCGAACAGCTTGGTATCGTGAAGGTTTACGATGCGCTGCGTCAGGCGGAAGAAGCTGATCTGGATCTGGTTGAAATTGCGCCGACGGCACAGCCGCCGGTCGCAAAAATCATGGACTACGGCAAGTTCAAGTACCAGGAAAGCAAGAAGCAGCATGAAGCCAAGCTGAAGCAGAAGCAGGTGCAGATCAAGGAAATCAAGTTTCGTCCGGCAACGGATGAAGGCGACTACCAGATCAAGCTGCGCAATCTGACCAAGTTTCTGGAAGAGGGCGATAAGACCAAAATCACGCTGCGTTTCCGGGGGCGTGAAATGGCGCACCAGGAAATCGGCATGGCTCAGTTGCGGCGCGTTTCCACTGATCTGGCCGAGATAGCGATCGTCGAGCAGTTCCCCAAGATGGAAGGCCGCCAGCTGGTCATGATGCTGGCGCCGAAAAAGAAGATTTGAGTCGGTAATGTTTTAAGAGCAATGAGACAGGCGTTTCTCAGGCCCGTGGCGAATCAGGTCAGCGGGTTAAAAACGCCACAATACGTGTTGTCGGGTTGGTGAAGCATTCCACACCGTGGGATCACCTGACTACATGAGATAAAAGGAAGCATCATGCCAAAGATGAAAAGCAAGAGCGGCGCCGCCAAGCGGTTCCGCGCGCTGGGCAGCGGCAAGTTCAAGCGCTCGCACGCGTTCATGCGTCACATTCTCACCAAGAAGAGCACCAAGCGTAAGCGCCAGTTGCGCGGCATGGAAACAGTCAATGCCAGCGATCACAAAGCGATTTCGCGCATGTTGCCCTACGCTTAAGGAGAGATTAGATGCCACGCGTCAAACGGGGTGTAACAGCCCGAGCCAGTCACAAGAGAATCATCAACGCCGCCAAAGGTTATCGCGGTCGTCGCAAGAACGTATTCCGCGTCGCCAACGAAGCGGTGATGAAAGCCGGTCAGTACCAGTATCGCGACCGTCGTCAGCGCAAGCGCCAGTTCCGTGCATTGTGGATTGCCCGTATCAACGCGGCATCGCGTCAGCACGGTCTGACCTACAGCGTGTTCATGAACGGCTTGTCGCGCGCTGAAATTGGAATCGACCGCAAGGTGTTGTCCGATATCGCGATTTTCGACAAGGATGCTTTTGCCAAGATCGTCGATCAGGTCAAGGCCAAGCTGGCAGCCTAAGCTGACAGTTCGTAACAAAAAAAGGCCGTAAGGCCTTTTTTTGTTTGCCCAAGTTTTGCTGTTAATGATCCAAACGAGATCCCCCATGCGAAATCCCAACGAAATCGTTGCTGATGCCCTTACCGCGATTCAATCCTGTCCCGACTTGCCTGCACTGGAGCAAGTGAAGGCGGTCTATCTGGGCAAGAGCGGTCAAATGACCGAGTTGCTGAAAAGTCTGGGCGCGATGCCTGCCGACGAGCGCAAAACTGCGGGTGCGCGCATCAATGAAGCCAAGCAGGCGGTTGAGGCAGCGTTGAAGACGCGGCGCGATGGGTTGCAGCAGGCCGAGCTGGATCGCCAGCTCGCAGCTGAAACCCTGGACGTGAGCTTGCCGGGGCGCGGGCTGTCGCAGGGCGGGCTGCATCCGGTATCGCGCACGCTGACGCGAATTCAGGCCTTGTTTCGCTCGATTGGTTTTGAAGTGGCAACGGGTCCCGAGATCGAAACCGATTTCTACAATTTCACCGCGCTGAATATTCCGGAAGACCATCCCGCGCGGGCCATGCACGATACCTTCTACCTGCAGTCGGAAGGTCTGTTGCGTACCCACACCTCGCCGGTTCAGGTGCGTTACATGCAGACGCATCAGCCGCCCTTGCGCATCATCGCGCCGGGCCGCGTGTATCGCTGCGACTCCGATGTTACGCATACGCCGATGTTCCACCAGGTCGAAGGGCTGTGGGTGGACGAGTCGGTCTCGTTCGCCGATCTCAAGGGCGTGCTGGCCGATTTCATGCGCAACTTTTTCGAGCGTGACGATTTGCCGGTGCGTTTCCGTCCCTCGTTTTTCCCCTTTACCGAACCCTCTGCTGAAATGGATATCGGTTGCGTGATGTGCGGCGGCGAAGGCTGTCGGGTGTGCTCGCATACCGGCTGGCTGGAAGTACTGGGCTGCGGCATGGTGCACCCCAACGTTTTCAAGCACGTCGAAATCGACACTGAGCGCTTCATCGGCTTTGCGTTTGGTTTGGGCGTCGAGCGGCTGGCGATGTTGCGATATGGCGTCGATGACCTGCGATTGTTCTTCGAGAACGATCTACGTTTCCTCAAGAAATTCAATTAATTAGAGCGCGCCTATCATGCAATTTCCTGAATCCTGGTTGCGTAATCTCGTTAATCCTGCGTTGGACACCGCTCAGTTGGCTCATGTTGTGACCATGGCCGGGCTGGAAGTCGAGGCGTTGTCCCCGGTTGCGCCGCCGTTCAACAACGTGCTGGTGGCTGAAATCCTATCGGCAGAAAAACACCCCGACGCCGATCGTTTGCGCGTGTGCCAGGTCGATGTGGGTGAGGCTAATCCGGTCACCATCGTGTGCGGCGCGCCCAATGCGGCTGCTGGACTCAAAGTGCCTTGCGCCCGTCCCGGTGCAAAGCTGCCCGGCATCGAAATCAAGGTGGCCAAGGTGCGTGGCGTCGAATCCTTCGGCATGCTCTGCTCGACCAGGGAGCTTGGGCTGGAGGGCGTGGCGGACGGTTTGATGGTGTTGCCGGCAGACGCGCCGGTGGGGGCCGATTTTCGCAGCTGGCTCAATCTCGACGACACGCTGATTACCCTGAAACTGACGCCCAACCGCGCAGACTGCCTGTCGATGCAGGGGCTGGCGCGCGAAGTGGGCGCCATTACGGGCACGGCGACGCGCTTGCCGCAAGTTGTCGATGCGCCTATCCAGATCCAGGACACCCTGGCAGTGCACGTGGCGGCAAGCGAAGCCTGCCCGCTTTATCTGGGACGCGTGGTGCGCGGCATCAACGCGCAGGCGCCCACACCGCTGTGGATGGCGGAACGGCTGGAGCGCAGCGGGATACGCCCGTTGCTGGCGCCCGTCGATATCACCAACTATGTGTTGCTTGAGCTTGGGCAGCCCATGCATGCCTTTGCCTTGTCGCGCCTGAACGGCAGTATCGAGGTGCGCATGGCGCGCGCGGGTGAAAAACTGGACTTGCTTAACGGCCAGACGGCCGAGCTTGCCCCCGATATGCTGGTGGTCGCCGATGTTGCCGGGCCGGTGGCGCTGGCAGGCATCATGGGCGGGCAGCCGACCAGCGTGGAAGCGGATACGGC
>MGZO01000094.1:58113-64355 GCA_001802655.1 Hydrogenophilales bacterium RIFOXYD1_FULL_62_11
GCGGCTTTCTTTGCGCCAGCAGCGATTGCCGGGCGCGCACGGCGTCTGGGATTGTCCACCGACTCATCGCATCGCTTCGAGCGCGGCGTCGATTTTGGCGCGACGCGGCGGGCAATGGAGCGCGCAACCGAGCTGCTGATTGATATCTGTGGCGGCCAGGCCGGACCGATTACCGAAGTCGTGGCTGAATTGCCATCGCGTCAGCCGATTACCTTGCGCCTGGCGCGCCTGAAGCGCGTGGTGGGGATCGAGATTGATGCGGATCAGGTTGTACAAGGTCTGCTTGCGCTGGGGACGCAGGTTGAGCGTCTGGATGATCTCCTGATCGTGACGCCGCCGAGTTTTCGTTTTGACCTGGCGATTGAAGAAGACCTGATCGAAGAGGCCGTACGTCTGTTCGGTTATGACAACATTCCCGCCCAGCCGCCTGCCGCGCCATCGCGCATGCTGCCGCAGGACGAAACGGTGCTGGCCGACGACAACCTGCGGCAAAAGATGGTTGACCTGGATTACCAGGAAGTCATTACTTACAGTTTTGTCGACCCGGCGTGGGAGTCCGCACTCGATGCCAGTGCCTGCCCGCTGCCGCTCGCCAATCCCATCGCCAGTCAATTGTCGGTGATGCGAACCACGTTGTGGGGGGGCATGCTCGAAACCTTGCGTCATAACCTCAATCGCCAGCAGGAGCGGGTGCGCATTTTCGAGTTGGGGCGTGTGTACACGTCGCTTACTGCGCAGCCGATGAAACTGGGCGGTTTGGCTTATGGTGATGTACTGCCCGAACAATGGGGAGCGACGGCCCGGCGTATTGATTTCTTCGACATCAAGGGCGATCTGGAACGCCTGTTGGGTCATGCGCTGGATACACGGCGCAGCGTGCATCCAGCGCTGCATCCGGGGCAGTCCGCCGAACTATGGATAGATGGCAGGGCAGTGGGCTGGATCGGTACGCTGCATCCGCGTTTGGTGCAGACGTTCGATTTGCCAAGCGCGCCCGTCCTGTTTGAAATGGACAGTGATGTGCTCGCGCGACGCAGTGTGCCGCGCCATACCAGCCTGTCGCGTTTCCCCCTGGTGAGGCGCGATCTGGCGTTCGTTGTTGACGTGAACACCCCGGCTGGAACCTTGCTAACTGTGCTGCGCGAGGTTGCATCGGACCATGTCCAGTCCATCGAGTTGTTTGACGACTACCGAGGGAAAGGCGTGTCTGAAAGCCAAAAAAGCCTTGCTATCCGGGTAGTTATGCAAGATACTCAACGCACATTGACGGATCAGGAAGTGGACGATGCAGTGCAAAAACTGGTCGATGCCGCGCTTGATCAGTGCAATGCCAGCTTGCGTTCCTAACGCGCATTTTTGAACCACGCTTATCAAACGTATGACCACCCTCACCAAAGCTGACCTGGCCGAATTACTGTTCGAAAAAGTGGGTTTGAACAAACGCGAGGCGAAAGATGTCGTCGAGTCGTTTTTCGACGAAATCCGTTTGTCGCTTGAAAAAGGCGACATCGTCAAGTTGTCCGGTTTCGGCAATTTTCAATGCCGTGAAAAACCCCAGCGTCCCGGTCGCAATCCTAAAACCGGCGAGGAAATGCCGATCTCTGCGCGTCGTGTGGTGACTTTCCATGCCAGCCAGAAACTCAAATCCCAGGTTGAAGGCGCCCAAGTTGGAACGCCCATCCCGGAGTGAACTCCCGCCGATTCCGGCAAAACGGTATTTCACCATTGGTGAAATGTCGGAGCTGTGCGCAGTCAAGGCCCATGTGTTGCGTTACTGGGAACAGGAATTCACCCAGCTGAGCCCGGTCAAACGGCGCGGCAATCGACGCTATTATCAGCATCACGAAGTGTTGTTGATTCGCCGCATCCGTGAACTGCTGTACGAAGAGGGCTTCACAATCAGCGGTGCCCGGCAACGTCTCGAACACGAGGCCGGATCGACGACTGAGTCTTTGCCCGCTGCCGCAAAACCGGCTTTGGATGTCGCGGGTCTGCGCACCGAACTCACCGCCATCCTTAAAATATTGGGCTGATGGGCTTCCGTCAGGTACCGCTCCTCTGATAGAATCTCGGGCTTCGTCGGGGCGTAGCGCAGCCTGGTAGCGCACTTGACTGGGGGTCAAGTGGTCGGAGGTTCAAATCCTCTCGTCCCGACCAAATAAATACAAGAAAAAAGGGCCGGGTCAAACCGGCCCTTTTTTCATTAAAGTGTTCTTTAAGGTGTCCTGTTGTCACACCTTGGATGTAACGTTGGGTTGTCAAATCAGATCGCCACGCGATTGTTGCTGTTTGTTCAATATCAGGAGAGAGTTATGGAACACACCTTGCCCGCACTGCCTTTTGCCATGGATGCGCTCGCGCCGCACATGTCCAAGGAAACCTTCGAATACCACTACGCCAAGCACCATCAGGCCTACGTCACCAACCTCAACAACCTGATCAAGGGCACCGACTTCGAGAGCAAGTCGCTTGAGGACATCATCAAGAGTGCGCCCGCTGGCGGCGTTTACAACAATTCCGCCCAGGTGTGGAACCACACCTTCTTCTGGAACTGCCTGACACCCAACGGCGGCGGCGCACCGAGCGGCGCGCTGGCGGATGCCATCAACGCCAAGTGGGGCAGCCTCGACGCATTCAAGACCGCATTCCAGACCAGCGCCGTCGGCAACTTCGGTTCCGGCTGGACCTGGCTGGTGAAAAAGGCCGACGGTTCGGTCGACATCGTCAACATGGGCGCCGCCGGCACCCCGCTGACCACCGGCGACAAGGCGTTGCTGTGCGTCGACGTGTGGGAACACGCTTACTACATCGACTACCGCAATATGCGTCCCAAGTTCGTTGAGACCTTCCTCAACAATCTGGTGAACTGGAGATTTGCCGAAGCGAATTTCGCCTGAGCATGATCAGCAGGTGAAATGAGAACCGGGGCGCAATGCCCCGGTTTTCATTTTGTGCAGCTCATTCTGCGGCGGCGAGCCGCAGGATGCCCCGATAGTCTCCCTGCACCATCGCCTGCGCTTCGCACCGTAGCGCGGCATCTTCCCCTTCCACTGAAATACCCGCAGCCTCGGCATCGAGCAGACGCAGCATCTGCGTCCAGCGTTCGCGCTGGTTGGCTACGGTCATCGGTGTGGCCAGCCCGCTGCGGCGCAGCTCGGTGGCGCGGCTGATCAGACGGAATTTTGCGGTTTCCAGTTGCGGGGGCAACGGCAGCGACAGGTCGAAGCAGATGTCCAACCGATAAGCGGATTCAGGTGGCTTGTCGGACAGGGGCGGCGGCCGCCAGGCCAGTTCGTCGGGGCTGGGGGGAGCAGCGCGTTCGGGATCGAGCGGGAATTTGTAGAACCCCCATTTCGCCCCCATCCAGCATTCGAGCAGGATCCGGTCGTTGTCAGCGATGCAGAGTTCGCCCGTGGCCTGATCCAGCACGTCGTTCCCGGGCAGCGGTCCATAAGCACGCGGGTCAAGTTTCCAGCGCGGGTAATCGCGATGGGGCGGGGCGCCGTAGTCGGCTTCGAGCGCGTGCCACAGGGTGATGAACTGGCGGTAATCGGCCCGATAACCGGCGTTGCGGCGCAGAAATTCCCACGCCCATTGGTCACGCGTCAGGCTCGCGCAATAGGCGTAGCCAGCCATGTCAGATCGGCAGAAACAGGGAACCAGCGGCGTTGACCACGCTAAAACGGATGGCGCGGTTGTTCTTGTCTTCGATGATTTTGGCCAGCGTGTCCTGGAGGCCGATGAGCTTGCCGAATTCGCGTTCGAGGCTGTGCTCGGTCCTGCTGTTCTCGCTGTCGCCGGGTTGGCTGGAGGCAAGCAGCGGTTGACTGTTTTGATCGCGGTGTGTGGCAAGTTCCCATGCGACATATTCGGTATTGCGTGCGGCGTTGTAAAACTTCTGCGCATCCATTTCGCTTAGCAGGTAAAACTCGGTTTGATGGTTGTAAGCGGCCATGTTCATGACCAGCAGTCCATTCATCATGGCCTTCACCCGGTCGCCGGCGTAAGTCTGCTGGCCTGCCTCAGTCAATAAACCTGCCCAGCCAAGATTTTTTTGTGATGACAGTTGCCAGTAGGGCAGGGCTTTGAACAGTGCGTGAGTCGCCGCGTCGGCGCTGGCGTAACCCGATTTTTTCCATTCGCTCGGGTTGCAGCGATAGAGTTTCGCCGTCAGCGTTTTAAGGATGGCGATGACTTCCTGCTGGTGGATCTCGACCACGCTGTCAACGTCGCTTTTGGCCAGATCCCTGATGCTGAAACCCCGCACGCTGCTGCTGCCATCCTTGCGCTGAATGGCTTGCCCCCCGCAGGCGGTCAGCAGGAAAACGCTCAGCAGACAGGCGAGGATGGAAGTGTTCACGACGAGCAGCTTACCTCAATCTGCCGCGCCCAGTCCGGAGGCTCGGCTGCATAGGATTCGTTTTCCGGCTGCTCGTCGAATGGGCGGGTCAGCAGCCGGTGCAGCCGGTTGATTTCACTGTAATCGTGGTCGTCTGCAGCACGACGGATGGCGACTTCGGCCAGATGGTTGCGCAGGATGTATTTGGGGTTGACTGCGCGCATGGCCATGCCGCGTTCGTTGTCGCCTGACCCCATTTGACGCAGCGCGGCGGCATAGCGCTGTGCCCAGGCATCGAAGCCCGCGCGGTCGGGAAACAGGTCGCGCAGTGGCGCGTTGAGCGAGCCTGCCGCGCTGTCGAAATCCCCCAGGCGGCGCATGAAAATCGTGTAATCGACATGGTTCTGCGCCAGCAATTGCAGCGCGTCCATCAGCAGCGGCACCGTGTCGCCGCTGGCGGGCAAACCGAATTTTGCAGCCATGCGGGCGATATACGCCTGGCCGAATTGCTGCGGATAATCGGCGATTGCAGCAGAAGCAGACTCCACCGACAGCAGCGGCACCAGGGTTTGTGCCAGCTTGGTGAGGTTCCACGCTGCCACATCGGGCTGCTGGTCGAAGGCATAGCGCCCGCCGGTGTCGGAATGGTTGCATATGTAGCTGGGGTCGAACGCGTTGAGAAAACCGAACGGGCCATAGTCCAGCGTCAGCCCGAGGATCGACATGTTGTCGGTGTTCATCACCCCGTGCGAAAACCCCACGGCTTGCCATTGCGCCATCAGTTCGGCGGTGCGGCGCGTCACTTCGCGCAGCAACTCGGCATAGGGTTCGGCACGCGTCGCCAGATCAGGGTAGTAACGCGCAATGACGTAATCAGCCAGCTGTTTGAGCGGTTCGATCTGATTGCGGTAATAGAACACCTCGAACGAGCCGAAGCGCACGAAGCTCGGCGCCAGCCGCGTCACCAAGGCAGCGGTTTCCTCATCCTCGCGATACACCGGGCGATCGCTGCCGACGATGCACAGCGCACGCGTGGTGGGAATGCCAAGCGCGTGCATGGCTTCCGAACACAGAAACTCGCGGATGCTCGAGCGCAGTACTGCGCGCCCGTCGCCGCCACGCGAATAGGGGGTACGCCCCGCACCTTTCAGCTGCACCTCCCAGCCTTCGCCCGCGGCATTCTTCACTTCGCCCAGCAGGATCGCCCGGCCGTCGCCGAGTTGCGGTACAAAATGGCCGAACTGGTGCCCGGCATACAGCGCGGCAAGCGCATCCATGCCCGGCAACAGCTGGTTGCCCGCCAGCGTCTCGATCAACTCGGGTCTGCTGATCTCGCTTGCATCCAGATCGAGCAGCGCCAGCGCTTCCGGGCTATAGCAGACCAGGTAGGGGTCGGGAACCGGGGTCGGGCAGACGCGCGAATAATAGGCTTCGGGCAGACGGGCAAAGCCGTTGTCGAAAGTGAGCGATTCAAGTTTGGGCATGTGTCGATTTTAAAGCCTTGTAAGGTTTGAACGACCCGTCCGACAACAGGCTTATTCCAAGGAGACAAACATGACTTGCTCTGCAAAAACCTGTGCCATGCGTGGCCTCACTTTTCTGGATGGCCTGGGTAGCTGGGTGGGGCTGCTGGGTTTGCGTCTGTTACTGGCCTACGAGTTCTGGCAGTCCGGGGTCGAAAAATTTCGCGGCGACAACTGGTTCGGCGAGATCCAGTCGCAATTCCCGTTTCCGTTCAGTGTGGTGCCGGTCGACATCAGCTGGTTTCTTTCTACCTGGGTCGAGCTGATAGGCCCCGTGATGCTGCTTCTGGGACTGGGCACGCGCTTCTGGGCATTTTCCCTGCTGATCCTGGATATCGTCGCCTGGCAGGCCGTCCATGCGGGCAATGGTTACAACGTCT
>MGZO01000094.1:64372-79525 GCA_001802655.1 Hydrogenophilales bacterium RIFOXYD1_FULL_62_11
GCGTTAGCACGGGATGCATGCTGCCGCACCGCGTCCCGGATCACGCGGCTGCGCAGAAATGCGGTTATATTCTGAAGCGTTTTCCATCCGGAACCCTTTTCTTGAAACGTTCTCGTCACCTGCTCTCTGTTGCGGTTCTGGCCGGGCTTGCCCTGCTGGCCGTCATCGCGATCCAGTGGCGTGGCGGCATTGACGGACAACAGGCTCGCCAGGTTGTCAGGGTCGGGCTCTACGAGAACGCCCCCAAGGTTTACACCGATAAAGAAGGCCGGCCGGCCGGCTTGTTCGTCGAATTGCTGGATGCGATGGCACGTGCCGAGAACTGGCGGTTGCGCTATGTGCCTTGCGAGTGGGCCGCTTGTCTCGAACAGCTGCAGCAGGGGCAGCTCGACCTGATGCCCGATGTGGCTTTTTCCACCGAGCGCGCCCAGCGCCTGGACTTCCACAAAGTGTCGGTGGCCAACAGCTGGTCTCAGGTTTATGTCCAGTCCGACCTGGATATCCAGGCGCTCGAAGATCTGGCTGGCATGCGTGTCGCCATCCTGCAGGGCAGCATCCAGCAAAACTTTCTGGACCGGTTGATGGCGGGTAGCCAGATTGCCTATCAGCCGGTAGCGGTCAATTCGCTTGATGCGGGCTATCGGGCAGTGCGTGACGGGCAGGCAGACGCGGTGGTCACCAACAGCTTTTTTGCCGCAAGCAATGGCCACAAATACCAGCTCCGGGAGACGCCCATCGTCTTCCTGCCTTCTTCGCTCTACTTCGCCACAGCCAAGGGCCAGCACGCCGATCTGCTGGCGCGAATCGATACGCATTTGAGCGATTGGCGCAGCGATGCGAATTCGATCTATTTCGATGCCACACGCCGCAGCATGGCAAACCTGCCCGAGGTGCTGGTGCCGCGCTGGATCCAGTTGTCTCTGGTGGTATTGGGCGTCGGTCTGCTACTGCTTTTAAGCATCAACCTGCTGCTGCGTCGAAAGGTGGAACAACGCACACGCGCCCTGGTCATCACCGCGCAGGTGTTGAGAGCCGAGCGCGCCAACCTGGAACACCAGGTCGCCGATCGCACGGCGGAGTATCTCGCCGCCAAGGAAAATGCCGAGCGTCTGACGCAGGTGAAAAGCGATTTTCTTGCCAACATGAGCCATGAAATCCGCACCCCGATGAATGCGATCCTCGGGATGTTGTATCTGGCCCTGAAAAACGATTTGACGCCGGCTTTGCATAATCAGCTGAGCAAGGCGCAGGGCGCGGCACATTCGCTTCTGGGCATCATCAACGACATCCTCGATTTTTCAAAAATCGAGGCCGGCAAGCTGGAGATCGAACAGGTTGAATTCGGGCTCGACAGCGTGCTCGAACAGCTGGCCGACGCAGTGGGCTACCAGGCGCAGAACAAAAACATCGAGTTCCTGATCCGCTATGACCCGGCGATTCCCCAGCGTCTCATTGGCGACCCGCTGCGTTTGGGACAGATTTTGCTCAACCTGTGCGGAAACGCGGTGAAATTTACTGAGCAGGGCGAGGTTGAGTTGTCCTTTAGCTGCCTCAACGCCATCGAAACGCACCTCAACATTCAGGTCTGTGTGCGTGATTCCGGCATCGGCATGACCCCGGAGGTGCAGCAAAACCTTTTCGAGAAATTCACCCAGGCCGACCAGAGCACCACGCGCCGCTTCGGTGGCACGGGCTTGGGGCTGGCGATCAGCAAGAACCTCGCCGAGTTGATGGGCGGGCGTATCTGGATCGAGGATTCGCAGCCAGGAGTGGGCACGACCATGTGCTTCACGGTGAATTTGCAGATTGCCCAGCAGGCGCAGGCCCGCCAGCGCGAACTGGTCGAGCAGGCGGGACCGTTGCTCATGGGCATCCGCGTGCTGGTGGTGGAGGACAACCAGGTTTCCCGCGAGATTCTGGCCGAGATGATGCGTTTCTTCCATCTGGATGTGGGCACCGCACCGAACGGACCGGCGGCGCTGGCTGCACTCCGGGCCGCCGTCGACTCACCCTACGATCTGGTGCTGATGGACTGGCGCATGCCAGGCATGAATGGCGACGAGGTAACGCAGCGCATTCATCGCGATGCAGCCATTCCGCGCAAGCCCAAGGTCGTGATGGTTACGGCGTACGGTCGCGAAGACGTGATCCAGTTGTCTGAACAGGCCGGCGTGGAGGGCTTCCTCGTCAAGCCGGTGTCGCCCTCGAGCCTGCTCGATACGATGCTTTCGGTACTGGGGCGCGGCCGCATTTTGGCGGCAGCGGGGCAGAGCCACGCGAATACGCCGGATCTTGCCAGCAGCGGCAATCTAGCTGGTGCGCATGTGCTGCTGGTCGAGGACAACGATATCAACCGCGAGTTTGCCGTCGAACTGCTGCGTAGCGAAGGGATCGAGGTCGATGTGGCGGAAAATGGCGCGCAAGCCGTCGACCGGGTGCGGCAGCAGGATTTCGACGCGGTGCTGATGGACATCCAGATGCCGGTGATGGATGGCCTCGAAGCCACGCGCCGCATTCGTGCGCTGGCTGCAACGGAAAAGGGCGAACGGTTTGCCCGTTTGCCGATCATCGCCATGACCGCGCTGGCGATGGCGCAGGATGCCGAGCAGAGTCGGGCTGCCGGGATGAACGATCACGTCACCAAGCCCATTGCGCCAGATCGCCTGATGGCTGCGCTGGCGAGAGTGGTTGACGTGTCTGCCGGGCGGACGGATCGAACGGCCCGCAGGGCGATCGCAGACGTGCCAAAGAGCGGCGAGATTCCTGCCGATCTGCGTGCGCTGAGCAGCCTGGACACAGCGGAGGGCGTTCGCCGCATCGGCGGCAAGGCCGATGCCTATCGCAAGCAACTGCGCCGCTTTCGTGAACATTATTCCGATGCGGTCACACAGGTGCAGCGACTGGCCGCAGAGCCGGGTGTGCAAAAGGTTGAAGACTATTGCCACGCGCTGAAGGGCGTGACCGGCAATATTGGTGCCGCAGCTTTATATGGGAAAGTGACGGCAATCGACGCCCGCCTCAAACAGGGTGTATTGCCCGAAGCAAGCGAGCTGGACGAGTTGCGCACCCTGCTGGAGCAGGTGTTACGCGATATTGACAGTCTCGACGCCGGGTCGGCCCCGGCCCCTGATCCCGCCGCTGCGCGGCTGTCCCCCGAAAGCGTGCGCGACCGGCTGGCACGACTGGCCTACGCGCTCACCTATGATCTGGGCGCTGCCGAACCCTTGCTGGTTGAATTGCGCAAGGGCGTGGCGGGCACCCCGATGGAAACCCAAATCGCCGCCATCGCTGCGCTGGTTGATATTTTTGATATCGACACGGCGTTGGCGCACCTGAAAGCACTGGAAACCTCTGTCCAAGGCAACCCGATATGATCGAAAAAAACAACGAACCGATGGACCCGCGCCCGCGCATTCTGATCGTCGATGATGTGCATGAAAACCTGCACGCGCTGATGAGCAACCTGCGCGACGACTACGCCATTACCGCCGCCACCACTGGCGAAAAGGCGCTCGAACTGGCACAGCGCGAACCACGGCCCAACCTGATTCTGCTGGACATCAAGATGCCGGGCATGGACGGTTATTCCGTCCTGTCCGAACTCAAAATCAACCCGGCCACGGCAGATATCCCGGTTATTTTTGTCACCGCGCTGGCCGAGACCGCAGACGAGGCGCGCGGCATCAAGATGGGCGCAGCCGACTACATCACCAAACCGGTCAATCCCGAGCTTCTCCATGCGCGCCTGCGCACCCAGCTCGAATTGCAGCGGTGTCGCCAAACCCCGGCAATGTTTGACCTCGTGACGTACCCTGAGACCGAGCGCATCAGCTCGCTACTGGTGGTTGATGATGTTCCCGAAAACATCCATGAGCTGCTCGAAGCGCTGACGGATCATTACCGGATTCAGGTTGCCAGTTCCGGCGCCCGCGCACTCGAAATCGTGCAGGGCGCGTCGCCCCCCGATCTGGTGCTGCTGGACGTGGTGATGCCGGAAATGGACGGTTACGAAGTGTGCCGCCGCATCAAGTCCACCCCTGCCGGTAACCGCATCCCCGTGATTTTCGTCAGCGTGATCGACGCGATCCAGGACAAGCTCAAAGGCTTTGAACTGGGTGCGGCGGACTACATCACCAAGCCCTTCGATATCGGTGAGGTTTACGCCCGCGTGCGCACCCATCTCGAGTTGGCACGCTTGCGGCGCTTTCTTGAAGATCTGGTGGCGCAGCGCACCGCCATGCTACAGGTCAGTGAAGAGAAGTATCGCGTCCTGGCCCATCGCGATCCGCTTACCGGTTTGCCCAACCGCGTATTGTCGGCGGAGTTGCTGGCGCATGCCATCCAGTCTGCCGAGCGCGCCTCTACCCAGTTCGCCTTGTTGTCACTCGACCTCGACAATTTCAAGAACATCAACGAAAGCCTGGGCCACAGCCGGGGCGACCAACTGCTGGTTGAAGTGGGCAAGCGGCTGCAAAGCCTGTGTCCGGAAAGCGATGCCGTCGCCCGTATCGGTGGGGACGAATTTGACATCATCCTTGAGCGCAAAGAGAACATGCCCTGGGTTGACCTGCGGGCACAGCACATCATCGATTCCCTGAACGATCCCTTCATCCTGGACGGTCATAGCGTCTATGTCGGAGCCAGCATTGGCATTGCGCTTTATCCGACAGACGGCACCAGTGTGGAAACCCTGCAAAGCAATGCCGATGCGGCGCTGCATCAGGCCAAGGCGCATGGCCGGGGCATCCTGCGTTTCTTTTCGCCGGAGATGTCCGGCCGGGCAAAGACGCGCCTGAGACTTGAGTCCGACCTGCGCCACGCGCTTGATCATGACGAGTTTCGCCTCTATTACCAGCCCCAGATGGATCTGGCCAGTGGGCAGATCGTCGGGCTAGAGGCGCTGGTGCGCTGGGCGCATCCGGAGCGCGGAATCATCCCGCCCAACGAATTCATTCCCCTTGCGGAGGAAAGCGGGCTGGTGATCCGGCTGGGTGACTGGGTACTGCACGAGGCCTGTCGCCAGATCAAGTTGTGGTCGGCCGCCGGGCTGGCGCCGCGCCAGACGGCGGTGAATGTCTCCGCCGTCCAGTTGAGCCGGGGAAATCTGGTCGAATCGGTCAAGCACGCGCTGGAGCAAAGCGGTATCGTTCCCGGGCAACTGGAGCTCGAGATTACCGAGAGCTTCGTCATGTCCAATCACGAGCAGTCCTTCAAGTCGCTGGCGGAGATCAAGGCGCTGGGTGTGCGGCTGTCGATCGACGATTTCGGCACCGGTTATTCCTCGCTGGCCTATTTGCAGCAACTCAAAGTACACAAACTCAAAGTGGATATGTCCTTTGTGAACGACATGACGACCAACAGCGGCAACGCTTCCATCGTTCAAGCGGTTATTGCGATGGGGCACAGCCTCGGGCTTGAAGTCATCGCCGAGGGGGTCGAAGAAGACGCGCAGGCACGCCATTTACGTGCGCTGAACTGTGACGTGATTCAGGGCTATCTGATCAGCCGGCCGTTACCGAGTGATCAGATGACGCGCTTTCTGGAAGATTTCAGGCCTTCCTGAGCATCCATCCGCACTGCGTGGAAGAGGGGCGCAATACGTCTCGAGTTCAGCTGCCTGCAGCAAAAACGGCTCATCCAGCATCGAACATAACCGGCCTTGTGCCGGTTTTGCGGGGAGTTGGCCCCCGGCATCCGTTGCCCTGCGCATGACCCCGGTGTTTCCCTGCGATCAAGGGGAGGTTGGGGCGCTGGGAAGTTTTTTGGGCTTTAATTGCGTGGTCGATGTAGGGCGGCAGCACCGCCAGGCGGTTGATGGCTGGAACCGCGCCACTCGTCTCAAAAGATAGTAAACGGATTGCATTGTCCTAAATGGAGCGTATATTAGAAAAAGCTTACTTCTCACAGGGACTGAATTCAGTTTTTGGGTGAACTGGCTGACAGGTCAGCACGAATGAAGTGCTGCAAGGTGATTCATTAACCGCTTAGAAAAGGACCTCAGTAATGAACGAAAATCTTCAACCTTCGCGCCGGCAATTCCTCAAAGTCGGTGGCGCCGCAATCGCCATGATTCCCGTGCTGGTCATATCCGGGAAGGCGATGGCCGCCAAAAACGCCGCAATGCGCACCTCGATGAAATACCAGGACAAGCCCAACGGCGACAAGGACTGCGCCAACTGCATGCAGTTCGTCCCGGGCAAAACGGCAAAAGATCTCGGCGGCTGCAAAATATTCGCCGGAGACACCGAGATTTCCCCCAAGGGCTATTGCGTTGCCTGGGTTGCCAAGCCGAAATAATTGGCTTCAAGCCGCTGGCAGCAAAACCGAACCCGGCCACGTGCCGGGTTTTTTGTGCGCGCCAGATCAGGCCAGGTGTTGGAAGAGCAAAACCAAGGGCCAGCCTAAGCTAACCCCTTGTATCTTGGTGCGCCTGAATGTATCCGGACACCGGCTACCGCCATATTGGCTCCTTGTTACCCCGCTCAAGTAACACGGGGGGTTACGGATACATTCTTAAATTTCGATTGCCTTACCGTACGGTTCTCGTACTGTACCTATCAGGACGATCGTAGTACCTGTCAGGCCGGTTGGGCTTAGGTGCAATAGGGCTTGGGCTTACAGTTGTCTGGGTTGTTGTGGCTCTGCGGCTTTCGGTTTCGCTAGCCATGCTTGATCGTGCAGCAATGGCTTGTTCTCTCGTTGCTCTTTCCATGGCCTTCATCTGTTCATGACGCGATGGCTCTTGGCCATTGATATTCGCGATCACCTTGGCATTAGGGCATGGCTCATTCTGATAAACCGTCTTGCTGCCTGAGTTGCATCTATACACATCTGCAAGTGCCGGTGAGACCAGACAAGCCAATACAACGATAACAATGGTTTTCATATTGTTCTTCTTGCCCCCCTCTTTTAAAGGATTGTATCCGACCCGACTGCTTTGTCCGGGCTGTAAGGTGGGGAGTAAGTAGAGATGGTGAGGCGCTATGCTCACTTGTCCAGCGAACAACTGGCTGACTGTGTGGACAGGCTGTCAGGCCTTCGGACGCTTAATGGGATGGGTGGCACCGTTTTGGCTACGGTAGCGCAAAAGAAAAGGGGCTAGCCTAAGCTAACCCCTTGTATTTTGGTGCGCCGGAAGAGATTCGAACTCCTGACCCCTTGGTTCGTAGCCAAGTACTCTATCCAGCTGAGCTACCGGCGCATTGAAGGATGCGCATTATACGCAG
Source organism: Hydrogenophilales bacterium RIFOXYD1_FULL_62_11 (assembly GCA_001802655.1). GTDB lineage: Bacteria > Pseudomonadota > Gammaproteobacteria > Burkholderiales > Thiobacillaceae > Thiobacillus. Next base: position 71,599 of record MGZO01000094.1, read on the forward strand.
TTTCGCGTGATTGACACAAACTCGTATTGTTATTGGCGGAGACGGAGGGATTCGAACCCTCGATGCAGGTTTAAGCCCGCATGCTCCCTTAGCAGGGGAGTACCTTCAACCTCTCGGCCACGTCTCCGAACCGCCGCGCATTGTAGCGGAATGCGCGGGACAAAGCCACCTCAAGTGGTGGCTTTGTCGAGTTCGAAGGCCTGATGCAGGGCGCGCACGGCGAGTTCCATGTATTTGTCTTCGACCACGACCGAGATTTTGATTTCCGAGGTGGAGATCATCTGCAGGTTGATGTTTTCCTTCGACAGGGTTTCGAACATCGTGCGTGCGACGCCGACGTGCGAGCGCATGCCGACACCGACGATTGAGATTTTGGCGATCTTGTCGTCGCCGGTGACTTCGCGTGCGCCGATGGCGGTCGCTGTGGTCTTCACGATGTCCATGGCTTTGGCGAAGTCGTTGCGGTGGACGGTGAAGGTGAAGTCGGTTGTGTTCATGTGACCGACGTTCTGCACGATCATGTCGACGTCGATATTGGCGTCGGCGACCGGGCCGAGGATCTGGTAGGCGATGCCGGGATGGTCGGGCACGCCGACGACGGTGATTTTGGCTTCGTCACGGTTGAAGGCGATGCCGGAGATGACTGGTTGTTCCATGCTGGCGTTTTCCTCGAAGGTGATGAGCGTGCCGTCGCCTTCGTCCTGAAAGCTGGACAGCACGCGGAGTTTGACTTTGTATTTGCCGGCGAATTCGACTGAGCGGATTTGCAGCACCTTGGAACCGAGGCTGGCCATTTCCAGCATTTCCTCGAAGGTGATGGTTTTCAGCCGGCGCGCGTCGGGTACGACACGCGGGTCCGTGGTGTAGACGCCGTCGACGTCGGTGTAGATCTGGCATTCGTCGGCCTTGAGGGCTGCGGCCAGCGCCACGCCGGTGGTGTCGGAACCGCCGCGCCCGAGGGTGGTGATGTTGCCGTTTTCGTCCACGCCCTGGAATCCTGCGACGACGATGACATGGCCCGAATCCAGATCGCTGCGCATCCTGGATTCGTCGATCGACAGAATGCGCGCCTTGGTGAAGGCGTCGTCGGTCAGAATCCGCACCTGCGCGCCGGTATAGCTTTTGGCTTTGAGCCCCAGGTCTTTCAGCGCCATGGCGAGCAGGGCAATGGTGACCTGTTCGCCGGTGGACACCATCATGTCCAGCTCACGCGGATCGGGGGTGGTCTGGATTTGCTTGGCCAGGCCGATCAGGCGGTTGGTCTCGCCCGACATGGCGGACAGCACCACGACGACCTGGTGGCCGAGCATTTTGAATTTGGCAACGCGCTCGGCGACTGCGCGGATGCGTTCGACGCTGGCGACCGAGGTGCCGCCATATTTTTGTACGATAAGAGCCATGATGTGTTGGGAGAAGTTAAGCGCAGGATGTTAAAGGATTATCGCCAAAATTACCGATCGAACAGTGCAATCGATTCGACGTGTGCGGTGTGCGGAAACATGTTGGCGACACCGGCCGCTGCCAGCCGGTAGCCTTTGTTGTGGCAAAGCGCCTCGGCATCGCGTGCCAGGGTGGCGGGGTCGCACGAGACATAGACGATGCGGTGCGGTGCGCCGCTGTCGGGCAAGGCGTTGATGAGCTCGATGGCGCCCGAGCGGGGCGGGTCGATCAGCAGCTTGTCGAAATGCCCGAGCGCAGCGAATTTTTCCGGCGTCATTTCAAACAGGTTGTCGACCGCGAAATGCGCGTTCGACAGCTTGTTGTGCAGCGCATTTTCACGCGCGCGCGCAACCAGCTCCGGGCTGCCTTCGATGCCGACCACGTCGGCACCGCTGGTGGCGATGGGCAGGGTGAAATTCCCCAATCCGCAGAACAGGTCGGCAATGCGCTCGCCTGGCTGGGGTTGCAGCAGGCGCATGGCGCGGCTCACCAGGGCGCGGTTGATGGCGACATTGACCTGGGTGAAGTCGATCGGCTTGAACGGCATGGTGAGGCCGAATTCGGGCAGGCTGTAGCTGAGTTCGGGTGCGGTTTCGGGCCAGAACGGGCGGACGGTTTCGGGGCCCTTGCTTTGTTCCCACACCTGCACGCCATGCTGCTCGGCAAAGGCGCGCACTTTGACGGCATCGTCGTCGGTCCAGGGGGCGAGCAAACGGAACACCAGCACGGTGATGTGCTCGCCGACGGCGATTTCGATTTGCGGAATGCGGTCGGCGTTGGAAAACTGCACGGTCAGTTCGCGCAGCGGTTGCAGCAGTGCCGACACATCGGGGGTGAGGATTTCGCAGCTGGTCATGTCGACGATATAGCTGGAGCGCTTTTCGCGGAAGCCGACCAGTACGCCGCCTTTCTTGTCGACCAGGCGCGCCGATAGCCGCGCGCGGGAACGATAGTTCCAGCTCGGGCCGTGCAGGGCGGGCAGGATGATCTCGGCCTTGACCTTGCCGATGTGGGCGAGGTTGTCTTCCAGCACGCGCTGCTTGGCCGCAACCTGGGCGCTGGGCTCCAGATGCTGCATCGAGCAGCCGCCGCAGCGGCCAAAGTACTGGCAGCGCGGCGTGGTGCGTTGCGCGCTGGCTTTGAAGATGGCGACGGCATTGGCCGAGTTGTATTTGGCATGCTGGCGATAGACATTGATCTCTACCTGCTCGCCGGCCAGTGCGCCATCGACGAAGGTGACTTTGCCGTCGATGCGCGCAATGCCGTGGCCTTCGTGGTCGAGCGAGAGGATGTCGACGATCAGGTTGCCGGTTTTTTTGCTCATGCCCAGGCCGCCAGAAATTCCTGCCAGTGCGGGGCGCTGTGCTGGGTGAGTGTGGTGCGGGCGAGTTCGATTTCAGCCGTGTAAGCGGAGTCGGACAGCGTGCCGCGCATTTTCTGGAAGCGCAGGTAGACCAGCCAGGTGTTCATCGCGTCGGTTTCGCAGTAATTGCGGATGGCATCGATTTCACCGCGCTGAAACGCGTCCAGCACCTGCGAACCGTCCATCCCCAGCTTGCCCGGAAAACCGCACAGCTTGGCCATCTGGTCGAGCGGTGCGTTGGCGCGCGGCTGGTACATCGCCAGCACGTCCATCAGGTCGAGATGGCGGGTGTGGTAGCGGCCGAGATAGCTGTTCCACTTGAAATCCTTGTCGTCGTCGCCCCAGTCCCAGTAGCGAGGTGCGGTGACGCCATGAATCAGCGCGCGGTAATGCAGCACGGGCAGGTCGAAACCGCCGCCGTTCCATGAAACGAGCTGGGGCGTGTGGTGCTCGATGCTGTCGTAAAACTGCTGGATCAGGTCGGCTTCGCTGCTGCCCGGTTCGCCGAGCGACCAGACCTTGAGTGCGTCAGCGCTGCGCAATGTGCAGGAGATGGCGACGACGCGGTGCAGGTGATGCGGCATGAAGTCGCTGCCGGTTTTTTGGCGACGGGCGAGCAGGGCCATTTCGGTGAGCTCAGCGTGCGGCAGGGTGCTGACGTCGATGCCGTTGACTGCGGCAAACCCGGTGAGATCGGGAATGGTTTCAATGTCGAAAACCAGGGTGGGGTGCATGGGGCGGGCGCGAGCAAAAACCGCCATTTTACGTTACCCGGCTGCCGGATTCAGTGTTCAGATTGAGCGCCGGTTTATTGCAGGGCAGCGTCGAGTGCCGAGGCGGCAATCAGCGCGTCCAGGTAAGCCACGGAAATCTGGTGCAACGGGATGTCCAGTTGCTGGGCGTAGGCGGATAGCGTGTCAACGTCGTTGTTCTCGCAGGCGTAGGCGAGTTGCAGCATTGCGCTTTCAGCCGAGCCATGCACGCTGAACGCACGTGCGCAGTTGGCAGACAGGCCCAGTTTGCGGATCAGACTTTCGAGCGGGACGGACAAGGCCAGATTGGCGGTTGAGAGCAACCCGATTTCAAAGGCTTCAGCTGCATTTTCGGCCGATGCACTGAGGCGGGTGATTTTGCCGAGGAACAGCGCGCGCGTGAGGGCGGTAATCGCATAATGGCGGGCTGCTTCGGTGGGATGGGTGCCGGTCAGCGCAAGCAACGCTGCCACACGACTGGCGCGTTGCGGTCCCAGCATGATGAGTGCATGGGCAGCCGATTCGGCGGGGCGGCTCATGCCGCCCACCTGGGAATGGGCAATGGCAAGCAGGCGCGGTGCCATTTCGGGGTTCAGCTGGAGGAACTGGATGAGCGTGTCGAGTGAACTGCGCAATGCAATACCCAACAAATCGAGCTGCAAGGCCAGCTCACGCGAACCGTCGGCAGGCTGGGTGTCGCCGGTGAAAAAGCTGCCCTTGAACCAGGCGTGCTCGGGCCAGTTGGCTTGCGTGTGGGCGTGGCGTACCCCTTCCACGACCGGGCGTGCGGCTACGGTTGGCGGGGTGTCGTTGGCATTGCAGGCCAGATAGCGCCAGATGGACTCGCTTTCCCTTACGACTGGATGGGCGCGGTTGAGCGCCGGGCAGAACGTCAGGCCGGCGTCCTGCAGGGCGAGGGCGCGCGCCAGATGCTGTTCGGTGTCGATGTTGATGCGCCAGACCAGCTGGCGGTGATTGAGCTGTTGCGGGATGCCGCTGAACAGCACGCTTGAGCTGATTTGCACCAGCAAGGGCAGCGACCCCGTCAGGTTGCTTTGCGTGAGCGAATACAGGCCGGTCAGCAGCATGTCCTCGTCCATTTGCTGCAGCTCGGGGGGAGCGTCGGCCGATGCGGTGCGTCCACGCAGAACCAGTTGATGCGCGACCAGACTGGATGCAGAGTCAAATAGCGGATCAAACGACAGAAAGCGCGCGCGCAAGGCTTCTTCACGCACCGGCTCGCTGTTGTCGATGCCCAGCATTTGCGTGACGACGACAGGCTGTTCGGAAGCTTGGGTATTGATGCCGCCACCGACGATGCGGGGGGGGTGGGAATCGTCGGTCGTCATGTTGGGCATGCAAGTGTGGGTTGGCTTCATTTTAGCGCGGTGAACCCTAAATCGCGTGCATCGGTCAAGATACGCAATTGCTTTCAGGCGTTGAGGAGATTTGCATGATGAAGAAAAGTTGCGTGAGCATGGCGGTCGTTGGCCTGATGGCAGCATCGCATGCCAGTTGGGCCGCGCCGCGTGACGAAGTTGTCAGTACGGTTGCCGATCAGCAAAGCGTGGCGGTGACGATTTACAACGACAATCTGGCACTGGTGAAGGATGCGCGGCGGGTCAAGCTGGATCGCGCGCTTAATCAGCTGGCGTGGCGCGAAGTGTCGGCGCAGATGCGTCCGGAAACCGCGCAGCTGCGCAATATGTCGAATCCGGACGGGTTTCGCTTGCAGGAGCAGAATTTCGATTTTGACCTGCTGACCCCGCAAAAACTGCTGGAAAAATATGTCGGGCGCGAACTTGAGGTTGTCAAAGTCAATCCCGCCACGGGTGCGGAAACCCGGGAAACCGCCCGGGTGTTGTCGACCAATAACGGGGTAGTGCTTCAATTTTCTGACCGCATCGAAACGGGGGTGCCGGGACGACTGGTTTTTCCGAGCGTGCCCGATACCCTGCGCGACAAGCCGACGCTGGTCATTTCCCTGGTCAACCCCAGCGCGGGAATGCAGAACCTGGAGCTGTCCTACCTGACCGGCGGTTTGTCTTGGCGTGCCGATTATGTGGCCGAATTGAATGCCAGCGATAGCCAGCTGGATTTGAATGGCTGGGTGACGCTGAACAACCAGAGCGGTGCGGCGTACCCCAACGCCAAACTGCAGTTGGTGGCGGGCGATCTCAACCGGGTGCGCGACGAACAGCCCGCCCCGCGGGCGATGATGACGATGGCGGCCAAGGTGGCCGACGCTGCCGAGATGCAACAGGAATCCCTGTTCGAATATCACCTCTATACCTTGCAACGTCCGACGACATTGGCTGAAAACCAGACCAAGCAGGTGGCCTTGATGTCGGCGATGCAGGTGCCGGTGAAAAAAGAATTCTTGCTGCAGGGAGCGGAATACTATTACTCGGGACAGCACGGCGAGATTGGCCAGAAGCTGAAGGTCAGCGTATCGGTTGAGTTTCAGAACAAGGGCGAGGGGCTGGGCATTCCGCTGCCCAAAGGCGTGATTCGCGTCTACAAGAAAGACAGCCAGGGCAATGCGTTATTCGTCGGTGAAGATCGCATCGACCATACGCCGAAGAACGAAGCCGTTCGACTGAAACTGGGTGATGCGTTTGATGTGACGGCGGACAAGAAGCAGACCGCCTTTCAGAAACTGGCCGGGACGGGGCGCTACAACTACGTGTTCGAGTCGGCTTATGAAATCGTGCTGAAAAACGCCAAGTCCGAAGCGGTCAGCGTGACCGTGCGCGAGCCGATGCCGGGTGACTGGAGCATGGTGAGCGAATCGCAGCCGCACACTAAAGCAGCATCTGGCACCGCCGAGTGGAAAGTGGCGGTGCCGGCCGAGGGGCAGACGACGTTGCGCTACCGCGTGCGCGTCAGGTACTGAGTCCGCGCCGGCGGCGGATGTCAGCGATCAGCCCCTGGGTGGAGCTGTCGTGCTCGCCGACGGCTCGCACCGAGCTCAGGGCGGCACGAATCGGTGGCGCGAGTTGCTTGCCCAGTTCAACGCCCCATTGGTCGAAGCTGTTGATCTGCCAGACGATGCCCTGCACGAATATTTTGTGCTCATACAGGGCAAGTAGCATGCCCAGAGTATGGGGATCGAGCTTCTGGTAGAGCAGGGTGTTGCTGGGACGATTGCCGGGGAAAACCTTGTGCGGTGCCAGCGCCTTGGCGGCTTCGCGGCTCATGCCCTGGGCAATCAGTTCGGCTTCGATCACTGCGCGCGATTTGCCTTTGAGCAGCGCCTCGGATTGCGCCATGCAGTTGGCCAGCAACCATTCGTGTTGATCTGCCAGAGGCGTGTGGTTCACTGCGGCCATCAGGAAATCGGTCGGGATCAGTCGGGTGCCCTGGTGGATCAGCTCGAAAAACGCGTGCTGGCCGTTGGTGCCGGGCGCACCCCAGACGATGGGGCCGGTGTTGTAGTTGACCATGCGGTTGGAACGGGTGACGTTCTTGCCGTTCGACTCCATGTCCAGTTGCTGCAGGAACGGCACCAGCAGTCTTAGCCGTTGGTCATAGGGAAAAATGCCGTGGGTGTCGGTCCCCCAGAAGTTGGCGTACCAGATGCCCAGCATGCCGAGGATGACCGGCATGTTGGCTTCCAGCGGCGCTTCCTTGAAATGGACATCCATCGCATGGGCGCCTGCCAGCAGGGCCTGGAAATTGCCCCAGCCGATTTGCAGTGCGATCGACAGGCCTATCGCCGACCACAGCGAGTAGCGCCCACCTACCCAGTCCCAGAAAATGAACATGTTCTCCGGATCGATGCCGAACGCTTCGACAGCCTCCGCGTTGGTCGACAAGGCTACAAAATGCCGGGCTACCGCGGCGGGCGCACGCAGCGCCGCCAACAGCCAGGCTTTGGCCGAATTGGCGTTGGCCAGCGTTTCCAGCGTGGTGAAGGTTTTCGAGGCGACGACGAACAGCGTGGTTTCAGGGTCGAGGTGCTTGAGGGTGGTCGCCAGATGCGCAGGATCCAGATTGGAAACGAAATGTACCTGCACGCTTTCCAGCGCGTAATGGTCGAGCGCGGCGCACACCATCGCCGGGCCGAGATCCGAGCCGCCGATGCCGATGTTGACCACGTCGCGGATCGGCTTGCCGGTATGGCCCCGCCAGTTACCGTTGTGGATGGATTCGACAAAGTGCTGCATCCGCTTGAGCACCAATGAAACCTCGTGCTCGACATCGACGCCTTCCACCATCAGCCGCGGACGGGTCGGTGCGCGTAGCGCCACATGCAAAACAGCCCGCTTTTCCGTGAAGTTGATGCGCTCGCCGCTGCACATCGCATTGCGCATCGCCTCCAGATCGGACTCGCGCGCCAGCTGCATCAGATGCCCCATCGTGTCGGCGG
>MGZO01000095.1:0-1243 GCA_001802655.1 Hydrogenophilales bacterium RIFOXYD1_FULL_62_11
CTTTTTTTATATCCGTCAAAATTGGTAATCACGAGCGGCCGGTTAAAAACCCCCGCTTCGATCAAGGCCGTGCTGTAAACGGCGATAACGATGTCGGCGTGACGCATCAGATTGAAATAATCGGCCATTTTTTGTCCGTTATCAAGCGTCTCTTCAAAAAAAACCACGGAAGGATTACTTCTGAAGCTGTTGTACTTTTTCATATCGAAATTCTGATCGGCTCCGCGTCCGCCAATGTAGGGTCTGATGACAAGCTTGACGCCTGGATCAAGTTTTCCCTCTTTGATCCACCGCAATATTTTTTCAATGACATCCGGCTCATCCGGGCAGTAAGCGCTGCCCGAAATATAATAAATGTATTTGGCGCCGGGCGCGAAATCGTATTTATCCAAAACCTCCTCCCTCGAAACCGCGTAATCGGCATTGCCCAAAAAATCAAACTGGGGATAACCGGTCAGAAAAATTTGTTCGGCCCGATAGTTCTGGTATCTCATCGCGAAATCCTTGATCTGTTCGCTCTGCGCCAAAAGCTTGTCCGTTTGAACCGGAATATAATATTTGTCAAAATGGTCCCAGTTGGAAATCATTCCCAAAGTCAAAATTTTTCTTTTATTGGCTTCGGCAACCAAAGCCTGGTCGAATTGCCCGAAAAGATGGGGAGCAAAAACAAGATCGGGCTTGTATTTTTCAAAAGCGTCTTCAAAAATGCCTTTTGAATAGGACCGGTAAAAAATTTCCGGAATGATTTTGTCGCGCATGAATTTGAGCCGGCCGAAAGTGTTGGCGATGAGAAATTTTAAAGGCATCAAATAGATCCGGCCTCCCCCCGGCGGTTCCCCGGGCCTCATTCCCATCGTGGTGAGCATAAAAGTCGTGCCGGTAAAAATAAAGTGGGCGTAAAAAAAATAAAACAGTTTCTGAAAAAAACTTCTTTTTTTGGCGTAAGGATAATGAATGAGTTCAATCTTGCGATTCGCGCCGAATTTTTCTTCGATGAACGGCCGAAAGCTTTCTTCATAGCTGGCGGGCAGCAAAAAAACAATTTGAACGTCATCGCGTCCCTTTAGCGCTTCGCCCAGCCTGAAAAAAGCGCTGCCCGAAAAAAAGAAAAGATTTTTATAAACATTTTCGAAAGACAAGCTGAAAAATATCGTTTTCATGGTTTTTATTCCGTCTTTTTGAAATTAGCTGATTCTTTGGCTGATCTGATTAAACTTTCAACGGCTTCTTCGACTTGCTCCGT
>MGZO01000095.1:1311-6189 GCA_001802655.1 Hydrogenophilales bacterium RIFOXYD1_FULL_62_11
GCCGAAGATGGTGCCGATGCTGTAGAGCCAGACGATGACCGTAAGGTAGATGGTGACGATGGTCCACGCTCGCTGGGCGTCGCTGAACGCCATGGGGATTTCGCCGAAACCGATGGTGGTGGCGGTGTAGCTGACGAAATAGAAGGCGTGGAAGAAATCCAGCGGCGGTGCCGGCCGGCCATTGGCGTCCACGCCCGGGATCAGCGTCATGGCGAGGATGGAGACGGCATAACTGAGGATCAGCAGGATCAGCGGCGCACGCATGCGCCGCAGGATCAGGAACAGGGTGCTGTGCATGTCAGCGGCGGAACATCACCGTTTCCACCAGCAGCATGATGACCGAGAGGACGTTGGCCGCCAGAGCCCCGGCGGCCAGCGAGACGATGCTGGCGGTCACGCCCGGGGTGAGGCCGGTGCCGGTCAGGTAAACAGCGGTGGCCCAGACCCCGGCGGCGGCGATGAGCTGCAGGTCGGCGACCAGGCTGCTGGCCAGGTGGATGGCGCCGATCTGGGTGCGCTCGCCGAACTTGAGCACGGTGGCGATGAGGTTGACCACGATGGCGAAGAACAACTCATACACGTCGTGGTGGACGGGGTTGTCGAGTTCGCCGATCACGAAGCCGAAGTTGAGCGTCATCGCCAGGATGATGAAAAAACCGAAGATGACTTTTTCGAGGTTCATGTCCGTGCCCGGTCGGGTTGAGTTGCGAGAATCATAATGCGCTTCGGCAGATGCGGGTTGCACGGCCCGGGATCCGGCACAATGTGCTTTCCAACCTTGCCTCTTTTCTTCGCCATGATCGATCCTTCTGTTCAGATGCTGCTCTGGCTGCTGGCCGCCCTGTTGATCGTGGTCGGCTTTGCCGGGCTGATTCTGCCGGCTGTGCCGGGTATTCCGCTGGTGTTTGCCGGGCTGGTGCTGCTGGCGTGGGCGGAGAACTTTGCCTATGTGGGCTGGCTGACACTGACGGTGCTGGGAGTGCTGGCGCTGGTGAGTGTTGGCGTGGATTTTTTGGCTGCGGCGCTCGGCGCGAAGAAGTTCGGCGCATCGTCGCGAGCGATTTGGGGCGCGGCCATCGGCGCGCTGGCCGGACTGTTTTTCGGCCTGCCGGGTTTGCTGCTGGGGCCATTTCTCGGGGCGGTGATCGGCGAGTTCAGCCGTAAGACTTCGCTGCGGGCGGCGGCGCATGCCGGGGTGGGGGCGACGCTGGGCCTGTTGTTCGGCGCCTTGCTGAAAATTGCGCTGGCTTTTGCCATGGTGGGCGTGTTCGTACTGGATCGCCTGCTTTAGGGTGCGCCGGGTTTGAGCTAAAACTTGAGGCGTATCGCGACTATTCGACGACTGGGGGAGGGATGTGGATACGGATCAGCGCTTTCGCCGCGTTGCTGGTGCTGGCGGGCATTTTCCCGGCTTGGGGCCAGTCCTTATGCCGGATAATGGCGACAGCTCGCGGTTCGTGTTCCGATGGAGGCGGGGGGAGCGATGGGCCGGGATCGTTCGGCCGAAGTGAAAAAAGGCGCAGAGATTGCGCCTTTTTCCATCAGGAGCCAGGTTGACCTGGCGGCAAGCGCCGCCAGCCGGCATTCGGCCATTCAGGCGGCCGATCCGGCGAGGAGCGCTTGCCGTTGGCCGGTTAGCGGCAAGGGGGGCTGGCGGCTGTCGCGCCGGGCAGCTTGCCCCGCATGCCCGCTTGGCACCAGCCTGAAGGCGCCGACCAGCTCTGCCAGTTTCTGCGCCTGCGCCTGCATGCTCTCGGAGGCGGCCGCGGCCTGTTCCACCAGCGCGGCGTTCTGCTGGGTGATTTCGTCCATCTGCCCCACGGCCTGGTTGACCTGCTCGATTCCGGAACTCTGTTCCTGGCTCGCCGCGGCGATCTCGCTCATGATGGCGGTGACGCGCTCGACCGAACTGACGATCTCGTTCATGGCAATGCCTGCCTCATCGACCAGTTTTCCGCCGGTGTCGACCTTGCCGACGGAATCGTCGATCAGCACCTTGATTTCCTTGGCAGCACCCGCCGAGCGCTGGGCGAGGTTGCGCACTTCGGAGGCGACGACGGCAAAGCCGCGTCCCTGTTCGCCCGCACGTGCGGCCTCCACCGCGGCATTGAGCGCCAGGATGTTGGTCTGGAAGGCGATGCCGTCGATGACGCTGATGATGTCGGCAATCTTGCGCGAGCTTTCCTTGATCGAGGCCATGGTATCGACCACCTGACCGACGACCTGACCGCCCTTGACTGCGATGTCGGCGGTGGAAACGACGAGCTGGTTGGCCTGATGGGCGTTTTCGGCGTTCTGCTTGACGGTGCTGGTCAGCTCCTCCATCGAGCTCGCCGTCTCTTCCAGACTCGACGCCTGCGATTCGGTGCGCGAGGACAGGTCGGCGTTGCCCACGGCAATCTCGCTGGCGGCCACGTGCACCTGTTCGGTGCTCTGCTTGATCTGTCCTACCAGCAGTTTGATGTTGATCTGCAGGGTCCGCAGTGCCTGCATCATGCGGGTTACTTCGTCGGCGCCGCTGGCGTTGATCTTCCCGGTCAGGTCGCCCGAGCTCATGCGTTCAATATCTTCCCGTGTGCGCTCAAGCGGCACGACCGCAATGCGGTAGCACATCCAGGCGAACACGGCTGCCAGCGGCATACCCAATGTGGCGAGGGCGATCAGCCAGCCGGTCAACGCCTGATTGGCTTCGGTGGTCACGCTCCAGGCCAGGATGGCCATTACCCCGAACAGGGCGGCAGTCGAGACGGAGGCCAGCAGCAGAACCGTCTTGAGGGACAGGCCGCCCAGCCTGTCGAGGCAGCAACGCTGCAGGAGTGACGGCCTGACGGCATTGCCTTCCTCAACTTTTAGCGACGTGTCGCCGGCCTTGATGGCGTGGTAGGCGCTCTCTGCGGCCTGCACCTGCTCGCGGCCGGGCTTGGTCCGGATCGAGGTATAGCCGACGATATTGCCGTTTTCGATGAGGGGTGCGGCATTGGCCTCGACCCAGTAATGGTCGCCGTTCTTGCAGCGGTTCTTGACCAGGCCGGTCCATGCCTTGCCGCTTTTGACAGTGCGCCAGAAATCCTCAAAGGCTTCGACCGGCATGTCGGGATGGCGGACGATGTTTTGCGGCGCGCCGAGCAGTTCTTCCTCGCTGAATCCGCTGATGTTGATGAAGTCCTGATTGACGTAGGTGATGTTGCCGTGCAGGTCCGTCTTCGACACCACCGTTTCGGTGTCCTTCAGGACGTACTCGACATGGGTTACCGGCAAATTGGATCGCATTGGTGTTGTCTCCCTAAATTTAAGTTATTGATTTGCTGGTTTGGATCGGCGGCGTGCCAGGACGTCATGGGCATTCCGTGATCCGGGTGAATAGTAAAACATTACAAAAACTAAGGGTATTGATGTGCGCGCGGGTGGCTGCAGGCATTTGTAGCGGATTGCGCTGCACGCTTGACGGCAAGACAGGGACTTGACTGGCAGTCAATTACACTTCGACTATTCTTGAGCGGGGAGAGTAAAGATGAATCCGATCCGTATTTTCTGCGTTGCGCTGGGTCTGCTGGCTTTGCCGCTGGTGGGCGTCGCGGCGCCGCTGGACGCACGTCCGCTGGTGAAGGTCGATGCGCAAGCGCGCTACAAGGCGGTGTACGACATCCATTCGGATGCGGTCGCAGCCGGTATCAGCAAGGGCTTGTACTACGCGCGCGGGCTGATCGAGGCGTTCGGCAAACAGGACGTACAACCCCGGCAACTCGATATTCACCTGGTGCTGCATGGCGATGCAGCACAATTTTTGTTGATCGACGACACTTACCAGCAGATGCTGGGTGATCCCTTTGCTGCCAACCTCAATGCCAAGATCGTGCAGGATTTGCTGGGGCTGGGGGTGCGGGTGGAGATTTGCCACAGCGTGATGAAAACCAAAGGCTGGACGGCCGACGATGTTTTGCCGGGCGTGACCATCGTGCATGACGGTTATACCCGGTTGATCAAACTGCAGAACGATGGCTACGCCTATGTCGGTGGGTTTTGAGCGGAAGCCCCAATGGCTGGGCTCGCTCAAGCCTGAATAATTTTGCTCCTTTAAGCCGCTTTTAGATAAGCGGTGAGGCGCCCAATGTCAGTCGAACCCCCCGTGTTGCTTCAGGCCGGCCGGCAGGACATCCGGTTTGCGTAGCGCCGCTGAAATGAATGAAGGCGCGGGAAACCGCGCCTTCATTCATGCGGGCAAAAGTGGCAGTTCAATAACGATAGTCGCGATCGCGATCCCGGTCGTGACTCCCGTCCCGGCCATCACGATTCTGGTGCCGGACTTCTCTGGGGTAGCGATCCCTGGGAAGTTCTTTCCAGGGCCCGGCCTTGTCGTGTGAATAGCTCCAGCGACTATTGTTGTAGTAGTAGTAAAAACCACTGTGATAGTAGTAGGGTTCTGCGCCCAGCTCCACAACCACTGGCAACGCCGGAGCAACAACATAACCCGGCCCACGGTCTGCAGGCACCACGTAGCATGCGGTGGGCAACAGCGCTGCTAGCAGCGCGGCAACAAGTCTTTTTTGCATTTCTACTCCTGATTTAAACCCCTATGCTGCATGCTAGTTCATGTGCGTTGGGTTACAACCCGGGGGCTGTGACCGAATAATCGCTGCTGATTTTTTATGGCAGCATGCTGGTTTTCCCCCTTGATGGAGTCTTGACGATGTCCTTGCCTGCCTGCCGCCTGATCCTGTTGTCCGCATTCGCCGTTGCTGTGGCATTGCCGCCGGCTGTCCGTGCCGCCGACATGCCGCTGCGCAAGTCGGGGCTATGGGAAATCAAGACTGAAACCCGGGCAGGGGGGCAGAAAATGCCTGGCCCGATGACGATGCAGATGTGCATCGAACAGGGTAA
>MGZO01000095.1:6199-10817 GCA_001802655.1 Hydrogenophilales bacterium RIFOXYD1_FULL_62_11
TCCGCAAAAGCGGCAACAAGACCGTGGTCGATTCGGTGTGTACCCACGAAGGCCGCACGGTGACCAGCCACATGACGATCAGCGGCAACATGAACACCGACTACCGGATGGAAAGCACCTCACGCTTTATGCCGCCAATGGAGGGGATATCGACGATGGACTCGACCATGACCGGCAAGTGGCTGGGCGCATGCAAGCCGGGACAGACGCATGGTTCGGTGACCCTGTCAGGCATGCCGGGCATGGGGGCGGGCGGGGCGTTCAAGATGGACCCCGAGATGATGAAGCGCATGCAGCAGCAGTACAGCCGCTGAAAGTTGACGCCCTAACCCTTACTTTGAATACGAGGCACGATTCCCCATGACGATGATGAAACCTGCACGTTCCGTTTTGGCGTTGCTGGCAGTTGCGCTGCTGTCCGCCTGTACAAGCTCGCACCCGCCGCTGCCGACGGTGCAAAGCGTCGACCTGAACCGCTATTCCGGCACCTGGTATGAGATTGCCATGCTGCCGAACCGCTTTCAGGCGATGTGCGTGGCCGATACCCGGGCGCTGTATCGCCCGGATGGCGAGGCTGTCTCGGTGACAAACCAGTGCCGCACGGCCGACGGCAAAACCGAGCAGGCCAACGGCATCGCCAAAGTGGTGGAAGGCAGCCAGGGCGCAAAGCTGCGGGTGAGCTTTTTCCGCCCGTTTTATGGTGACTACTGGATTCTTGAACTCGACCCGGACTACCGCTGGGCGCTGGTCGGTGAGCCGGGTCGCAAGTATGCGTGGATTCTGGCGCGTGACGCGTCGCTCGACGCAACCACGCTCGAGCGCTTGCTGGCGCGCGCCGAAACGCTGGGGTTCGACCGCCAGGCATTCGTGCGGACACCGCACACCGCACCAAAAAACTGAACGCGGCAAGTCGGTCAGCACAGCGGATGTTGGGTGATACATTCTGTAACAATTCAGCACGGACCAGACACGCTGCAGATACATGGCAAGGTCACACTGCTTGTCATGCCTGACCCATTTCGGGTGGGCTGTTCGATCCGTCTCAAAAGGAGAATGCAATGAAATCGATATTGACCAAACGTGCCTTGCTGGTAGCCCTGATCGCCGGTAGCGGGGTGCTTGGTGCATCCGCTTTTGCAATGAACGGCGCCACCGCCGATGGCAAACCCGGTTGCGACGCGCGTCACGGCCAGGCGATGCAGGCCAAGATGGGCGAGCGCCGGGACGCGCGCATGGCTGCGCTGAAAGAAAAACTGAAGCTCGCACCGGCTCAGGCCGCTGCATGGCAGACGTTTACCGATGCCGAGAAAATCAAGCCGTATCCGCAAGCGGGAAACCGTCAGGCGATGCGTGAGGCTTACGCCAAAATGAATACTCCCCAGCGTCTGGATGCGATGCTGGAAAAAGCCGACGTGCGGCGCGCGCATCAAGTCACCCGCGCCGCAGCGGTGAAGACGTTTTACGCGCAGTTGACGCCTGGACAGCAGGCCGTGTTTGACAGTGAGGCGATGGCACTGTTACGCCACGGTCGTGGTGGTCACGGCCATCATGGCCATCATGGTCAGTTAAGCCAGCAGTCGTAAATGCGAGGCAAGTGAGTCAGGAACGGGGGCGGGCAACCGCCCCCGTTTTTTTGTGGCAGCATTCGCATGTTCAAACCCGCAATGCATGACGGTTTTCTTAAACACAAACGGCTTGGCACACGCTAAAGTAAAAAATCAGGGAGAAATAACCATGGCTGCACCCGATACTCACCACATTGCCGTGTTTTGCGATTTTGAAAACGTGGCCATCGGTTTGAAGGAAGGCAATTACCCGGATTTCAAGATTCGCCCCGTGCTTGAACGGATGCTGCTCAAGGGCAGCATCGTGGTGAAGAAAGCCTATTGCGACTGGGATCGTTACAAGGAATACAAGCGTGACATGCATGAGGCCGCATTCGAGCTGATCGAGATTCCCCATCTGCGGCAGTCCGGCAAGAACTCGGCGGATATCCGCATGGTGGTCGATGCGCTCGACCTCTGCTACACCAAGACGCACATCGATACCTTCGTCATCATCAGCGGGGATTCGGATTTTTCGCCGCTGATCTCCAAGCTCAAGGAAAACGGCAAGAGCGTGATCGGCATCGGTGTGCGTGGATCGGCGTCGTCGTTGTTGATCGGCAATTGCGACGAGTTCATTTTTTACGAAGACCTGGTGCCGATCAAGGCAGTGCAGCCGAAGCCCGCGCCGGTCAAAACCCCGCAAAAGGCGCCAGCCAAACCCCGCGCAACGATTGCACCGCCGGTGCAAGAGGCAGTCGGCGAGACGGTAAAGACCGCGAGCCCAACCCGACGCAGAGCCCGCCCGGTAATTGAAAAAGCAGCCGGTGGCGATAGCGTCCTGCCTACGATCAAGGCTGAACCCAGCGCTGAGGAAAAGAAATCGCTCGCGATCGAGATTGTGGTGGGCACCGTGGATCAGCTGGTGGCGGAGCGGGGTGGAGACGGCGCCATTTCGGCGTCACTGATCAAAAGCACCATCAAGCGAATCCGTCCGGGGTTCAGCGAGTCGGAATATGGCTACAGTGCGTTTGGCAAGATTCTCGACGACGCGCAGAAAAAGGGCGCACTGGTGGTGGAGAAGAAAGAAGGCGGCGCTGTTCTAGTCAGCCTGCCGCCTTCCAGGAGCTGAGCGAAGCAGGCACTGACCGCTTGTTTGGGCTTTCTCGGGTTAGCGTTGTGCACAGTCAGTCGGGAGGTCGATATGGGCAAGAAATCCTGTCCCTTGTCCAGGGTCTATGGGCTGCTGGAGCCGGGTCCGGTGGTTTTGATTACGACCGCGAGCAAGGGACGAACGAACATCATGACGCAGTCATGGCACATGATGATGGAGTTCGAGCCGCCGCTGCTGGCTGCGATTGTCAGTGGCCGCAATTATTCGTTCGACCTGCTGAAAGCCAGCCGGGAGTGCGTGATCAATATTCCGACGCTGGAACTGGCGCAAGCCGTGGTCGACTGCGGCAATACGTCGGGGCGCACCGTTGATAAATTCGAAGCCCTGCGACTGACGCCGGTTGCGGCCAAATGCGTTGCCGCACCGCTGATCAAGGAATGTTATGCCAGCATCGAGTGCCGGGTAACGGACACCCGGATGGTGAATCAATACAACCTGTTCATTCTGGAGGCGGTCAAGGCGTGGCGCGATCCGGCGCAGAAGAACCCGCGCACCCTGCATCACCGGGGCAACGGCGCGTTCATGATTGCTGGCGAAACCGTGAAGCTGCCGTCGAAAATGAAATAAGGGATGAACCTTACACTTGACCGCTTTCCGGCTCTGGCGGCACGTTCGCTTCAGGCGCAGGCGGCGCTTCATTTTGTGCGGTTTTTTTATGCTCTTTTTCCGCTTTCTTTTTCTTCTTTTCCAGCTCTCTCTGGCGCTTCTCGTACGAGTAATTCGGTTTCAATTGCCGGCTCCTTTCAGTGGTGGGTTTCAGACAATACCTCACATGGGCGACTCCGCAGCGATCGTTCTGGTTCTGCACGACCTGGCTTGACGGGCTTCTCCGTTATGCTGTCAAACCTCATTGCCCCCGCCATTCCTGGAAAACCCATGAAAAGAACCGACTTGTACAAAAACGAAGGCCTGAAAATCAATGGTCAGATGAGGCAGGCGGGAACGCCTGACCGCTTTGGCAGTGCCGCTGCTGCGGCGTTGTCGCGCCGCGATCAGCGCAAACTGGAGCAGGCGCAGGGCCTGGTCGCGTTTGCTGTAAAGCTCGACGGCGAACTGGTGAAGCAGATTCATGCACTGGCCGAGACGCGCCAGACCGGGGTCAACGAAACGGTTGCCGATTTGCTTGCCAAGGGTCTGGCAGCCTGAGCCGCCTGCGAGGTTCAGCCGCGGGGGGCGGGTTGATATGACATGAATAAGTTCCTGTTGATCGCAGCGCTTGCCGTTGCAGCGTATTTTTCGTTCGTGTCCGCCCCGGACACGAACGACCGACCCAAGGCTGCCACGCGTTCGGGCCTGTCGGTACCGGTTGCGGGCAGCAGCCATGCCGCCATCGACGAGGCCTTTGCCAGGCAACAGGGAAACCTGCAGGTCGAAGGGCAGGGCGCGGTGGTGAAACTGCTGGCGGATGACAACAACGGCAGTCGCCATCAGCGTTTCATCGTACGGCTGGATTCCGGGTTGACGGTGCTGGTCGCGCACAACATCGACCTTGCGCCGCGTGTCGATGCGCTGCGTGTGGGCGACGTAATCGACTTTTCGGGTGAGTATGAGTGGACCTCAAAAGGGGGCGTGATCCACTGGACACACCATGATCCGCAAGCTCGCCATCCGGGCGGCTGGCTCAGGCACGACGGACGGATCTATCAATAATGGGTTTCAACCTGCCAGAATCAGCCCCACGCTTTAGCCTGCCGCACGCGCTCGCAGCCTGGGGTACACCCGGTTTTGGCGAGGTTTTCAAGCTTGAGGTCGAGCAACTCGACGCCAGCCTGCTGCCCTTGCAGCAGGGGCTGACCGGGACGAGTGCGGTAGCCGATGAGCCACACAGTGCGATGCTGCTTGGGGCAACGGTGGTGGGCGATTGCCTGCGGGTAAGAGCCGGGATTTTCTACGCTGGTCT
>MGZO01000095.1:10835-14769 GCA_001802655.1 Hydrogenophilales bacterium RIFOXYD1_FULL_62_11
CTTGTTCGTTATTGACCTGCGCAACGGCGCGACGCGCGTCGGCCTGGTGCCGCAGGCATGAACCCCTAACCGGTATGCGGCATGCGTCTGCCACGTTTTTTACAGATGGGGGCGGACCGCATGTCGTTCAGGCGACGCTGCCAAAACCCGGATCGCTGGCCATGAACGGGGCTTTCAGACCCGCCAGCCGGCAACTCTGCGCAATGGGGCCACCCGGGAACAGGGTGTAGAGGTATTTCAGGCCGCCTTGCAGATGGAAATGCTCTTCCAGTGCGTCGTGCAGTTCGCGCAGACTGATGACGCTGGTTTCGTCGTGGTGCGCGTAAAAATTCTGCAAGGCGCGAACCACCTCCCAGTGTGCTTCGGTCAGGTCCAGCTTCTCCTCACGCGCCGCTTTCAAGGCGTCTTCACGTGTCCATTCCAGTGGGGCATAGGGGAAATCCGGGTCGGTTGCCGGGGCACCAACGAGTTTGTTGATGTCGGTTGAAGTGTGCAACATGATGGTCTCCTTCCAGGGTGATGCCTATTCAAGATAGGCCAGGTAGGCCGTGATTCAAGGTGCAATCGAGGTATTGGGATCCCCCTGAATTTCGCTCAACATGGCTGCATCGCTTATGCTGATGGATGTTTTTTGCCTGATAGCGCGGCTTGCCATTAAAACCCGCGCCCAACTTGAATCGTACTTACCCAGGATAGACAGTGCCTTATGAAAAAATCCGATCTCGACAGAAACGAAGAATTGAAAATCAGCGGCCAGATGAAGCAAGCCGGCACACCCGACCGCTTTGGCAGCGCGGCGGGTCCCAAGAGCTCGCGGCGTGAATTGCGCAAGCTCGAACAGGCGCAGGGTCTGGTTGCGTTTGCTACCAAACTCGATGGCCAACTGGTCAAACAGCTCCAGGACCTGGCCGCCGCGCGCCAGATCGGCATGAACGAACTGGTGACGGAATTGCTGACCAAGGGATTGGCTGCTGCCTGATACGGCCGTACTCAGCATGCAAGCCAGCAATTAAAAATAAAAGAAAGCAATTGATCAATGAGCGGATTGGAACAACGCATCCATGTTGAGCAGGCGAGGGTCGGGCTGTATATCCATCTGGAAGGCTGGACGGATCATCCTTTCCTGTTCAGCAGCTTCAAGATACGCAACGAAAAACAGCTGCAGGTGTTGCGCTCGCTGGGCATGACGCATGTGCTTTACGATCCGGCCAGGAGCGATCAGCTGCCGCTGCCTCCCCCGTTCACCGATGCCGCTGCCCCGGCACCCGCCCCTCAACCGGTTGATCCTGAAGTGGAGGCGATGTGGGCGGCGAAGCAGGCGCGCCGCGAAAAGCTTGCGGCGCAGCGCGAGGCCATGGGGCGGTGTGACAAGAAGTTCAGCGCCGGCGTGGCGACGGTGCATTCGCTGTTGCGCAATCTGTTCTCACGTCCAGATGAGTCTCTCCAGCAGGCGCATGCGCTGGTGTCCGACATGGTCGATTCGATGCTGAACGACAAGGATGTGGTGTTGCATCTGATGAACGCCAAATCCGGAGATGAAGGCACGTATTACCACGCGCTCAACGTCACCGTGCTGGCACTGATTGTGGGCAAAGAGGCAAAACTGGATGCCGCAGAGATGCGGGCGCTGGGTTTGGGCACGCTGCTGCACGATCTGGGCAAGGAAAAAGTGCCGAGCCAGATCCGGCTGAAGAAAACGCCATGGACTGCAGCCGAACGCAATTTTTACCAGATGCACGTGGCCTATGGCCTGGAAATGCTGCAGCAGTTGCCCGGCGTCAGTGCCGCTGCGCTGGAGGTGGTCGCGAAGCATCATGAACTGCTCGATGGCAGCGGCTTCCCCGGCAAGCTCAGAGGCGAGCAGATTGGACGCTTGGCGCGCATCGCCTGCATTACCAATACCTTCGATAACTATTGCAATGCCATCAATCCGGCGGAGTCGATGACCCCGGCCGAAGCGCTATCCTTCATGTTCAAGTATGACAAGGGCAAGTTCGACCCCGAGCTGATGCAGCTGTTTGTCCGCTGCATGGGGGTGTATCCGCCGGGCAGCGTGGTGCAGTTGAGCAACGGCCAGACCGGCCTGGTGATGAGTGTGAACGCGCAGCGGCTGTTGCAGCCCTCGCTACTGGTCTACGATCCGGACGTGCCCAAGGATGAAGCCCTGTGGCTGGATTTGAGCGTGGAAAACGATCTGACGGTGGTGAAAACCCTGCGCCCGCAGGAGCTGTGCAAGGCTGTGCTGGATTATCTCGATCCGCGCACGCGCATCAGTTATTACGCCGAAAACGCTCGCACCCCGTCCAGGACGGGCCGCGGCGCCTGATTACCCGAGGCCGGCCGCAAGCGCCAGCCGATAGGTGATGAACGACGCCACATAGGCCAGCGTAAACAGATACCCCGCCATGATCAGCGGCATGGTCCAGCCGCCGGTTTCGCGTTTGACGGTTGCCAGCGTCGCCAGGCACTGCGGCGCGAAGACGAACCACGCCAGCAGCGACAGGGCGGTGGCGAGGCTCCAGCTGTGGGCGATCAGCGGCATCAGTGCCAGCGCGGTGTCGTCGCCGGTTGCCGACAGCGAATACACCGTGCCCAGCGCGCTGACCGCCACTTCACGCGCGGCAAGGCCGGGAACCAGCGAAATGCTGATCTGCCAGTTGAAGCCGATGGGGGCGAACACCGCCGCCAGCGCATGCCCCAGTTGCCCAGCAAAACTGGATTCGATGGCTGCACCCGTGGCGTCAGCAGGCGGAGAGGGGAAGCTCGCCAGAAACCACAGCAGAATGGTCAGCACCAGAATAATGCCGCCGACCCGCTTGACGAAAATCGTCGCGCGTTGCCACAGGCCGATGGCGACGTTGCGCAGGCGCGGCCAGTGGTAGCTCGGCAGCTCCATCATCAGCGGGTGCATGAGCTGGCGTGCGGTGAAGCGCTTGAGCAGCCAGGCGACCGCCAGCGCGCCGACGATGCCCGCGACATACAGAAAGAACAGTACCAGCCCCTGCAATTCAAACACGCCCCCCACCTCGCGGCGCGGGATGAAGGCGCCGATCAGCAGCGCATACACCGGCAGTCGCGCCGAGCAGGTCATCATGGGGGCGATCATGATGGTGACCAGGCGGTCGCGCGTATTGGTGATGGTGCGCGCCGCCATGATGCCGGGAATCGCGCAGGCGAAGCTTGACAGCAGGGGAATGAAGGAGCGGCCGGACAGCCCGACGCCGCCCATCAGGCGGTCGAGCAGAAAGGCTGCGCGCGGCAGGTAGCCGGATTCCTCCAGCACCAGAATGAAGAAATACAGAATCAGGATCTGCGGCAGGAACACCAGCACGCCGCCCGCGCCGGCGATGATGCCGTCGACCAGCAGACTGCGTATCCAGCCGGCGGGCAGCAGCCCTGCAACCGTGTTGCCGAGCGTGGTGGTCAGCGTTTCGATCCAGCCCATCGGCGCAGCAGCCCAGGCGAATACCGCCTGGAAAATCAGGAATAGCACGACGGCCAGCAGCGGCGGCCCGATCAGCGGGTGCAGCACGATGCGGTCGATGCGGTCGCTGGCCAGATGCGGCACTGCCGCGTCAAGTCCCATGCCTTGCAGGATGCGGCGCACGGCGTCGTGGTCGGCCTCGATGTTGGGGTCATTGCCGATGGGCGGGCTGTCGGGCGCCGTCAAGGCTGCAGCGTCGTGCCGCCAGCGTTCGGGTTGATCGAGCAGCTCCAGCAGCGCATCGGCCCCTTCGGCGTTGACCGCTACCGTGTTGACCACGGGCAATCCGAGTGCTGCCGACAGCGCTGCCGCGTCGACGTTGATGCCGCGCGCGGCGGCCAGGTCGGTCATGTTGAGCGCAACTACGCACGGCAGGCCGAGGCGTTTGACCGCCAGCACCAGCCGCAGATTGCGGCGCAGATTGGTGGCGTCGACCACGCACACCACCAG
>MGZO01000095.1:14798-19022 GCA_001802655.1 Hydrogenophilales bacterium RIFOXYD1_FULL_62_11
TCAGCACATCGCAGGTCACCTTTTCGTCGGGCGAGCGTGGATGCAGGCTGTAGGTGCCCGGCAGGTCGAGCACGCGCAACAGCTTGCCAGCGGGTGTGGTCAGCTTGCCTTCCTTGCGTTCCACCGTGACGCCCGCGTAATTGGCGACTTTCTGGTGGCTGCCGGTGAGGCGGTTGAAGAGGGCAGTTTTACCGCAATTGGGGTTACCGACCAGCGCGATCAGCGGCCCGGCAGGATGGACATAGACAATTGAGGTTTTCATCCGGCCGCCCCGTCCAGCGTGACCTGCACGCATGCCGCCTCCACTCGCCGCAAGGCAAAGGTGGAATTGCCGACGCGCACCACCAGCGGGTCGCCGCCCGGCAGGGCACGGTTCATCACCATCGCACGTTCGCCGGGCAGAAAGCCGATTTCTTCCAGCCAGTCATGCCATTCAGGTGCATCGGGCGGTGCCGCGATGCGGTCGACGGTGCAAGACTGGTGGTCGGCGAGCTGGGCCAGGGTGAGTGCAGCTGCGGTAGCCTGGGTCATGAGCAAGCTTGTTTTCGGGGGTGGGGTTGAGCAACGACATGCAGTTGGGGCGGCTGGTGCGCCCGCTTGGCGGTGCGCGGCGCGCGGCGACGGCCGATGCGAATGTGCATGGCAAGGATAACAGGCAGCGCGAGTCCTGCAATCCAGTGCAGCAACGGCAACCAGGCTGCGTTGTCGTCGGTGGAAAAATAATACAGCGCGTACCCGCTGGCAGCGAGCCAGATCGTGAGCGCGAGCATGGGCACGCCGCTGCGCATGTTTTTGCGGCGGTTCCACGCCAGCCGCATGTGGTTGGGCGCAAGCGAGCCACCGAGCACCAGTGCGGCCATCGCCATCAGGCCGTGCAGGCGCAGCCACCAGGGTTCGAGTGGATGCGCCTCGGGGCCGAAATCGCCTTCGATGCGCAGGAAATAATGAAACACCAGCCAGAGCACGCCGCTTGTCCACAACAGGAAAAAGCCTGCGTAGAGAAGCTTTCTGTGGCGCGGGCCGAGACGAATGATGGCCTGACTCATGCAGCCGCCTCGTTGAATATTTTGTGCCACCCGGAGCCGTCGCAGGTGGTTAATGTGAGCGTGTCATTCTCGACCGCCAGACGCAGCGCCTGCGCGTGGTGGGGTGCCAGCAGCGCAGGCGCGCGCGCGGGCTCGGCGGCGACGATTTTGGTCAGCGCATCGGCCGTCATGCAGTCGGGCGCGAATACGCTGATGCTGTCATGACGGCACAGTTCGGCACCGCTCCCTGGATGCCGCAGCGGGCTGGCGCCGTTCTGGTAATAGCCTGCCGATGTCGCGACTGCGCCGTTTTGCAACTCGGCCAGCTGCAGCATCTGGGTGGGATGGAGCGGGTGCCGCACCCGGACCGGCGCGGCGGTATCGCCAAAGCGCGCGAGGTCGCCGCCAGCGTTGACGCGTGCGCGGGTGAGGCCGGCGTCATGCAGCACCGCAAGTGCTGCGTCGACGGCGTAGCCCTTGGCGATGCCGCCCAGATCGAGCAGCAGCGGCTGGGTGAAGCGCACACGGTCACCGTCGAGTTCGATTGCGCGCCAGTCGGGGCTGGCGTAGTTGGCGCAGCCGTCGTGGCGGGGTAGCTGGCCGCTGGCCACCAGCCACGGTGCGATGCTGGGGTCGAACGCGCCGTTGCTGGCATGGGCGAATTCGCATGCGGCGGTGAGTACCCGCGCCAGATCAGCCGACAGTGGCACCCAGTCGTGGGTGGCATTGCGGTTGACCTGCGAGAGTTCCGACGCCGCGTCGTGAAAACCCATGACAGCATGGATCGCGGCCACGCGCGCGAAGGCGCGGTCGATTGCGGCAGAGAGCGCACCTTGATCGGGAGCGCCGGCGGCGATCTCGACCAGGGTGCCCAGCCAGGGCTGGGCGCGTTGCATCGTCATGGCTGCTTCAGGGCGACTTCGTGGATCGCCAGCACCCGTCGCACGCCTTCGCTGATGTGCTTGCAGGAGAGGGTGGCGCCGCTGATGTTCTGGATGTCGTCGCCCAGCTTGAGCGCCGCCCCGAATTGCGCGCCATTGAACTGCGCGCGCCATTTGGGGTTGCGGATTTCGCCGCCGTGGGTTTCGCGGTAGTCGAGAATCTCCACCCCGCGCACCGCGCCCGCAGCGTCGAGCGCGACGGCGTAGGTGATGAACTCGTGCTTGCCGTAGACCTCGTCCAGCACAAACCAGCCAGCAGGTTTGCCGTCTGCCAGAACCTGCCACACCGGCTGCTCGGGAGAGCGCATCCGCACCTTTGCGACTTTTTCGATGCGGTCTTTTTGGGCGTCGGTCAGACGCAGCGGGTGCGCGACAAAGCTGCTTGCCTCGGGAAACAGCTGCTTCTGGGCACCTTCCGCCGTCATGTATTGCACCGCATACGCGGGGCTCACCGCGACGGCAGGGACGATCAGGGCAGGGACAATCAGCCAGGCAGGGGCGTGGGACATGGCGGTTTCCTCAGAAGTTGTAGCCGAGTTTCAGGCGCACTTCGTGCTCGGTTTTTTCGATCAGGTGCAGGCTGTCGTCGGCCTGGTTGATGTATTGCTCCCGACCACCAGCCAGTTGCTCGAACCAGGTCAGGGTGGCCCACCATTTTTTGCTGCCGTAGTGCAACGTCGGGCCGGCAAACCAGGTCCAGCGTTCCTGTCCGACTTCGGTTTCGAATTCGGTTTGGTACTGCGTTTCAGCGCCGATGGACCAGTTGGGCGCGAAGCGGTAGGACAGGCCGGCACCGAGGGTGACTTCCAGCTCCATTTCCGGTTCAGTCGGCCATTCAAATATGGCGCCGGGGTCGCCGGTCAGTCCCTGCATGGCCAGATCGGCGCTGGCCTGGGTGGCGGCATCAAGCGGGACGCGCTTGGCGTAGGTGCCTTCGAGGCCGGCGTTGGCGACGGCAATCAACTGGTCGTCGAGAAAGAACTTCTGCAACTGGAAGCTGACATCGAACGAGGTCGTGTCCTTGTCCTTGCCCGAATGTGGGTCGAGCCAGGACTGAACCAGCTCGAATTCGGCCGACAACCCGACCGGGTCCATGGCAGCGGAGAGGAAGTTGTACTTGCCCTTGAGCTCGATGCCTGACAGCTTGAAGCCGTACGACTCGGAGCTTGGCAGGTAGCCGTCAATCACCAGTCCGCTGGTGTCGATGGACTGGCCCAGCAATGCGGCGGACGCAGTGAAGCGCGAGGTGACACCGTATTCATATTCGATCTGGGAATCGTAGGCGCTGTATTCGCCCTGGCCTTTGTCAAAGCGGTGGGTCAGCCAGATATAGGCTTCGGAGGCGTTGGCAGGCAGGGTTTCGGAGCCTTTAACGTAGCCGAACAGATTCTCGTCAGCATGGGCAGCGGAGGCAGACATTGCCGCGACGGCGAACGGTACGACAACAGTAAGCAAGCGGGTTTTCATGAAGGTGTCCCTGGTTGTGTGATGGATCAAATGGTTTGGCTGGCTGATCCATCGGACTAGCTGGCTGCTAGGGGGATCTGTGCAAACAGTCTTCGTGTGGCGACACGAAAACAATATCGACAATGATAATGATTCGTATTATTTAAATCAATCGGTAAACGTTGGCTAATATTTTGATGTTGCAAAAACCCAATATTTCGAACGGGGACTTGAACGGTGGGGGAGGAGACAGCATGCCCCGGAATGACCGGTGTGTCTGGACGTGTAGCTGATGGGCGGTGGCAGATGGCGTCAAACCGTCGCCCACATCCGCATCAGGTTGTGATAACAGCTGGTCAGCCGCACTGCGGTATCGGTCTCGCCGTGTTCGCTGCGCAGGGCGACGATGTTCCTGTCCATCTCATGCAGCAATTCGCGCTGCTGCGGTTCGCGCACCATGCTTTCCAGCCAGCTAAAGCAGGCCAGTCGCGCGCCGCGGGTGACCGGTTCGACGCGGTGCACGCTATAGGACGGATAGAGAATCAGATCCCCTGCAGGCAGTTTGACCGCGCGGCCGCCCATGCCGTCCTCGATGATCAGTTCGCCGCCGTCGTAGTCGCCCGGGTTGTTCAGGAACAGGGTGAACGACAGGTCGGTGCGCACGTGTTGCGCGCTGGCGGGATGGGTGCGGATCGCGTTGTCGACGTGGTTGCCGAACGAATTGGCCTGGTCGCCGTAGCGGTTGAACAGCGGTGGGTAGATGCGCCGGGGCAGCGCAGCGCTGAAGAAGCTGGCGTTCTTCGACAGTGCTT
>MGZO01000096.1:0-4674 GCA_001802655.1 Hydrogenophilales bacterium RIFOXYD1_FULL_62_11
GCGGCGACCGCGAAAGAGCGCCAGCGCGCGGTGCGACGGAATGGTGTGGATCGATTCGGAATAGTCGAAGTAGTCGGCGTATTTTTCCGCTGCGGTTTCCTTGCCTTCGCGCACTTTCGATTCGACGATGCTGTGTTCCTGCACGTATTCGCGCAGGGCTTGCAGCAGGCTCGCATCTTCAGAGAAGCGTTCCATCAGGATCTGCCGTGCGCCGTCGAGCGCGGCCTTGGCGTCCGCCACGCCGGGGTTGTCGCCTTGCTCGGTGGTGAAGGGTTCGCGCAGGTACGCCGCCGCTTCCGCTTCGGGATTGAGCATCGGGTT
This sequence comes from Hydrogenophilales bacterium RIFOXYD1_FULL_62_11, assembly GCA_001802655.1. Lineage (GTDB taxonomy): Bacteria > Pseudomonadota > Gammaproteobacteria > Burkholderiales > Thiobacillaceae > Thiobacillus. Next base: position 322 of record MGZO01000096.1, read on the forward strand.
GGCCAGCAGGGCGTCGGCCAGCGGCTCCAGCCCCGCCTCCTGTGCGATCTGCACCTTGGTGCGTCGCTTCTGCTTGTAGGGCAGGTAGAGGTCTTCCAGATGCGTCTTGTCCGCCGCCAGCGAGATCGCCAGCAGCAGCTCGGGCGTCATCTTGTTCTGCTCGGTGATCGACGCGATGATGGCCGCGCGGCGGTCTTCCAGTTCGCGCAGATAGCGCAGCCGGTCTTCCAGCAGGCGCAGCTGGGTGTCGTCGAGGCCGCCCGTCGCCTCCTTGCGATAGCGCGAGATGAACGGCACCGTCGCGCCCTCGTCGAGCAAGGCGATGGCAGCAGCAACCTGCGCAGGTTTGGCCGCGATCTCGGCGGCGAGGCGGTGTTCGATGGAAGGCAGCATGGTTCGATTGACTGAATGGTTCGGCCTGCGCGTCGCGGGGCCGATGGGTGAAGGGTAGGGGGTTGCCCATTATGCCGAATCCTCAAGCCAGCGCACCACCCGTTCCAACGCCAGTCGCGTTTTTACCGGGGGTCTTCGGCCCATGGCTCAATCCGCCCTCTGCGCCTTCATGGTGCTCCGCCCTGTATTGTTTCCCCGGTTTTCTATACTTGGGGTCGATCAGGGAGCACGGGACATGGGGAGGGACTGGAAATGCGCAAATGGATATTCGAGCCAGGGCACTCCGCCGCAGAGTTTGCAGTGCGGCACATGATGGTTTCGCACATGCGCGGCCTGTTCAAGAACGTGCATGGCTTCATCGACTTCGACCCGGACAATCCGGCGGATGCCGCCGAGGTCGAGGCGACGATCCATGCGGCGGGAATCTGGACGGGGGACGATGCGCGCGATGCACACCTGCGCGGTGCGGACTTTCTGAATGTGGAGAAGTATCCGGACATCGCCTTCCGCAGCGCCGAGGTCAGCTGTGTGGGCGGAGCCGATTTCAGGGTCGCCGGCGATCTCACCCTCTGCGGCGTGACCCGTCCGGTCGTGCTGGCAACCCATTATCTGGGGCGCTGGCAGTGTCCCTACTGGGAAGGCGGCAAGGATCTGGGGCCGGTGAGCCGTATCGGCTTCGTCGCCACCACGACGATCAACCGCCATCACTTCGGCGTGAGCTGGAACGCGCCGATGGACCGGGGCGGCAGGGTCGTCGGCGACGATGTTGCGATCACTCTGGACATCGAGGCCATTGCCGAATCCGACATGCTGCGAATAGCCGGGATTCTGCTGGGACAACAGTAAACGCCGGGTCGCCGCGCCGGATGTGCGGGCGAACCCGCGAACCAGGCCCGGCCTGTGCGTAGTTATTCGCCGGATTTCGCGCTGCGCGTCATCAGGTTCATCAGATCGCCCGGCAGCGGAAAGATGATGGTGTTGGTCCGGTCGCCGGCGATGTTGGCGAGCGTCTGCAGATAGCGCAGCTGCATCGCCTGGGGCTTTCCGGCGAGGATCTCTGCGGCGGCCAGCAGCTTTTCCGAGGCCTGCAGTTCGCCTTCGGCATGGATCACCTTGGCGCGCCGCTCGCGTTCGGCCTCGGCCTGCTTGGCAATCGCGCGCACCATGGTTTCGTCGATGTCGACATGCTTGATCTCGACGTTGGACACCTTGATGCCCCAGGCGTCGGTCTGCGCGTCGAGCAATTGCTGGATGTCCTGGTTGAGGCGTTCGCGTTCGGCCAGCATGTCGTCCAGTTCATGCTTGCCCAGCACCGCGCGTAGCGTGGTCTGCGCCAGCTGGCTGGTGGCGTTGAGGTAGTCCTCCACCTGCAGGATGGACTTGGCCGGGTCGATGACGCGGAAGTACACCACCGCGTTGACCTTGACCGAGACGTTGTCACGCGATATCACGTCCTGGCTGGGAACGTCGAACACCACGGTACGCAGGTCCACCCGCACCATCTGCTGGATGCCGGGGATGATGATTACCAGCCCTGGCCCCTTCACCTTCCAGAAGCGCCCAAGCTGGAACACCACGCCGCGCTCGTATTCACGCAGGATGCGCAGGCTGGCCGCCAGCAGCCCGACGACCAGCAACACGATAGTCAACCCACCGAATTCAAACATGCTTGTTCTCCTTGTCCGGTTCTACATCGAGTAAGAGGTCATGCCGCGCGCGCACCCGTATCCGGCTGCCGCGCATGAGCGGTACGCTGCTGCGCACCTGCCACTGTTCGCCGTGGATGCGCGCCCAGCCTTCGTGTTCCATGTCTTCGAGGATTTCACCCGGGGCGCCGATCATTTCCTCGGCACCGGTCATCACTGGCCGCGCACGCGCCTTGATCGCCATGCCGGCGACGAAGAAGCTGAACAGCGCGCTCGCCGCCGCCACCGGAACGATCAGCATCCAGGGGAGGCCGTAGCCGGGGAGGTCGGTGTCGATCAGCATCACCGAGCCGATGATGAAGGCGGCCACGCCGCCCAGTCCGAGCGCGCCGAAGCTGGGCACGAACGCCTCGGAAATCATCAGCACGATGCCCAGCAGCATCAGCGCCAGTCCGGCGTAGCTGATCGGCATCACCTGCAGTGCGAACAGCCCGAGCAGCAGGCAGATGCCGCCGACCACGCCGGGGAACAGCATGCCGGGATTGGAAAATTCGTAGATCAGCCCGTAGATGCCGAGCAGCATCAGGATGTAGGCAATGCTGGGATCGCCAATTACCGCCAGCAGGCGGCTGCGCCAGTCGGGCTCGACGCGCTCGATCTCGACCTGAGCGGTATTGAGCGTGACCGTCTGGCCATCCAGCTTGATGACGCGGCCGTTGAGCTGTTTCAACAGGTCGTCGAGGTCGGTCGCGACGAGGTCGATCACCTTCAGTTCCAGTGCCTCGGATGCAGGCAGGCTGACCGCCTCGCGCACTGCCCGCTCGGCCCAGTCGACATTGCGCTCACGCAGTTCGGCCAGCCCGCGGATGTAGGCGGCGGCGTCGTGCACCGCCTTGCGCATTTTGGGGTCGCCCGTCGGGGTATCGGCTGGCTTGGCGGCTTCGGGCTTCGTTGGGCCGGGCTTGTCGGCTTGCGTGGGTTGGCCCGGCGCGGCGGGTTTGTCGCCGCCCGTGGGCGCCAGTTCGACCGGTGTCGCCGCGCCCAGGTTGGTCGCTGGCGCCATCGCCGCGATGTGGCTGGCGTACAGGATGTAGGTGCCGGCGCTGGCGGCGCGCGCGCCCTGGGGGGAAACATAGGTGGCAACGGGAACCTTTGATGCAAGGATGGCCTTGATGATGTCGCGCATCGCGGTGTCGAGCCCGCCCGGCGTATCCATCTCGATCACGATCAGATGCGCTTGGTCGTCGATCGCCTTGTTGATGCCGCGCAGCAGATAGTCGGCACTGGCCGGGCTGATCGGCCCCTGCACCGTCAGCACCCGCACGATTGCCGCGCTGGCCGGAGCGGCCAGCATCAGCGTCAGGCAGGCAAGCAGGACGAGATGTGAGAGGATGCGAAGCGGATTGAGCATGGCTTCACTCTAGACTGAAAAAACAGGCGTGACCTGATTCGCGTAAGGCGAATCAAAGAGATGCCACCCTTGGCTGAAACGTGCCCTGGCTACATCGCAATCCGAAATAATTGGCAATTTTATCGATCACATGAACCACAACACTGTCCGTGCCCGGCTGTCCCTCTCGTTCAAAGGCGAAACCCGCGAACTCGATTCCGTCATCGATCTGGACCGCTACCTCGGCGAGTCGGGCGAAGCGCCCGATTTCCATCGGCTGCTGGCACAGGCGGCCGGGATTGATCCCTATTCGTATCTGTATGAAAGCCTGGAGTCGCACGAAATCGAATTCTCGGATGCCACCGGGGTGGCGGCGCGCAGTTGCCGCGACGGTGGCTTCGACTGGGCGCAGTTTGCGCAGGACGGCCGCGCGGATCGGGACTGGCAGGCGGTGCGGGCTGTCGCCGAACCCTTGCTGGCGGCGCACGATCTGGACGCGGAGCCACAGTTGAAAGCGGCCTTGCTAGCCGTCTACCGGGCCGGGAAGGCGCTCGGCCCGGGGGAATGAAGGCAGCCGTGCCCGGTTGTGTTGCCGGGCGCTATTTCGTACCGTTCAGACAGGAAAACTGATGGGATCAAACACTTTGAATCGCAGCACCAAACCCTGGCTGCTTCTGCTGTCGCTGCTGCTGGCCTGTCCGGCTGTTGCCGGCGTCTACAAATGGACGGACGCGCAGGGCCGCATCCAGTACAGCGATACGCCCCCGGCGGCGGCGAGCACGCAGCTCAAGCTGCATAGCTATGCCGGCCCGGTTCAGGTCGGCCAGGCGGCGGGGGCGGGCAGCGGGGTGACGATCTACACCACCGAATGGTGCGGGGTGTGCACGCGCGCCAAAGCCTACTTCAGGCAGAACGGGGTGGCTT
>MGZO01000096.1:4703-6033 GCA_001802655.1 Hydrogenophilales bacterium RIFOXYD1_FULL_62_11
CATGGCGCAGCCAGGTTCAGGCAGCTGGGCGGCACAGCGGTGCCGCTGATCACGGTCGGCTCGGAAAAAATGACGGGCTTTAACGCCAGCCGCTTCATGGAGACGTGGAAAAAGACCCAGGTCAAACCTTGAGCGGCAAGGTCGCCGCATGCGCACTCGTGCGGGTCGTCGCCGTCCGCTCAGGCCTTGTTGCGTTCCGCCAGTTTGCGCCAGACCAGGCCGCCCGGCGCCTGGTTGCCGGTGAGCAGATAGTTCAGCGTGTTGTAGTCGTGCAGCCCCAGCGCCTGCTGGCGGCGCGTATGCGCTTCGCCGCAGAACAGGATGCGGTCGCCGTCGAGCAGCGGCGTATCGCTGTCCGGCACCAGAATTTCTTCGCTGCCACGCTTGAGCAGCAGGGGGATGCAGGCCAGATTCTCTTCGCGGTTGGACGGGCTGCGCAGCAGGTCGCCGAGGCGGAGGGTCCTGCCTTCGCTGAGCGCTTGCCAGATCGCCAGGGTCTCGGTTTTCGACAGTTCCCTGTCCCATACCTCGGGCACGGTGTCGCCCACCACGGCGGCGATGCGGCTGAGCGCGACGTCGGCCCAGGCATCGCCCTGGTGCAGCGCCAGATTGAAAAAACGCGGCAGCAGCGGCGTGGTGAGCAGCGAAAGGAATTCGTGGGCCACGATGCTGGACGGCTGCATGGTGGCCTGGGCGGCAAAGCGCTGGAACAGGGCGGCGTTGGCGTGGCGGTTCTGCCGCAGCACCACGAACAGGTCGGGCTTGAGCTGGCGCGCCGTCATGGCGATGGACAGGTTGTTGATGTCGTCGGCGGTACCGGCGACGATGCCGGCGGCCTGTTCGATCCCGGCCTCCAGAAGGGTGTGCGCTTCGGTGCCGCGGCCCACGACAGTCCTTTCGTGGTCGCTGGGCGGGTGTTCGTCCACCACCACCAGCTGGATGCCTTGCTTGTCGAGGTGGCGCGCGACTGCCTTGCCGAAACGGCCGTAGCCGCACACCAGCCACGTCCCGCGCGGCGGTTCCATCGGCATCGCCAGCGGTTCGCCGGGCACGCCGGTGAGCCACTGGTAGAGCAGGTGATGGCCCGGATTGTTGATCGCGATGCCGAGGTGCTCGCCGAATGTTTCAAAGGCGTTGACCACGTCCTCGACTCCGAACGAGGCCATGTTGTCCGCTGTCTCCAGCAGGTCGGCGCGGCACAGGATCGGCAACTCGGGACGCAGCAGCTTGGTCGTCACTGCCACGCTGAGGTTGACCGGGTCGTCGTTGGTGAGGGCGATCACGCCGGCGCAAAGCGGATGGTGCAGGCCGGCGGCGATCAGGTTTTCCG
>MGZO01000097.1:0-6010 GCA_001802655.1 Hydrogenophilales bacterium RIFOXYD1_FULL_62_11
CATCAGTGGCACCCAGGCACTGAAAATCCTGCGTGAAGATCCGGCCACGGCGCACATCCCGGTGCTGGCCATCAGTGCCAATGCCATGCCACGCGACATCCAGCAAGGCCTCAAGGCAGGATTCTTCCGCTATCTCACCAAGCCGATCAAGATCAACGAATTCATGCAAGCGCTGAACATGGCGCTGGAACGTGCGGTAGCAGGATAAGACGGCGTAAGCATTCTTGGCGGCCAGCTATACCCGCCCGGATTGTCAGAGGCCGTTTCCGATCAAATGCCCTGAAGATCGAACCGTTGTTCGTGAACCTCATGTCCCGCAATAAGGTCTATACCATCGTGATCACGGCCGTGATCAGCAAGGGCTATGTGCGTCACCGTACCGACTGTTGTGGGCAACGCGCCTAGCCTTCCTGTGCTCCCGCCAGAACTGTGTAATGGAAGGATGGTAGTGGTCAGAAATAATCAATTCGGCGTTTCGGATCCCGTACAGGGAAAGCGCTGTCATGAACGATAAAGCGCCCGTTCCAGGCCGTGAGAAATTGGCCGCGGCCCGGGAAGAGGCCGTGGGTTTGCGCGAGAAGGCTGTCGACGTGCGCGAAGGGCGCGTCACCACGCGCGAGCGGGACATTCGCGCGGCAGAGATGACACAGGGAACATCCAACGATCAAATAAGCCTGTTGCGGCAAGCTAACGCCCAGCTGGTCATCGCGACCATTGATGCACACAAGCTGGCCGAACAAGTCCAAACGGCACATGCTGATCTGGATCATTTGGTCCACCACGATGTGCTCACCGGTTTGCCTAACCGCATTCTGCTGAACGACCGGCTTGCCCAGGCCATTGCACTGGCTCACCGCCAAGGCAAACAGCTTGCGGTGATGTTCATGGACCTCGATCGATTCAAGCATATCAACGACTCACTGGGGCATGCGGTGGGTGACCGACTGCTGCAGTCGGTGGCACATCGCCTGGTGGGGGGGGTGCGCCATTCGGACACCGTCAGTCGCCAGGGCGGGGATGAATTCGTGCTGCTGCTTCCCGATATCGAGCATGCAGAAGACGTGGCGCTGTCTGCACAAAAGATGCTCATGGCGATCGCGCGCCCTCACCTCATAGAACGGCACGATCTGCACATCGGCGTGAGTATCGGTATCAGCATCTATCCCGACGATGGCCAGGATGCGGAAACCCTGATCAAGCATGCGGACATCGCGATGTACCATGCCAAGGAAAGCGGACGCAACAATTACAAATTCTTCGAGCCGGACATGAATGCCCGGGCCGTCCAGCGGCAATCGATCGAAGTCGGCCTGCGCCGCGCGCTGGAACGGCAGGAATTCGTGTTGCACTATCAGCCGAAAATCAATCTACACAGCGGCACGATCGTCGGCGTCGAGGCGCTCATCCGCTGGCAGCATCCGCAACGCGGGCTGCTGGAACCCGCACAGTTCGTGTCCATCGCCGAAGACAGCGGCCTGATCCTGCCGATCGGCCGCTGGGTGCTGCGCGAAGCCTGTCTCCAGGCCCGCACCTGGCAGGATGCGGGCTTGCCGCCGATCGCCGTTGCCGTCAACACTTCCGCGCTCGAGTTCCGCGCCGCGGACTTTCTCGAATACGTGCGCGCGACCCTCGATGAGTCGGGTCTGGAACCGCGCTATCTGGAACTTGAGCTGACCGAAAGCGTCCTCATGCGGGATGCCGCGTCTGCCGATTCCGTTCTGCACGCGCTCGCAGACCTGGGCGTCAAGCTTGCAGTCGATGACTTCGGCACTGGCTATTCCAGTCTGAGTTATCTGCGGCAGTTTCCGATCGATACCCTGAAGATCGACCAGTCGTTCGTGAACCAGATCACCCGCAACCCGGACGATGGCACCCTCGTCAGTGCCGTGATCAGCATGGGTAAAAGCCTCAGGCAACGCGTCATTGCGGAGGGCGTCGAAACAGCAGAGCAGGCTGCATTTCTTCTGGCCCAGCATTGCGACGAGGGACAGGGCTACTTTTTCGGCCGTCCGGTGGGGGCAGAGGCGCTCGCTGTCTTGCTGCAGGCAGGCGTATCGCCTGTCTTTCCCCATTGATGGCCTGAGGAAACGCAGGCGACGGGATTCAGCACAAGGGCGCTATAGCTTGCCCAATAGAAACAGAATGAGCAGGATGATCAACACCAGCCCAAGACCCCCGCTGGGGCCGTAACCCCATCCCCGGCTGTGGGGCCAGGCAGGGATCGCGCCGATCAGCAGTAGAACCACAATAATCAGCAGAATTGTTCCTATTGACATGTCATGTCTCCTAACAGTGAGTCGTGGCGCCATTGCCAGGCACAACGACGACCCGCGATCATTTCGACAGCCATCGTGATGCCCTTCTTTTCGCTCCTCACCATAGGACAACAAACGACTGTATGCCACCGTACAAGGCGTCCAGTTGCTGCTCGTCACGATGTTTGAGCGAAGGCGACCGCGATGTGTACGGTGTCGTACAGACAGGACGCTTGGCGAGGAACAGTCTATAAATTGAGAAGCCTGTGCTGGGATGGTTGGCAGCGGCGACATGCGCCTCAAGTGGCCTATGCGCGAGCGGAAACGAATGATTCATAGAGGAGAACACAATGCTGGTAACTTTTACGACAAAAGCCTATGCCGATATCACCCTGTTCGGGGACGTCGCGCTTGCCATGCTGAAAATGATGGGGCACAGCGCAACCGTGCCCGGCGCGATTCTGGCAGCCGACGTGCCTGCGGCCTTGAACCGATTGAAAACCGCTATCGATGCCTCCAGGGCGTCGCCGCCGGTCGAAGACAAGGATGCGGATGAACCGGTGGTGAGCATGGCGCACCGCGCGCTGCCGTTGATTGAGCTGCTGGCTGCTGCGGCCAAGGCGGAATCCGACGTCATGTGGAAATGAACACGCCATGCCGTTTGGCCTGAAAGTGCACCACCAGCCACCTGTTCACACGCAAGAGGAAAAACAACATGACATCCAAACCGCTTGATGCATCCGCAGAACCCCTGCCCCGTCCCGACCGCACCGACGCCGAAGATGCGGTCCGAACGCTGATCCGCTGGGCCGGTGATGATCCTGATCGCGAGGGCCTGCTCGATACCCCGGCGCGCGTCGTGCGCTCCTACGAGGAATTCTTCGCCGGTTATCTGGAGGATCCGGAGCAGACCCTGTCGCGCACGTTCTCCGAAGTGGATGGCTACGACGAAATGATCGTGATGACCGATATCCGTTTTGAAAGCCATTGCGAGCACCACATGGTGCCGATCATCGGCAAGGCGCACGTGGCCTACCTGCCGGATCGCCGGGTCGTGGGCATTTCCAAGCTGGCCCGCCTGGTCGACATCTATGCCAAGCGCCTGCAGATTCAGGAACGGATGACGGTGCAGATTGCCGATACGCTGAACGACGTGTTGCAACCGAAAGGTGTCGCGGTGGTGATCGAGGCAGCCCATCAATGCATGAGCACGCGCGGCGTACACAAAGTAGGTGCGGCCATGGTGACCAGCCGCATGCTGGGTGCCTTTCGCTCGGACAGTTCAACCCGGCGCGAGTTTCTGGCGATGATCGGCCGCACCGGCGCGGGGCCGTTGAGCAATACCTGAACGGTTATCGCTCAGCGCGGTCCTACGCGTTGCTGATGCGCTTGCAGCGCTGCGATTTCATCAAACAAATCCAGCGCCAGCGCTACGCCAGGCAGATTGATTTCCAGATCGCGGGTGAGCCACAAGGCCAGCCGTGCGCGATGCAGCGACGCACCGGTGAAACGCCAGTCCTGCGGTGTTTCACCGAGCGGCTCGAGCACCCCTTCCACGACCCAGGCGACCACGTGCTCGCGGGAAGCGCAACACGCCTGACACAAGTCTTCCAGTGTCAGCGGGATATCCTCTTCGACGATCAGGCCATGGAGGGATTGAATGTCTGTTGTGCTCATGACGAATCAGCCTTTCATTGCCGCGCGCGCGTTGAAATCAAAGGCTTCGGCCATTGCGCGGTAGGCCGCCTGCTCGTTTTCGCTGACGGCCGGTGGCAAGACGATGGTCAGCACAGCGTATAGATCACCGGGCGCTTTGCCCGGAATGCCTTTACCCTTCAGCCGCAGTTGCCGGCCCGCCGCCGATCCCGCCGGAATCGTGAGTTGCACCGAGCCTTCCGGCGTCGGTACGGTCAGCGAACAGCCGAGTGCGGCCTCCCACGGCGCCAGCGGCAGGTCCAGATAGACATCCGGGCCGACGACGCGGAATTGCGCGTGCGGCTTGAATTCAATCTCCAGAAACAAATCGCCGGGCGGCCCTTCGCCCACTCCCGGCTCGCCCTGTCCAGCCAGGCGCAAATGCTGGCCCGCACGAATGCCCTTGGGGATGCGGACGTCGAGCTTGCGCTCCCGCAGCGCGATGCGCCCGTTCTCATCCGGCACCGGCATACGCAGCGAGATGCTGCGCTGGGCGCCACGGTAAGCGTCTTCCAGATCGATCAACACCTTGGCGTGGTGGTCCTGGCCGCGGGCATGCATGCCGGGCCGTTGTCTGCCTCGGGCCTGGCGTCCGAACAGCGCTTCGAAGAAGTCGCTGTGAGTCGGGTCATCGCCCGATCCGAAGTCGCGCCCGCTGAATTCGAATCCGGCATCCCAGCCCGGTGGCGGCTGGAAATCCTGTCCGGCCTTCCACTGGCTGCCAACCTGATCGTAGGCCGCGCGTTTCTCGGGATCCTTCAGGACGGCATAGGCCTCCCCCAGTTCCTTGAAACGCACATCGGCATCGGCATCCTTGCTGACATCCGGGTGATATTTACGGGCCAGCTTGCGGTAAGCGCGCTTGATGTCGTCCTGGGTCGCATCGCGCGGCACTCCAAAAACCTCGTAGTAATCCTTGAATTTCATGACGCGCCGTTGTGTGGGTCAGATTAAGTGAACGACAGCAATACCTGTCTGTTTAAAGCAAAGGTCCTGCACCGGGAATACGTAAACGCTTTCTCGCCTCCCACCGGAACCCGCTACGAGCGGGTTCCGGTCAGCATTCCGCTGCACCCAGAACTCAGACCGCGCTGCCCATGCCCTGATCCTGGGTTCCTCCCGGCGGTTCCACGCCGGCAAGCAGACAACCTTGGGCCAGGGGGCCCTTGGGGAACAACTGGTAGAGATACTTGATGCCGCCTTCGGGATGAAAATGCTCATCGAGCGCATCGTGCAGGTCGCGCGCGTTCAGGTCAGGTTCCGCATTCTGTGTACACAGTTCTTGCAAGGCACGCACAACCTCCCAGTGCGCTTCTGTCAGCTCCAGTCCCTCCGTTTGGGCGGCTTCCTCGGCTTGTTCGCGGGACCAGTCGGAGGGGGCATGGGGGAAACCCGGAATGGGTTGGGTTTCGTAGCCTGGACGTACAAAATCCTGAGTTGCATCGTTCATGATCATTCTCCTGTTGTTGAATCAATTTCCTCACACTCGGGCAAGCAGTGACAAACACCGTACCAGAGTCAGAACCGCGGTTTTCTTGCCGCCATGTCCTTGCCAGCTATGCTACTCATGAGAAAACACGCGTCTGTACGACAACGCACACTGCGCTTGGCAAACTTGCGGCTAAAGCCAGCGGCGACGCTCACCACCGATTGCCGCGTCCACCGCAAATTCACTTTAGTACTTATTGGGAGACACCGTGGCGGAATATCGCTTGCTGACAATCTGGCGCTTCGATGCACCGCTGGAGGCGGTGTACGCAGCCATCCACAACGCCCAGCACTGGCCGGACTGGTGGCCGGGCATGCAGAAAGTGGAAGAAGTTGCGGCAGGTGATGCCCATGGGATCAACAGCATCGTGCGTTATTTCTGGCAAGGGCGATTACCTTACCGCATGGTGTTCGAGGTACGCGCCACCCGCATCGAAAAGTATGTGGCCATCGAGGGATCCGTCCAGGGCGATCTCGAAGGAATCGGCCGCTGGCATTTCAGCAATGAGGGCGCGCTCAGCGTCATCCGTTACGAGTGGCATGTCCGCAGCACCCGCTGGTGGATGAACCTG
>MGZO01000097.1:6021-8200 GCA_001802655.1 Hydrogenophilales bacterium RIFOXYD1_FULL_62_11
GACGCCCCGCTGGTGAGCCAGGAAAACATCGATTTGATGGCGGAAACCACCCCACCAGCGACAGCGCTCGGTGGAGTCGATCCGGAACCCAAGGCACCGCGGGAGCATAGTTCATGAACGTACTTATCATTCTCGGACATCCTCGCACCGACAGCTTTTGTGGAGCACTTGCGGATGCCTACGGCAAGGGCGCCAGTGAAGCAGGCACCGAGGTTCGCCGGCTGGATCTGGCGAAGCTGGATTTCGACCCCGACGTTCACACCCCCTCCCCCAATCAACAGGCTTTTGAAGACGATATCCGCAAAGCCCGGGCGCTGATTCTCTGGGCCGAACATCTGGTGTTCGTCTATCCAACCTGGTGGGGAACCCTACCCGCGCTGCTCAAGGGCTTTCTCGACCGCGTGCTGACACCGCATTTCGCGTTCAACACCTGCGAGGGCGGCACCGGATATCAGGGGTTGCTCGGCGGGCGCTCTGCGCAACTGATCACCACCATGGATACGCCGCCTCTGATCCACCGTCTGGTCTACCGGCAACCCGGCAGGAATGCCATGGCGCGGGCGACCCTGGGTTTCTGCAGCATCCGCCCCGTGCGGTCCCTGGTCTGCGGCTCGGTCAAGGATTCCAGCCTGCACCAGCGGCAGCGTTGGCTGGAACAAGCCCATCGTCAGGGACGATCCCTGGAACGCGGCCGCATCACTCCGGGGGAAAAGCTTCGTCACAAGATCGGCGCCTGGCTCAAAGGCATGCGGCTGCAGTTCTATCCCATGACCTGGCTGGCCTACACCGCGGGTGCCTTGGCGGCCGCCCCCGTCGACGGCGTGTTTGGCGATTCCCTGTTCTGGCTCGGCTACCTCTGCCTCTTCCTGCTCGAGGTGGCCACCGTGCTGATCAACGAAGTGGTGGACTTCCCGAGCGACCGCAACAACCGCTTCTTCAGCACCTTCACCGGCGGCTCGCGCGTCCTGGTGGAAGGCCTGCTCAGTCGGCGCGAACTGCAGATCGGGATCACCTTGGCGCTGGCGGGCGCCGTCGCCAGCGCAGCATGGCTGCTGACCCGGACGCCATCCGACACGCCCGCGGTACTGTCAGTGCTGGGCGTGATGGCGATCCTGGCCCTGGGGTACACCGCGCCGCCGCTGAAACAGTGCTATCGCGGCCTGGGGGAACTGGACGTGGCGCTTACCCACAGCATCGTCGTCATCCTGTGCGGCTATGTATTTATGGGTGGCGCCTGGAATGATCCGCTGCCGTGGCTGCTGGGCCTGCCGCTGCTGCTGGCAATCGTGCCGTCCATCACCCTGTCCGGCATCCCGGATCTGGACGCCGATGCAGCCGCCGGCAAACGCACCCTGGCGGTGCGCCTGGGGCAACGCGGCGCGCTGTGGCTGTGCCTGGTCTTTACCGTGCTGGCAGCCGGAGCCGCGCTGATGGCGCAACTGCTGAATCTGGCCGAGGGCGCGTTCGCGGGGATCGCCTACGTGGTCATCCCCCATGCAACCTGGCTGGTGTGGCTGTTGCTCAAGCGCATGGAATCAGGCAAGCCACCCGGCCGCATCGACGGACTCATGGCGGCCTCGCTGACGTACGTCCTGTGGTTCGGGCTGTTTCCGCTGCTCAGGCTGGCCGGATGAGCGGGACATACCGCCTGAATGCACGCAGGCATGAACGCCTCCGGCCCGCGGGCCGGGCTCCTTCAACCCGCCCGGGCTTTAGCGCAATCCAAAGAACGACAGGATTGCGATGACGATGACGACAGCACCGACGATGTAGACGATGTTATTCATGAGATCCCCTTACGTGAGTTTAAAAATGGACCCGAGGTGGACGTGCGCTTCTTCGCCCACCCACCCAAACAGTACCCTGTGCAATCCAGCGCCGCTGTAAGCGCCCATACCGTCAATTTGTCCGATTACCGCTCGCCGGGTTGACGGATCATTCCGCCCCCGCTTTTGCTGCCTGATCGGCAGTCCCGGACCCCGGGCGCTTTGCCCGCACGCTGTTTATCCGCAACCACGGACGCCTGAGGCAGCAGGGCGCGGAAGGTCTTGCGCGGATGCTGATCCGCAGGGCAGGCGACGACCCGGAACGGCCGGCTTGGCGGTCGCTGCCCGCGTAAAGCACGCTCAGAACAGGAAGTAGAGGATCATCAGCAGGAACGCCGGTACGCCCAGCAACC
>MGZO01000097.1:8226-9774 GCA_001802655.1 Hydrogenophilales bacterium RIFOXYD1_FULL_62_11
ATGCCCCTTTCATTTCATTTAACAATTCGTGCTACGGATCAAGCCGCAGCGCACTTCCTTCAGGTTCAGGGATGCCAGCCTGCGCGGCGCAACGACGTCATATGAACCGAACACCTGCTGCACGGGCTTGACCTCGGGCAGCACGTACACAATGGCCCGCTGCGCGGCCACCGTGGGACTCACATAGGCTTCGTAGAACGCGACCGGCACGTTGATGCAGCCATACGAAATCCGGTTGTCGTCGACGGTCGGCGTGGCAAGCCGCTCCAGGCGCTGTTCGCTCGGCTTGGTGGCGCGTACGCGGTGCATCGAGACCGCCGCGTCGTAGTCGACCCAGACCACATCCTCGCCTTTCAGATTGCGGCCGCGTTCGGCAACGAAGCGGCCGGCGGGAGTCGTCCGCTCTTCAGGGCGTACTTCCTCGATCGGCCGCGTGCCGATACCGGGCACCGAGTCATCGCCGAGCGCGGCGCCCAGCAGGACCGGGCTCGCACCACGCAAGCGTGCGTTGGCGTCGAACACGTAGACGCGTGCAGCACGTTTGTCGACGACAATGAACTCGGCATTCGCGTTGTCGCGCGAATCGGCGACCCAGTCGGCCACGTGGCGCGCCTCCGGCGAGGGCGACGCGTCGCCAAAGTCCGCCAGGCGGACCGCGGCCTGTGACGGCAGGGACGACATCCCAGACAGGATCGGGATGCCGCCGGATACCACACCCAGCGAAAGCACGGCGACTAAAGTGGCCGCGCCGATCGTCAACATTTTGGGGATGGTCGCGCGCTTGCGCACGCGTCCATCGCCGAATTCGGGAGATTCAACGGGCATCATGCAGCCTGCCCGCATGCAACCCGGCCAGGCCGGGCAACATCCAGGCACCGTCCTTAGTTGCGGTCTGCACGTGCCACGCGCTCGTTGTACATGGGTTGCGAACGAGACGTGCTGGTGGAATCCATATTGGTGGAGCCCTCGGGCGTAGTGCTGGAACCCTGGGTGGTGGTGCCGGTGGCATCCTGCTGATTCATGGTGCCGCTGGTGCCCTGATTCGTGGCCCCGGTTTGCGGGTCGCTATAGCTGGACTGCGCGTAGGCAATGCCCAGCACGCTCGCCATCGACAGGGCTGCAACGGTTGAAACAACGATATTTGAAACTTTCATGATCAATCTCCTTGAGTTGGGTTTCGTTGCACATGCCGGATGGCACGGGCAGAGACAAGACTAGACTTCTGACTCAAAATCGCTGTAGGACTTGCTCAAGACTTGTGTAGGACATGTCCGAATTTTTTGTGAACCGACCAGGCGTGCGCGGCCGCATCGGTCCGGCACTGCGCAGACGCCCCCCCGGCGAGCGTTCAGGTTTGAACCTCAGACTTGATTCAGGACGCTTAAAACCACGAGAAAAACGACATGAGCCAACTCGTTAATTTCCTCGCGCTAATGGCCTAACGGGGTTGCCACGGCCCATACCGAAAATTGTGCGAACCGCTTTTGACCGACGCCCGTCGCGCCTTTTTCCAGATACAGGGCCCAGGCCCAATCGGGCTCGAACAGG
>MGZO01000097.1:9789-12124 GCA_001802655.1 Hydrogenophilales bacterium RIFOXYD1_FULL_62_11
CACCAAGGCTTCCAGTTCGTTGATCGTAGGCAGCCGCCAGGCACTGCCTTCGCCTTCCTGGTTAAGTTTGGTCACCGCTGCCAATGCCTCACCCCAGTGCACCGGTTGCGGGGTGAGGTTCGCGCTGCGGCGCCAGAGCAGTTGGGTGAGACGATCCAGCACGCCGGCCTGAAGCATTTCAAAGCGGGGGTCGGGCCACGGCGCGCCGATGCGCCACTCGCCGTCCTGGCCGGAACCGGTGCATGCAATCACTTTTCCGACGGCGTCGTAGCACAGGCCTTGGCCGGTGCGTGGGACGACATCCAGACCTTCGCCGCGCACCGGCCACAGCATGAAGGACTGATCTTTGCCGCCGTAAAACATGCGCGCGCCATCGAGCGCCACGTACCAGGCGTGCGCCGGGCTGATGGCCGCCGTGGTCGAAGTCCAGTACCAGCCGTTGAACACATCGATGAACGGATGTCCCTCAGGCAAGGCCGGCAATTTGGTTTGCAGGCTGAGCAGGCTGCGCAATTCGCGGCGATTGGGCATGCGCCAATCGCGCTGGCCGAAACGCTGTTCGCGGTTCATCGCCGCGACGAAATCCAGTGCTTCCTGCCAACTGAGGGGGAATTCCGCGAGATTGGCGCTGCGGCACCAGACCAGACCGGTCAGCCTGTCCATGACCCCGTCGTCGCGCACCTCGAAGCGCGGTTCCGGCCAGGGCGCGCCGACGGCAAACGAGCCGTCCTGACCAGACCCTTCACACGGAATCTCGCGTCCATCGTCGGCATGGCAGGTGCGCTGGCCAGTATCCAGATAATGGCAAGCATTCAGGCTCTGGCCAATCATTGGCGAACTTCGGATTTCAAACCGAACCCATCAATCGCGGCAGGTTGGGTGTCCCGTCATCAACATCACAACAGCCTATTGATCCACGACCCTCGCTCAAAATGCTGTCCCGAAACCCTCATCCGTTTCCAGCCTGATTGGAGGCAAACCGGCGAGTTCATGAATAGGCATAAGCACGCCACGCGTACCAGGCAGGGCGTCAAACAACCGGTAAAGATACTTGCTGCCGCCTTTGAATTCGTAAGCCTCCTCGAGAAAACGCATATGCTCATGCGCGGCAAGACAGTCGCGCGACTTGCAATCCCGCTGGTAATGTTCGATCAATGAATGGATCACGCTCAGGTGTTCGTCGGTCAGATCAAAGTTTCTGGCTGCAGCATTTTTCCGGACTGTTTTGTCAATCTCGTCTTGGGTCAAGTCTTTGACCGCGTCGTAAATCAGATCTTCATTTTCGGGTGCCGTGTCTTCTGCATTATTCATGATGGATTTCCTTGATGGTTGATGCCGCGTAACCGGGTGCGGCCATTTTTTCGATCCTGAAGTGCGCCACCGAGCCAAGTCCCTGCTTCTCGACGACGGCGCACAATCGGGGCTCTATTCCGTCGTTTTTCCGTCGAAGTGTTCGTTGTCGGCCTCAGCCTCGTCGCGGGTGCGGTGGACCACGCTGTCGCGATGATTCGGCGGCGCATAGAGCGTATAGAGCTTCAACGGAACACTGCCGGTGTTGATGATGTTGTGATTCGCCCCCGCAGGAACGAGCACGGCGAAGCCCGCGCTGATCGCCGTGCGAACGCCATCGAGAATGGCCTCGCCCGTCCCCTCTTCCACGCGAAAGAACTGATCGAGCGGGTGCACTTCCATCCCGATCTCTTCCTTCGGCTTCAGCGCCATGACAACCAGTTGACAGTTCTTGGCTGTGTAAAGTACGCGGCGAAATGCGTCATTCTCGACAGCAATATCCTCGATGTTTTGTACAAAACCTTTCATGGTGACTTCTCCAGTTAACAGCTTCAGGTATTCAGGAATGCCAGCAGGTCGGCATTGAGCTGATCCTTGTGCGTGTCCACGAGACCGTGGGGGGCGCCCGGATAGACTTTCAGGGTCGCGTTTTTGACCAGCTTCGCCGAGTTGAGCGCCGCGGCGCCGATCGGCACGATCTGGTCGTCGTCGCCGTGGATGATCAGCGTCGGCACGTCAAATTTCTTCAGATCTTCGGTGAAATCCGTCTCGGAAAACGCCTTGATGCAGTCGAAGGTATTCTTGTGGCCGGCCTGCATTCCCTGCAGCCAGAACGAGTCGATCATGCCCTGCGAAACCTTGGCGCCCGGCCGGTTGGCGCCGAAAAACGGGCCGCTGGCGATATCCTGGTAAAGCTGCGAGCGGTCGGCCAGCGCGCCCTGGCGAATCTCGTCGAACTTTTCCAGCGGCAGGCCACCGGGGTTGGCCGCCGTTTTCAGCATCAGCGGCGGGACGGCTGAAATCAGCGCTGCCTTGGCCAATCGCC
>MGZO01000097.1:12170-15999 GCA_001802655.1 Hydrogenophilales bacterium RIFOXYD1_FULL_62_11
ATAGCGGGCCACTTCGCCGCCGCCCATGGAGAAGCCGATCAGCACGACATCCTTCAGGTCCAGCGTTTCGATGAGTTCAGAGAGATCATCGGCAAAGGTGTCCATCTCGTTGCCATTCCAGGGCTGGCTCGAACGGCCATGGCCGCGCCGGTCATGGGCAATGCAGCGATAGCCGTTGTCGGCCAGAAACAGCATCTGCGCCTCCCAGCTATCTGAGCTGAGGGGCCAGCCGTGGCTGAACACGACAGGCTGTCCTGCGCCCCAGTCCTTGTAATAGATTTGCGTACCATCTTGCGTGGCGATCGTGCTCATTGCTTTGCCTCCAATTTGATCGAACGTGACCGCTGAGCTATCCAGCCCCTCACCGCAGGTATCTTTTCCAACAGCGCTGCCTCAGGTGCACCCACGCAGGAGATACAACACCAGCAAGATCGGGATCGGAATTCCCAACAGCCAAAGCAAAATCCACCCTATCTTTCCTTTTTCTTTGTTACGCATAGCGCACTTCCTTTCCTTCAGAGTTGGCGTTTTTCCTGATTTTCTGCATTGCTTTTATGCCAAGGTTCGAACGGACTTTTCCCGATCCCATTGACGCGTCTTGGCCGCAGCAATGAATGCGGTTTTGTCGCTGGCATCCACGACGCCTGCGTCCTGTCCGACATTTGCACTTTTCAGCAACGCCCGGCCGCCTTGATCGACGGCAATGGCCTTGAGGTGACCGAACGCATCGCGCACGAAGTCGATCGCGGCGCCTTCCATCGACAGGGCTTTTGCGCCCTTGTCGGAGAGAATGACGGCGACGGCGTCGAACAGTACCGAAGGCGTGCCCGCCAGCTGTCCGTCGGCCGCCAGCATCGAGCCGTCGGCCAGCTTCGCGCCGCCCACTTTGGGCGCGATGACCTTCACGCTGGCACCCGCATCGATTGCTGCCTTTTTGATCTTCTTGATGGCCGCGCCGTCCGATCCGTCCGCGATCAGGATGCCGACCGCGCGCCCCGCGAGGGTGCCCTTCATCTTGCCAATGATCTGCAATGCGGGCGAAGTTGGCATCTTCTTCACAGGTGCTGCGGCCACCGGCGCATCGGGCATCTTGTCCAGGCCGAGACCCGCGGCGACGCGCTTGGCGAGGTCTTTTTCGATATGCAGCAGGTGGCCGACCATGGCTACACGGATGTGCGGATGCTCGACCTTGGACAGCTCGAACACCAGCGCCGAGGCGATATGCGCCTGTTCGTACGCCGTCTGGCTGAGATAGAACTGCCGCGCCTGGCTGTAGTGGTCGGCAAAACTCTCGGCGCGGATACGGCCTTTTTCGCCCGTTTCCGTGACTGCGGCGCTGTGAAAGCCCTTGGGCGTTTCGCGGGGCGAGGTGTCAGACAGGGAGTTGGGCTCGTAGGCGACCCGGCCGGCCGGCTGCGCCATCTGCATGTGGCCGTCGCGCTGATGGTTGGCGAACGGGCACTTGGGCGCGTTGACCGGGATCTGGTGGAAGTTGGGCGAACCCAGGCGCGAAAGCTGGGTGTCGAGATAGGAGAACAAACGGCCCTGCAGCAGCGGATCATTCGAGAAATCGATGCCCGGCACCACGTGCGACGGGCAGTACGCCACCTGTTCGGTTTCAGCGAAGAAGTTGTTCGGCCAGCGATCCAGCACCATGCGGCCAATCACCTTTAGAGGCACCAGTTCTTCGGGAATCAGCTTGGTGGCGTCCAGGTGATCAAACGGGAATTTGTCCGCCTGCTCCTGCGTGAACAGCTGCACTGCGAACTCCCACTCGGGGAAATGGCCGGCGGCGATGGCGTCGAACATGTCGCGGCGGTGGAAATCCGGATCGGCGCCGGTAATCTTGACGGTCTCATCCCAGATGGTTGACTGCAAGCCCAGCTTGGGACGCCAGTGGAATTTAACGAACGTCGATTCGCCGGCAGCGTTGATCAGGCGGAAACTATGTACACCAAAGCCTTCGATCATGCGCAGCGAACGTGGCAGGGTGCGATCAGACATGATCCACATCACCATGTGCATGGATTCAGGCGTGAGCGAAATGAAATCCCAGAAGGTGTCGTGCGCGGTCGCGGATTGTGGAAAGCCGCGGTCGGGCTCCATCTTGACGGCATGGATGAGGTCGGGGAATTTGATGGCGTCCTGAATGAAGAAAACCGGGATGTTGTTGCCGACCAGATCCCAGTTGCCTTCCTTGGTGTAGAACTTGACGGCAAATCCGCGCACATCGCGCGGGGTGTCGACCGAACCGGCACCACCGGCGACGGTCGAGATGCGCGTAAACACAGGCGTTTTTTCGCCGACTTCGGTGAGGATTCTGGCGGTGGTGTATTGCTTCAGCGAGGCGGTCAGCTCGAAGAATCCATGCACGCCCGTTGCGCGCGCGTGAACGATGCGTTCGGGAATCCGCTCGTGATCAAAATGGGTGATTTTTTCGCGGAGGATGAAGTCCTCCAGCAATGCAGGGCCGCGTGGATTGGCCTTGAGCGAATTCTGGTTATCGGAAAGTGCGAGACCCTGATTGGTTGTGAGCGCCGGGTGCTCGCCACCCGCGACCTGATGCAACTCACCGCCGGCAGCCATGTGTGTACCGCTGGCCGAGCCCTGCTCCTGTTTG
This sequence comes from Hydrogenophilales bacterium RIFOXYD1_FULL_62_11, assembly GCA_001802655.1. GTDB lineage: Bacteria > Pseudomonadota > Gammaproteobacteria > Burkholderiales > Thiobacillaceae > Thiobacillus. The sequence goes on from MGZO01000097.1 coordinate 14,791, forward strand.
CCTTTGCCTGAAAGCTGTGTTGTCTTTGCCTTGCTCATGATCGATCTCCTGAGTGGTCACGCCGACCTGCTGGCTGTCGGCATATGCTGGTGACTCGGTGTTATAGGCAGTACACCTTTTTTGACAAGATACGCCGGGTCAATAAACGTGAATTTGTTCCGCTGCTGGCAGGTCTTCAGTGAATACACATGTCACCGCTGCACCTTAGATGGGCTAAGCAAGCCGGTCTGTACGGTGGCGCACACCCTGACATTTCGAAACCCATTATCTGAACCCATCGATCTTGGCTCACCCTCATCGATCGAGTATTCCAAGCCGCATCTTGGGTGTGCGATGGTGAGTCGAGTCGCACCCTGCCTGACGAATCAACTACCCTAGAACACAGCTACGCCAAACTGGAATTTCAATGACCGAACAAATCATGACTAACGCACAATGGTTTTTGCTGGTGGGCGGCCTGCTACTCGCCAGGGGCCTGACGGCCCCATTGCTCCAGCGCCTGCCGGTCACCCCGGCCATTGTCTATCTGACCGTAGGCCTGCTGGTCGGGCCGACGGTACTTAACCTGTTTCACTTCAACCCGCTCAAGGAATCGGCGCTACTGGAAGTGCTAACGGAAGTGGTGGTGCTGATTTCACTGTTTTCCGCCGGCGTCAAAATGCCCGTGCCGTTCAGCTTCGCCCGCTGGCGCACCCCGATTCTGCTGGCCTCGGTCTCCATGGCGGTCAGCGTCGGGCTGGTCGCCGCCTTCGCCTATTATTTGCTTGGCCTGCCGCTGGGCGCGGGGGTCTTGCTGGGCGCCATCCTGGCACCCACCGACCCGGTGCTGGCGACCGATGTGCAGACCCGCCATCCCGGTGACCGCGACCAGCTTCGCTTCACCCTGACCTGCGAAGCAGGCATGAACGACGGCAGCGCTTTTCCGTTCGTGATGCTGGGGATGGGTTTGCTCGGGCTGCACGAGCTCGGCGAGTTCGGCCTGCGCTGGGCGCTGGTCGACGTGCTGTGGGCCACGGCGGCGGCAATCGCCATCGGGGTCATGTCCGGCGCGGCACTGGCTTATCTGGCGCGGAAGCTGCGCGGCCATCCGCCCCGGCACAAGCTGATGGACGATTTCCTCGGACTCGGCCTGATCGGCGTGGTGTACGGCGTGAGTGTGGCGGTCGATGCGTGGGGATTTCTGGCGGTATTTTTCGCTGCCGTCGCGCT
>MGZO01000098.1:0-331 GCA_001802655.1 Hydrogenophilales bacterium RIFOXYD1_FULL_62_11
GACGCCGTGACAGTGAAGAGACTGGGGGCGGAGACTGCCGCGCAGGAAACCCGATAGCGCGCCAGACAGGAATGTGGTGGTGATGAGTGGACTTGAACCACCGACCCCCGGATTATGAATCCGATGCTCTAACCGACTGAGCTACATCACCTTTTTCGTAAAGCGCCCAAACCACGGGACGCCGAAAAGCCGCGCATTTTAGCCGATGCCCGGCGCGGCTGTCAAAAGGCTTGCCGTGCTTGATTCACTGCGGCCGCAGCTTGGCCAGTTCGTCGAGCACGCTGATCACCAATTCGCGCCCCAGCCCGCCCATGCCGGCGATCAACTGCTC
>MGZO01000098.1:403-5970 GCA_001802655.1 Hydrogenophilales bacterium RIFOXYD1_FULL_62_11
GCGCAGTTCGGCGATGCGTTTGGCAAGGCGGATGGGTTCGGTCATGGCGGGCAAGCGAGTGCAGGAAGCCTGCAAGTTTAACGCCGTGCCGGTTGTTATTGCCGTACGGTGCGCGGTATGCTTTTGAATCAACCCTTGGAGATACCCATGAAACGCACGCTTACCCTTTCTTTGTTGCTGGTCACCTCATCCACCTTCGCCGCCGTGGTTGGCAAAGATGTCAGCTACCCGGCGGGCGACACGGTGATGCAGGGTTTTCTGGCGTATGACGATGCGGTCAAAGGCAAACGCGCCGGGGTGCTGGTCGTTCCGGAATGGTGGGGGGTCAACGACTATGCGCGGAAACGGGCGCGCATGCTGGCAAGCGAAGGCTATGTCGCGCTGGTGGTCGATATGTATGGCAAGGGCCAGACTGCCGATAACCCGGCCGATGCGGGCAAGCTGGCCGGCAGCGTGAACAAGAATCCGCCGCTGGCCCTGAGCCGCTTTCAGGCGGCCGAGCATTTTCTCGATAAACAACCGAACGTGAAGAAGGGCGAGCTGGCTGCGCTGGGCTACTGCTTTGGCGGCGGGGTGGTGCTCAACATGGCACGCGCGGGCGAGCCACTGAAATCGGCGGTCAGCTATCACGGCGTGCTGGCAACGGATGTCGCGGTCAAAGCCGGTGGCATCAAGACCAAGCTGCGGGTGTTCCACGGCGAGGCCGATCCAGTGGTGCCGCCGGAACAGGTCGAGGCGTTCAAGCTCGAAATGAACAATGCCCAGGCCGACTACATGTTCGTGGCCTACCCGGGCGTGAAGCATACCTTTACCAACCGTGAAGCCGACAGCTATGCCACGCAGTTTGGCTTGCCGCTGAAATACGACAACGCGGCCGACACCGATTCGTGGACACGCACGCTCGAGTTTCTCAAATCGACCCTGAACAATGACTGACGTCTGCGATCACGAAGGCCACACGCCGCACCCGTCGGGCAGCCACGGCATTCCGCAGGTCGGGCCGTTCAACCCGGCGGCGTTCGAGCAGGCGGTCAACGACATGCTCGTCGCCTGCGGTGTGGCGCCAGACTCGGTGCATACCGGGCGCACTGCGTTGCGGGTGCGTGAGCTATGGCAAAAGCGCCTGCTCGGCGGCTATGCCATGCATCCGGCCGACGCGCTGGGCGAAGGATTCGCCGACGACCGCGACGATATGGTGGTGGTGCGCGGGATCGCCATTCACGGCGTCTGCCCGCATCACCTGGTACCGTTTCGCGGGGTCGCGCACGTCGCCTACATTCCGGGCGGGCGGCTGCATGGCTTTGGCCGCATTGCGCGCATGGTCGATGCCATCGGCCACCGTTTTACCTATCAGGAATGGATGACGCGCGACATCGCCGAAGCCTTGGTGACGCACGGTTTTGCACAGGGCGCAGCGTGCATCGTCGAGGCCGAGCAGCTGTGCCTGCTGCTGGGCGAAGACCGGCGCGGCGACGAGCGGGTGGTGACCCAGGCCTTTACCGGTTGCTTTCGCAGCAGCGATCAGCAGCGTAATGAGTTTCTGCGGGCGGTGTCACAATCCGATTTACGTTGAGCGCGCTGGGCGCGCGCATCATGCGCGATCCTTTGCCGCATTCTTTCAACCCTATGAAATTCGTTTTGTGGCTGCTCGTCCTGCTGGTGGTAGCACCGTCGCGCGCCGCTGAAGTCCCTAACTGGAATAGCGGACCCCCGCCCGCAGTGGTCGTCAAGCTGGTTGAACCGGCGTCCGACGAAGTCGTGGTCGTGATCAACGACAATGCCTTCGGCGGCAACCATGCCGGCTTGTTTGCAGGCAGTCTGCTGATTGATCCGGCGGGCAGCTATTTGGGGGTGCGCGGCGAGGACACGTCCTGGCAAGGGCCGACGCTGGCGGACTACGCTCGCTATCAAACCCTTGATGGACCGAATATCCGCCTGTACCGGTTTCGTTTGCAGCCAGAGGCATTCACGCAGATCGAGCGACGCATTCGCGCCAGCGGATTTACGCCACCACTGTTTTGCGCCTCGGCGGTACAGAACCTGCTGGTGGGCGTGTCGCCGTTCGACACCCTTGAACACACGGGCTGGACTTCTCCCACCGCGCTGGGACGCACACTGGATCCCCTGACGCAGGGTGAAGCTGCGCCGGGAGAATGCCAAAAGCTCGATGCGACACCGTGCTGATGCTTTTTCTTCGTCAGTTGAATCACTGTTCGACCGGGCAACAGAATTGGACACACCTTGAAAGGCCTGAAAATGAAAAGTGAATTGCAGCGCCCGCGCACGCTGATCTTGCCGCCCGCGCCTTATGCAGCCGCGATTTTTGGTGGCTGGTGGCTGGATCGCCATGTGCTGCCGCTGGCTTTCGATGGCGGAACCGCGTCGCGTCCCCTGGGCTGGATAGGGCTGACAGTGGGTTTGCTGCTGTTCGGCTGGACGCTATGGACGTTCCATCGTCATCACACCACGGTTAATCCCTATGCGGGTGCGTCCGAGCTTTGCACCGGCGGCCCGTTTCGCTTCAGCCGCAATCCGATTTATCTCGGTGACTGGTTCATTTTGATGGGCGTTGCGCTGTTGTTGAATACGCTGTGGCCGCTGCTGTTCGCTCCCTTGATCTGGCTCATGCTCCGTTTTGGCGTGATCCGGCACGAAGAAGCCCATCTTGAAGCGAAATTCGGTGACGCTTACCGGGACTATAAAAAGCGTGTCAGGCGCTGGTTATAAGCGCCTCAAACTCATCCAGTTTGAGTACCGCGCGGGCGTTGCGGGTGGTCGCTGCGGCAACGGCCTCCAGCGTCATGCCGCGCAGCTGTGCCAGTTCCATGGCAATACGGGGCAGTTCACCCGGCGCGTTGCGGCCTGAGCCGATCCACACCGGCGGCATGTCGGGGCTGTCAGTTTCCAGCACAATGGATTCGAGCGGTAGTTCGGCCGCCAACCGGCGTAGATGAGCGGCGCGCGGCCAGGTAAAGGCGCCGCCAAAGCCGAGTTTGAAACCCAACTTGATGAATTCTGCCGCCTGTTGCGCGCTGCCGTTGAAAGCATGGGCGGTGCCGCCGGGGAGTTTAATCTGGCGCAGATGCTTCAACAGCACATCGATCGATTTGCGGCCGTGTAGCAGCACCGGCAAGTCGAATTCCCGGGCGATCTTGAGCTGCTCGACGTAGTAGTGTTCCTGCGTGGCCGGGTCGAGTTCGCGCACAAAAAAATCCAGACCGATTTCACCGATCGCCACCGGGCGCTGCGCCACGATCTGTGCACGCAGATCGGCCAGATGGCCGGGACGATGCGTCGCAATAAAGATCGGGTGCAGCCCCCAAGCCGGCAGGCAGCCAGGGTAGCGCGCGCAGGTGGCAGCAACGGCGGCAAAGTTGTCGCGGGTGACGCTGGGAACGATCAGCGTGGCAACCCCTGCATCGAGGGCACGCGCGTATTCGGCGTCACGGTCAGCGTCGAACTCGGCTGCGTCAAAGTGGCTGTGGGTATCAATGAAAAACGGCGCCTTCAAAGACGCCGTTTGGTTTGCTGACGACATGCGGGCTTAGTCGTTGTTGGCAAAACCCAGCAACTGCAGCAGGCTGGTGAACAGATTGAAAATTGCCACGAACAGGGTGACGGTCGCCATGATGTAGTTGGTTTCGCCGCCGTGGATGATTTCGCTGGTCTGGTAGAGGATCAGGCCGGACATCAGCAGCACGAACATGGCCGAAACCGCCAGCGACAGGCCGGGCAGCTCAAAGAAGAACGCACCGATGCCGGCCAGGAAAGCAACCAGGATGCCGACTGCGAGGAAGCCGCCCATGTAGCTGAAATTCTTGCGTGTGGTCATCACGTAGGCGGACAGGCCGAGGAAGATCGCAGCGGTTCCACCCATCGCCATCATTACGGTCTGGCTGCCGTTGGGCAGTGAAAGATAGGCGTTGAGGATGGGACCGAGGGTGTAGCCCATGAAGCCGGTCAGGGCGAATACGAAGCCGAGTCCTGCTGCGCTGTCACGAAATTTGGTGGTCAGGAACAGCAGACCGAAGTAGCCGACCAGGGTGATGATGAAGCCGGGGGAGGGCAGGTTGAGCGACATGGTCACGCCAGCGGTGAGCGCGGCAAATGCCAGCGTCATCGACAGCAGCATGTAGGTATTGCGAACGACCTTGTTGGTCGACATTGCCGCAGACTGGCTGCGACCGAGAGTGGTGACTTGCGGATTCATGTGACCTCCAGAAAATAACGAACAGCAGAATGCTGCATATTGAGCAATTTTAGCCCAGCAAGTTCCTGGGAGATAGTGTTCGGTGAAAACCGGGAAGCCTGCCTGATCATGTGTCGTCGGTGTTGTTGATTGCGCGCCGGACGATCTCGGACGTAAATCCCCGGCTCAGCATGAAACGGATGTGCCGGGCTTTTTCGGCTGCATCGGCAGCGGGAGAGCCGAATTTTTTTTGCCATACTTCGCGTGCGCGATCGAGTTCGCTGTCGCGGTTTTCGCTGAGTACGCTACTGATAATGGCGTCGCTCACGCCGCGCTGGCGCAGGTCGTAGGCGAGTTTGATGCTGCCCGCCCGTGCGCGATGATCGGCCACATAGCTTTCGGCGAAGCGCTGATCCGACAGCCATTTTTTTGCTTCGAAACCATCCAGCAAGGTGCGAATGTCTGCAGCGTCGAAGCCCGCCTGCTCGAGCTTGCGGGTGAGTTCGACGCGGCTGTGTTCGCGCCGCGCCAGCAAGCCCAGCGCGCGCTCACGCAGCTTGTGCGCTTGCGGCTCGGTGCCGGATTCAGGCATTGGTTTCAGCTACAGCCATGGCCGGGTTGTTGACGCCCACGGCCACGCGGACCTTGGCTTCGATCTCGGCAGCGATTTCCGGATGCTCTTTCAGGTATTCGCGCGCATTGTCTTTGCCCTGGCCGATTTTTTCGCCGTTGTAGGCGTACCAGGCGCCGGACTTGTCGACGAATTTGTGCAGGACGCCGAGTTCGATGATTTCACCTTCGCGCGAGATGCCCTGGCCATACAGAATGTCAAAGAAAGCTTCCTTGAATGGCGGCGAGACCTTGTTCTTGACGACTTTGACCTTGGTTTCGTTGCCGACGATTTCATCGCCCTTCTTGATTGCGCCGATGCGGCGGATGTCGAGGCGAACACTCGCATAGAACTTCAGCGCGTTGCCGCCGGTAGTGGTCTCCGGGCTGCCGAACATGACGCCGATTTTCATCCGGATCTGGTTGATGAAGATGACCAGGGTGTTGGTGCGCTTGATGTTGGCGGTGAGCTTGCGCAGCGCCTGGCTCATCAGGCGGGCTTGCAGGCCCATGTGCGAGTCGCCCATTTCGCCTTCGATTTCGGCCTTGGGGGTGAGTGCGGCGACCGAGTCGATCACCACCACGTCGACGCTGCCGGAGCGCACCAGCATGTCGGCGATTTCCAGCGCCTGTTCGCCGGTGTCGGGCTGCGAAACCAGCAGGTTGTCGACGTCAACGCCGAGTTTTTGCGCATACGACGGGTCGAGCGCGTGTTCGGCGTCGATGAAAGCTGCCGTCCCGCCGATTTTCTGCATTTCGGCAATGACTT
>MGZO01000099.1:0-4445 GCA_001802655.1 Hydrogenophilales bacterium RIFOXYD1_FULL_62_11
CGCACCACGAACACTGCGCCGTGCGTGTCGCGCAGCACATCCTGTTCGAATCCGAGCGCACGCAACCATTCCGAGCGCGCGCGTTCCATGAACTTCAGATAGTTGGCGTAATACACCACGCCGCCGGCATCGGTGTCTTCCCAATACACGCGGACGGGCCACTGAAACGTCATGTTCAAAACACTGAATTCAAAACAGATCGGCCTCACTGGACGGAACAGCGAGGCCGAGGTGGCGGTACGCCAGCGGCGTGGCAATGCGGCCGCGCGGGGTGCGTTGCAGATAGCCCTGCTGGATCAGATAGGGTTCCAGGACATCCTCGATGGTGTCGCGCTCTTCGCCGATGGCGGCGGCAATATTGTCCAGCCCGACCGGACCGCCCATGAATTTTTCGACCACGGCCGACAGCAGCTTGCGGTCCATCATGTCGAGCCCGGCGCGATCGACGTCAAGCATCACCAGCGCCGCATCGGCCACCGCACCGGTGGCGTGGCCATCGGCCTTCACCTCGGCGTAGTCGCGCACCCGCCGCAACAAGCGGTTGGCAATGCGTGGCGTGCCGCGCGATCGTTTGGCGATTTCCAGCGCGCCGGCTTCCTCCAGGTTCATCTGCAACAGCCCGGCCGAACGGTGGACGATGAAGCCGAGTTCTTCGGCCGTATAAAACTCCAGCCGCGCGACGATGCCGAAGCGGTCGCGCAGCGGGTTGGTCAGCATGCCCGCGCGCGTGGTGGCGCCGATCAGGGTGAACGGTGGCAGGTCGAGCTTGACCGAGCGCGCCGCCGGGCCTTCGCCGATCATGATGTCGATCTGGAAGTCCTCCAGTGCGGGATACAGCACCTCTTCGACCACCGGACTCAGGCGGTGAATCTCGTCGATGAACAGCACGTCGTTGGGTTCGAGGTTGGTCAGCAGGGCCGCCAGATCGCCGGCGCGTTCCAGCACCGGCCCCGAGGTCTGCCGCAGGTTGACGCCCATCTCGCGCGCGATGATGTGTGCCAGCGTGGTCTTGCCCAGCCCCGGCGGGCCGAACAGCAGCACATGGTCGAGCGCCTCGCTGCGCTTCCTGGCCGCATGAATGAAGATTTCGAGCTGTTCGCGCGCTTTCACCTGGCCGACATATTCGGCCAGCGTGCGCGGCCGCAATGCGCGCTCGATCTGTTCTTCGACGGGGCTGACGGCGGCGGGTGCAATAAGACGGTCGGTTTCGATCATGACGCCGGAAGCGGGGACGGAGGGGCAAACAAGCGTGGATTCTACTCCGGGGTGTCCGGGCCAAGCGTGGCGTACTGCACCAGTTGATCGCGTCCACGTGCTTTCGCCTGATACAACGCGCGGTCGGCACGGATCAGCGCGGCATTCTTCGAGTCGACAGCGGACGTGCCAAGCCAGGTCTGCCCTGCACTGAGGCCGGTTTGCAAATCCAGGCCAATGGCACCCAATCCGGCTTTGAAATGGTCATCCAGGCGCTGATACCAAGCATCGACCCCCGCCGCATCGAGATCGGACAGCAGTACCGTAAATTCATCGCCAGCCAGGCGCGCGGCCAGATCGGCGCGCCGGGTCAAGGCTTTCAGCGACTGCGCCAGGGCGAGCAATACCTGGTCGCCCACGCCATGACCATAGCGGTCGTTGACGGTTTTAAAACTATCCACATCGATCATCACCAGCGCAACCGCATGTTGCCGTTCAGCCAGCCCCAAGGCCTGAGAAAAATACACTTCGAAGGCCCGCCGGTTGGGCAAGCCGGTGAGGGGATCAGTCAGGCTCAAGTGTTCCAGACGCTCGCGTTGCGCCTGCAAATGCAGCGCAATGCGGTTGATGTTTTCAGCGACCGGCACGAATTCCACATAGCGCGTCACGATAGGCGGAAACGATTCATCGCGCGTCAGACACGTCAACGCATCCTGCGCCGCCATGATGTCCTGCATCACCGGGCGACGCATCTGAAAAGCCGTTACGATCAGCAGGCCCAGCACGCCCGACAGCGTGAGCAGACCCGCCAGAATCTGCAGCCAGCCACCGAAGCCGCCATAACGGATAGGGGACTGCTGCACCAGCGTCCATCCCGTCGCCTGCACGGGCAGTCGCACCTCGTGTAGATCACCCGTCACCGACCCGCTGCTGACGAGGGTCTCACCCTCCGCGTCCAGCAAGCGCGTGGAATCTCCCGGCCCGGTAGAATCGTCGAGAATGCGCTGCAGTTGCTCTAACCGGATACTCACAAACAGCTTGCCGAGCGTTTCGCCGCCCGTTCCGCGCACTTCCGTGAGCAAATCGGCATGCTCAAGACCAGGCTGATCGCGATGCACCAACACCCGACTCAATGCGCCCGTCTGGGGTTGACGCAAATCACGCTGGCAAGCCGGCCCCACCCGCAAAGCGGCTGCATCGCCATAGATCTCCCCTTGCGGACTCATCAACGCCAGCCCAAGGATGCCCGGCAGCAGGCGCTGACGCGACGCGGCCCACTGCTGCTTGTCTTCGTCCGCGCCAACCAGCATCAAATCGATCAACTCCGGATCGCGTGCCAGGTTATCAATGACTTCCCGATAATAATTCCAGTCGCGCGTCACACTGGCCTGGGTCTGCGTGGCCGCCACGCCCAGCAGGCGCATCTCGGCCGCTTCATTTGCGCGCAGGCTGAACACCACGCTCAAAGCCATGCCGCCCACAAACAAACCGATCACACCCATTAGCAGCCACAAAAAATAACGGCGCAGTGAAGCGGGGCGATGCGGAGAGCTGGGGCGCTTCATGTTCACGCCCGGGACAACCCACGCAAGGCTTGCCGGATGGCTTCGCCGACTGCCAGGTCAGGCGGCAATGCGCGTAGCGCCTCGGTCGTCTCGCGCTCGTTGTAGCCCAGCGCCAGCAAGGCCTGGCGTACGTCATCCGACACCCCGGCCGGCGCCACGCTGGCAATCGCACCGGCAAACACGGGCTTGCCCTTGAGTTCCAGCAACAGGCGTTCGGCAGTTTTTTTGCCAATGCCCGGGACTTTGACGATGCGGCCAATTTCCTGCGCGGCAATCGCGACCGACAAATCATTCACGCTCAAGCCAGACAACACCGACAAGGCGGTTTTGGCGCCGATACCGGAGACTTTCAGCAACTCACGAAACGCCGTGCGCTCGATTTCGCTGGCAAAACCGTACAGCAGATGCGCGTCCTCGCGGATCGCCAGATGAGTGAGCAGGCTGACTTTTTCGCCCAGTGCGGGCAGGTTGTAAAACGTACTCATGGGCACGTCGATTTCATAACCGATGCCGCCCACATCCACCAGCACCTGGGGCGGCTGTTTGGCTGCAAGCGTGCCTGTAATTCTCGCAATCATTATGTGTTCCCGTTCACACCAGACGTCCGCTTTTAACACGATAACCCGCTGTGGAATGGATACCAAGGCGGCTGCCATGGGCATGGGTGATCGCGCAGGCCAGGGCATCGGCGGCGTCGGCAGTCGGTGCGACGGGCAAGCTCAACAAACGCTTGACCATTTCCTGCACCTGCTCTTTTGCTGCCTTGCCGTGGCCGGCCACCGCCTGCTTGATTTGCAGCGCCGTATATTCCGCCACCGCCAATTGGTTCGTCACCGCCGCGCAGATGGCCGCGCCACGAGCCTGCCCAAGCAACAGGGTGGATTGCGGATTAACGTTGACGAAGACGATTTCCACCGCGCAGGTGTCGGGCTGCCAGGTGGCGATCACTTCATTCAGCCCGGCAAACAATACGCCCAGGCGTTGCGGCAATTCGCCCTCGCCGCTTTTGATGACGCCGCTGGCGACGTAGGTCAGCTTCTGGCCGGATTGTTCGATCAAGCCAAAGCCGGTGATGCGCAGACCGGGATCAATGCCGAGGATGCGCAAAGCGGGGACTATTCCGGCAGCACGGCGTTGGTGTAGACATCCTGCACGTCATCCAGCACCTCGAGTGCATCCAGAATCTTCTGCATTTTCACAGCGTCGTCGCCGGCGAGTTCGGTCTCGGCTTCGGGACGCAGGGTGATCTCGGCGACCGCCGGTTTGAACCCGGCTTTTTCCAGCGCGTCCTTTACCGTTTCAAACGCCTTGGGATCGGGCGAGGTCAGCACTTCGATCGAGCCGTCCTCGTTGGGGATGATGTCGTCTGCGCCGGCGTCGAGCGCGACTTCCATCACCGCATCTTCGCTCGCACCCGGCTCCAGGATGATCTGCCCGCAGTGCTTGAACTGGAACGCCACGCAGCCGTCGGTGCCCATGTTGCCGCCGTGCTTGGTGAACGCATGGCGCACGTCGGCAACGGTGCGCACCTTGTTGTCGGTCAGACAGTCGACAATCACCGCGACGCCGCCGATGCCGTAGCCTTCGTAGCGCGCTTCTTCGTAGTTGACGCCGTCGAGCTGGCCGCTGCCGCGCTTGACGGCGTTTTCAATGTTGTCCTTCGGCATCGACTCGGCCTTGGCCTTG
>MGZO01000099.1:4468-4961 GCA_001802655.1 Hydrogenophilales bacterium RIFOXYD1_FULL_62_11
GTTCATCGCCGGATCGCCACCACCCGTGCGCGCGGCCACGGTGATCTCACGGATGACGCGTGTCCAGATCTTGCCCCGCTTTTCGTCTTGACGGCCTTTGCGGTGTTGAATATTGGCCCATTTGCTGTGTCCAGCCACGAGAGAGTCCTTCTGTCTGACCAGGATTTGGTCTAATAACCAGCGATTTTACTTTTACCCACTTCTCCCATTCCCCTGCTCACAGGAAGGACGCCGCCATGGCCGAACCGATGCTGATTGCCCAGAACGCGAACACCACCTGCCAGCTGTTGCCCGGACTGGCCAACCGGCACGGCCTGATCACCGGCGCCACGGGAACCGGCAAGACCGTGAGCTTGCAAACACTGGCGGAACAGTTCTCCAACATCGGCGTGCCGGTCTTCATGGCCGACGTCAAGGGAGACCTCACCGGCATCAGCCAGATGGGCAGCTTCGGCGAGAAGATCAGCACCGTCCTGAAGGACCGCGGCATCAC
>MGZO01000099.1:4969-5919 GCA_001802655.1 Hydrogenophilales bacterium RIFOXYD1_FULL_62_11
CCTCGCAGGCTTGGCCCACCACGCTGTGGGACGTGTTTGGCGAACAGGGTCACCCGGTGCGCGCGACCGTGAGCGACATGGGGCCGCTGCTGCTGGCGCGCATGCTGAACCTCAACGACACGCAGGCCGGCGTGCTCAACCTGGTGTTCAAGATCGCCGACGACAACGGCCTGCTGCTGCTCGACATGAAAGACCTGCGGGCCATGCTGCAGCACATCGGAGACAACGCGAAACAGTTCACCACCGAATACGGCAACATCAGCGCTGCCAGCGTCGGCGCCATCCAGCGCGGCCTGATGCAGGTCGAGCAGCAAGGGGGCGACCAGTTCTTCGGCGAGCCCATGCTCGACATCAGCGACTTCATGCAGACGGTCGACGGCAAAGGGGTGATCAACATCCTGGCGGCCGACAAGCTGATGAACTCGCCGCGCTTGTACGCCACCTTCCTGCTGTGGATGCTGTCCGAGCTGTTTGAGCAATTGCCCGAGATCGGTGACCCGGAAAAGCCCAAGCTGGTGTTCTTTTTCGACGAGGCCCATCTGCTTTTCAACGAAGCGCCGAAAGTGCTGGTCGAACGCATCGAGCTGGTCGTGCGCCTTGTGCGTTCCAAGGGGGTGGGTGTGTATTTCGTGACGCAGAACCCGCTGGACATTCCCGACAGCGTGCTCGGCCAGCTCGGCAACCGCATCCAGCACGCGCTGCGCGCCTTCACCCCGCGCGACCAGAAGGCCGTGAGGGCAACGGCAGAGACCATGCGACCCAAGGCCGGTCTGGACATCGAGGCCGCCATCACCGAACTCGCTGTGGGCGAGGCGCTCGTGAGCCTGCTCGACCCCAAAGGCCGCCCGAGCGAGACCGAGCGCGTGTATGTGGTGCCGCCCGGCAGCCAGCTTGGCCCGATCACCGACGCACAACGCCAGCAACTGCTGCGTGACTCTCTGGTCGCGGGG
>MGZO01000099.1:5980-8852 GCA_001802655.1 Hydrogenophilales bacterium RIFOXYD1_FULL_62_11
AAAGTGCCCACGAGATCCTGCGTGCCCATGTGGACGCGCGCACAGCCGAGACCGCGCCCATGGATGCTGGCGGCGTGAAGACACCGCGCATTCCCGGCGCGGCCAAAAAAGAAGCCGAAGCGGAGAGTGGCGGCTTCGGTGGCATGGTCAACGAAGCCCTGTTCGGCCGCACCGGCCCACGCGGTGGCCAATACGATGGGCTGGTGCAGACCATGGCCAAGACGGCAGCGCGCAGCGTGGCCAGTGGGATCGGGCGGCAAATCGTGCGGGGGGTGTTGGGAAGCCTGCTGGGCGGCAAGCGCTGAACCGGCGCCCCTGCCCATTCCCGCGTTCTTTTCGGCTACCCACGTGGGTCTGCTCAAAGCGCTGCTGTACGGCCTGCTCGCCCTGGTCGTACTGGTCCTGATCGGGGCCCAGTTCGGCGGGCTCAGTGGCCATCGGCCTTCCGATCTCGGGGTGACACAGGGACGCTTGAAACCACCGTCCCTGACGCGCAACAGCGTCTCCAGCCAGGCCGACCTGTATCCGGACCACCCGCAAAGGACCCACGCGCTCCTAGCGCCCCTGCCCCTCAGGCACGGTGACGCCATGACCTCGCTGCGCACGCTGGCCACCGTTCTGCAGACCCAGCCCGGCATCACGCTGGTGGAACAGCGACCGGACTACCTCTACGCACAGGCCCAGACGCGCTGGCTCAAGTTCGTGGACGACCTCGAGTTCTGGTTCAACCCGGCGCGGGGCGTGATCGAAGTGCGCAGTGCCAGCCGCCTGGGTCGCGAAGACGCCGGACTGAACCGCCGGCGCATGGAGAACATCCGCGCGGCCTATCTGCGCCAATGAATCATTTGTGCAGCCGAACACCATCGGCGGCCCGATCAACCAACTTTTCTGGACGTTCCATGCCTCGAAAAATGATCCCGTCCCGTGCCGCCCTGCTGGCGCTGACCGCGGTGCTCAGCGCCTGCGGCGGTGGCGACTCTGACGACGGTTCGGGTGACGCCACGTCGGCGCTCAAAGTCGCCAGCTGTGGACGCGAAGGTGGCCCACTGCGCATCATGCCCCTGGGCGATTCGATCACCCAGGCCGAGGCGGGACACAACAGCTACCGCCGGGTGCTCTGGCAACGCCTGAACGCCGCGGGCTGTTCGGTGGACCTGGTGGGCAGCCGCTCCGGCGTCTCCAGCGGCTACCGCGACAGCCCACAGACCAGCGCCCCCGACCCGGACTTCGATCCGGACCATGAGGGCTACTGGGACTACCGGGCCCACGAGCTGGCGCCCCAGGTGGCCGGCAAGGTCGGCAGCGCCCGCCCTGATGTGGTCCTCCTCCATCTGGGCACCAACGACGTGCTCGATGGCCAAAGCACCGCTGGCATCATCGGGGAACTGGGGAGCGTGATCGACGCCATCCGGGCCGGCAAGGCCGACACCCACATCGTGCTGGCCAAGATCATTCCCGCCGCCCCCGACACGGCGGGAACAGCGGCCCTGAACCGGGGTATCGATGGTCTGGCAGCGTCGCGCAACACCGTGCTCTCCCCCATCGCCGTGGTGAACCAGGCGGCGGGTTACTCGGTGGCAGACAACTACGACGGCGTTCACCCGAACGCCACTGGCGAGGCCAAACTCGGGAATCAATGGGCCGACACCGTGCTGGCCTGGCGGACTCGCTGACCGGTTGGCCGCCTTCTCCTTCTGGTTGTGAAATAAAAAAAGCCCGGATGTCCGGGCCTTCTTGAGTGCGCCAAGGCGCCCGGCATCAACCCGCCGTGGCTTCCTCTGGCTTGGCCTTGCCTTCTTTCTTCGGCAGCGGCTGGATGTCCAGCTTGACTTCCTGGGTCTCCTTGCCGGCTTCGTCGGTTTTGGTCTCCAGGTCCACCGTGAGGCGGCCTCCGTCGGTGAGTCGACCAAACAGCAGCTCGTCGGCCAGCGCACGGCGGATGGTGTCCTGGATCAGGCGCTGCATCGGTCGCGCGCCCATCAGCGGATCAAAGCCCTTCTTCGCCAGGTGCTTGCGCAGCGCGTCGGTGAACGTGACCTCGACCTTCTTCTCGGTCAATTGACCTTCGAGCTGCAGCAGGAACTTGTCGACCACGCGCATGATGACGTTTTCGTCAAGCGCCTTGAAGCCGACCATGGCATCGAGCCGGTTGCGGAACTCGGGCGTGAACAGGCGCTTGATGTCGGCCATCTCGTCGCCCGCCTCGCGCGGGTTGGTGAAACCGATGCTCGCCTTGTTCATGGTCTCGGCGCCCGCGTTGGTCGTCATGATCACGATGACGTTGCGGAAGTCGGCCTTGCGTCCGTTGTTGTCGGTCAGCGTGCCGTGGTCCATGACCTGCAGCAGCACGTTGAAGATGTCCGGATGCGCCTTTTCGATTTCGTCGAGCAACAGCACGCAATGGGGCTTCTTGGTGATGGCTTCGGTCAACAGGCCACCCTGGTCAAAACCCACATAGCCCGGAGGCGCACCGATCAGGCGACTCACGGCATGACGCTCCATGTACTCCGACATGTCGAAGCGGATCAGGTCGATGCCCATGATGTAGGCCAGCTGCTTGGCGGCTTCGGTCTTGCCGACGCCGGTGGGGCCGCTGAACAGGAAAGCACCGATCGGCTTGTCGCTTTTGCCCAGGCCCGAACGCGCCATCTTGACGCTGGAGGCCAGCACTTCCAGGGCTTTGTCCTGACCGAACACCACGCTCTTGAGGTCGCGCTCCAGGGTCTGCAGCTTGCCGCGGTCGTCGTTGGACACGTTCGCGGGCGGGATGCGCGCGATCTTGGCCACGATCTCTTCGACCTCGGTCTTGCTGATGGTTTTCTTGCGCTTGGACGCGGGCAGGATGCGTTGTGCCGCACCGGCCTCGTCGATC
>MGZO01000100.1:0-4722 GCA_001802655.1 Hydrogenophilales bacterium RIFOXYD1_FULL_62_11
ATCGGCACCGTGGCGTGGGGCTATCGGCACCGTGGCGTGGGGCTGGATGCCGGCGCTGCTGGCCGGTTCGATCATCGGCGGCTACCTTGGCAGCCACCTGGCGATCAAGAAGGGCAACCTGTGGATCAAGCGCGCGTTTGAAATCGTCACCATCCTGATCGGCCTGAAGCTGATCTTCGGCTAATCGTCGCTGAGGTGAATGCGGTTGCGGCCGCCGTGCTTGGCCTGATACAACGCCTGGTCGGCAGCCTTGATCAGCGCATCGCCGGTTTGGGCGAGGGGATAGGTGGCGATGCCGGCGCTGATGGTGGTCAAAAAGTGACTGTCGCCGTGCGGGTGATGGATTTGCGAGAAATCGTGGCGGATGCGTTCCATGATGGCGAGCGCCTGTTCGGCATCGGCGTGCGGCAGGCCAATCAGGAATTCCTCGCCGCCGTAGCGGCAGATCATGTCGTGCTTGCGCAGGCGCTGCTTGAGCAGCCACGACAGGCTGCGAATGACCTGGTCGCCGGTGGGGTGACCGTAGCGGTCGTTGACCTGCTTGAAATGATCGATGTCCAGCATCACCACGGACAGGAACCCACCCTCGTGCACGATGCCGGACAACAGGACTTCCAGCATGTTTTTGCCGCTGGAATGGTTGAGCAGGCCGGTCAGGCTGTCGTGGTACATCGAGCGCCGTAGCGCGCGGTACCGCTCGATCTTGCTCTTGACGATGGTGTTGAGGAAAACCGGGTTGAATGGCTTGGTGAGGAAGTGATCGCCACCGAGGCGCATGGCGTCGACCTGCAGCGCGACGTTGGTTTCACCCGACAGGTAGACGATCGGGATGCTGAGAAATTCGCAGTGCTGGCGGATGATGCGCGCGACTTCGACGCCGGTGCAGTTGGGCATGTACATGTCCATCAGGATCAGGTCCGGATTGAACTGCTTGAGCGCGTTGAGGGTTTCGCGCGGGTCGTTGACGATGTGCGATTCGATCTGGATTTCGGCCAGGCTGCGATGGATGAGGTGGCTTGCGGTTTTGGAGTCTTCGACGATCAGCACACGGTAGGCTTCCTGATCGTGGCGCTCGTTCAACTCCATGATGTGCTCGACGATGGCGTGCGTGGGCCGGCCTTTGAGCAGGCAGCTATCGCTGCCGCTCTTCAGAGCCTGCTGCAATTGCCCAAAGTCGGATTCGACTTCGAGGCAGATCAGCTGCCCCATCGCGTACTGTTGCCGTAGCGCCTGGATCCGCTCATGCCATTCGGCTTCGGGCAGGCCATTCATGTCGAGCAGCAGCAAGGGGGCGGTGTCCACGCTTTCCGCCATCGGCTGATCCCAGGTTCTGAATTCGGTCGCCATGCCGAAATAGCCCAGCTGCACCAGCAAGTCGGCCCAGGCGTCCGGATCGTGCCCGATCAGCCAGGCCTGGACGCTGCGCATGCTTTGCGGGGCAATGACGACGGGGTCACGGGACAGGGTGTCGAGATTGTTATGGGCACGCGCCTCGGTCAGTCGGGTCAGCTCATTGATGCGCTCGTTCAGGTCGTCCTGAGCGGCTTGCGGCAAGGGGTGCGTGACATCCTGTGCAAAGTGCGCCAGCGTGACCTGTTCAAGCTGGTGGCTGGCGTGATGCAGGGCGGCGATGCCTTTGTCGATCAGAAACTCGGTAAAACTGTTGATCGATATGGCCAATTCGACAAAGTTTTCGACATTGGGTGTCGCCAGATAACGCTGCCAGGTATCCGTCAAGGCCTTGTTTTTTTGCAGCAGCGCTTCGGGCGAACAGAGCATTTTCGGGATTCCATGCCTTCTGGTTCGAGAGGGCAGCTATTAAATTGTTTTATGAACTAAGCGGGTTTGTCATTATAAACAGTATGGGCATGCGCTGTGAATGCAAATCCGGATGCGAACACTCCGAGGGGCACCGTTGGCGGCCTGTGCTGTGATATCTTCAAAGTTGATTCGGGGAGTTCAGGCGTGTTCAAAAAACAGTGGCCGGCGTTTGTGCTGGCATTCGTATTGCCGCTCGTGGCGGTGTTCTGGTGGTGGGGCGGATTCAGCCCGGTGAGCGTGAGCGAAACCGAAGCGGGACCCTATCGGTATGCCTATCTTGATTACGAAGGGCCGATCAACAATATGCGCAAACCCCAGCGCACTGTGCTGGAAAAGTTCACCGAGGACAAGGTGGCGGCGGGCGATACGATCAATGTGATTCTGAGCGACCCGCGGGCGAGCCACGGCAAGGTGCGTGCGCACGTCGGTTACACCCTGAGCGAAACTGCGCCAATCCCGTCCGGGTTGAAGGAAGGCCGCATTGAAGCGCGCCCGGTATATGCGGCGCAAGTGCATGCGGCTGTATTGCTGGCGCCGTCGAAAGCCTATCAGGCGCTGGCCGATACGCTGGAATCACAAGGCAAGACCCTCACGATGCCGGCTGTCGAGCTGTACCGGCCGGCCGGCCAGAGCAATCGGGTGGGCCATTTCACGCTGGAAATGAATCGTTAATTCCTATGGCTTTTTTTACCGTCCTTGCTGCCGTCGCCCTCGAGCATCTGCGCCCGTTGCGGCAGCCGCTACCGCACTATCAGCAGTACGCGCGCTTCACGCAATGGCTGGAACACCGTTTCAATGCGAATGCGTTCAGTCACGGTGCCATTGCCTGGGGCCTGGCGGTGGTGCCGCTGTTGCTGGGTGTGTGGCTGATTGATCGCCTGCTTGGAGGCGTCAGCCCGTTCCTGAGCTGGGTGTGGAATGTGGCGGTGCTGTATTTCACACTGGGTTTCAAATACTTCAGCGACGATGCCGAGCGCATCGCCCGCCTGCTGCGTGCGGGCGACCTAGACGGCGCGCGTGCACAGCTCATTGCCAGCCGCGGTGGCGATGCCAGCCAGTTCAGCGCCGATGAAATTGCGCGCGTCACCATCGAGCAGGTCATGGCGGCAAGTCACCGCCAGATGTTCGGCGTGCTGATCTGGTTTGTGCTGCTGGTTCCGTTCGGCCCCGTCGGCGCCATCTTGTTTCGCACCGCGTCGATTCTGGCGCGGCGCTGGGCCACGACCCAGGGCCAATTCGGCGTGTTTGCGCAGCGCGTGTTTCATGCGATCAACTGGTTGCCGGTCCGGCTGACCGGCTTGACCTATGCTATCGCGGGCAACTTCGAGGACGCCACCTTTTGCTGGCGTACCCAGGCTGAGGCCTGGCTTGAGCCGGAAGACGGCGTGGTGCTGGCCGCCGGTGCAGGCGCGATGGGCGTGCGCCTGGGGCAGTCGATCAATGTCGGCGGGGAAACCGTATGGCGCCCCGAACTGGGCAGCGCCCAGACCGAGCCGGATGCCGACAGCATCGACAGCGCGGTCAGCATGATCTGGCGCGGACTGGTGATCTGGATGGTGGCGGGCCTGCTGGTCGTGATCGCGGGATGGGTGACCTGATCCCGCCATGCTGAATGTGTTGTGGGTGGGCTTTTTTGTCGCCGCCTTTGTCATTGCTTTGTTCAAACTGCTGGTGCTGGGCGATGCCGGGGTGTTTGCCGCCCTGGTCAAGGCGCTGTTCGACAGCAGCAAAACCGCATTCGAGATTGCCCTCGGCCTGACCGGGGTAATGGCACTATGGCTCGGCGTGATGAAAATCGGCGAGCGTGCGGGCATGCTCGACCTGCTCACGCGTGGCCTCGCGCCGCTGTTCAGGCGCCTTTTTCCCGACGTCCCCGCCAACCATCCGGCGCTCGGCGCGATGACCATGAACATGGGCGCCAACATGCTGGGACTCGACAACGCCGCCACGCCACTGGGCATCAAGGCGATGCAGGAACTGCAAAAACTCAATCCCACACCCGATATTGCCAGCGACGCGCAGATCCTGTTTCTGGTGATCAACACCGCCTCGGTCACCCTGTTGCCGGTGACCATCTTCACCTTCCGCGCGCAGCTGGGCGCGGCCGATCCGACCGACGTGTTCGTGCCGTTGCTCATCACCACTTACATCGGCACGCTGTGCGGGCTGCTGGTCACCGGCATGTACCAGCGCCTGCACCTGTGGAACCGCGTCACCCTGGCGTATCTGGGCGGTGCGACCGCGCTGATCGGCGGGCTGGTGGCGTACTTCAGCAGCCTCGATGCGGCGGAGATGACGCGGCAGTCGTCCATTTTGAGTAACGTGTTGCTGTTCAGCCTGATCGTGACCTTTTTGCTGATGGCGGTGCGGCGCCGGGTCAACGCTTACGAGGCGTTCATCGAAGGCGCAAAGGAAGGGTTTCACACGGCGGTCACGATCATTCCGTACCTTGTCGCCATGCTGGTGGCGATTGCGGTGTTTCGCGCCAGTGGTGCGCTGGATCTGTTGATGAACGCGGTGCGCGGTGGCGTGCTGGCGCTCGGGTTCGACGCCCGCTGGGTCGATGCGCTGCCCACCGCCTTGATGAAACCTTTTTCGGGCAGCGGCGCGCGCGCCATGATGATCGATACCATGCAAACCCACGGCGCGGATTCCTTCGCCGGTCGTCTCGCCTCCATTGTGCAGGGCAGCACTGAAACCACGTTTTATGTTCTGGCGGTGTACTTCGGCGCGGTCGGCATCAAGCGCGTGCGTCACGCCGTCACCTGTGGTCTGATAGCCGATGCGGCGGGCATTATTGCCGCCATTGGCATGGCTTATCTCTTTTTTGGCGCCATCGCATGACCCGCTTCGCATGAAAACTTACGACACGCTCGCCGCCGTCGATCTCGGCTCCAACTC
>MGZO01000100.1:4781-5846 GCA_001802655.1 Hydrogenophilales bacterium RIFOXYD1_FULL_62_11
AGGAAACCGTGCGCCTCGCTGGTGGCCTGACCGACGATAAACAGCTCGACGAAGCCACCCAGACGCGCGCGCTGGCCTGCCTGCACCGTTTTGGAGAACGCCTGCGCGGCTTGTCTCCGGAAGCCATCCGCTGCGTCGGCACCTCGTCGTTACGGATCGCAAAGAATGCCGATGTGTTCATTCCCAAGGCCGAAATTGCGCTGGGTCATCCCATCGAAATCGTCGCCGGACGTGAAGAGGCACGGCTGATCTATCTGGGCGTCGCGCATTCGTTGACGGCCTCTCCCGACAAGCGGCTGGTGGTCGACATTGGCGGCGGTTCCACCGAGTTCATTATTGGCCAGGGGCTCAAGCCGCTGGCGCGCGAAAGCCTGCACATGGGCTGCGTCAATTTCTCACGGCGTTTTTTTGCCGACGGCGTGCTCGACAAAACTGCACTAAAAACCGCCGAAATGGCTGCGCGTGCCGAAGTCGAACGCATCACCCAGGAATTTGCCCACGGCAACTGGCAGCAGGCGATCGGTTCATCCGGCACCGCACGTGCGCTGCGCGAAATCCTCGAACTCAACGGCCTTTCCGATAATGGCATCACCGCGCAGGGTCTGGCGCAGCTGCGCAGCCTGATGGTCAAGGCCGGGCATATCGATGCGCTCGACCTGGCGGGGCTGACGCGCGACCGCCGCCCGGTGATTGCCGGCGGTTTTGCCATCATGATGGGTCTGTTTTCCGAGCTCGGCATCGAGCAGATGGACGTGGCCGAAACCGCAATGCGCGAAGGCATTCTGTACGACCTGCTGGGGCGCCTCGACAACCGCGATGTGCGCGGTGCGGCCGTCGCCGCCACTGCCCGCCGCTACGGTGCCGATGCCCGTCATGCCGATGCAGTGGAGCGCACCGCGCTCAAGAGCCTGGCACAGGTGGCCATGGCCTGGCAGCTGCCACGCACCTTGAGCGCCACCCTGCTGGGCTGGGCGGCACAGCTGCATGAAATTGGTTTGGTGATTGCCCACGACAATCACCACAAGCACGGGGAATACATTCTCGCCAATGGCGATTTGCGCGGCT